>NZ_JFAQ01000023.1 GCF_001304695.1 Xanthomonas axonopodis
TGATCAGCGTTGCCTTAAATCGACTCGATGATGAAACAGACAGGGCAGCGCCTTGAGCGCCCTGCCTGTTTTTTTCCACCAGCTTGCGCGTAAACGGTTGCGCCCCGTATACGCAACGTCCCTACGAAGCGGCCAGGCCCCGACGCGCCGCCACCCTCGCCGCGCATATGCAGGACAGGGTTTGTTGGGAGGGCAGGTGCCCGTCGCTGACCACGCAGCGGTAGTACTTCGTTGGCGAACCGGTCAACGCAACACCCGAAAGCGCACTTGCGTCCATGCGCCATTGTTGGCCATTGCGGTGCGCGTGTGCAGCCCGACTTCTTCGAAATCGCGCTGAAATCCTTGTCTTCCGTTGGTCCGCGTAATCCAGCGGCCATCCAGCAGCCAATCGATTCGCGCCTCGCTGCCCAGCGCACGCAACTGCAACCGCCCCGGGCGCGCCGCGTCGTTGGCCCGCGCAAGCGTGGCGCGGTCGCGCAGACCATCGATGCGCAGCACCCCGCCACCGGTCATGCGGCCGTCCGGCGCGCAATCTTCAGCCAATGGCGGCAATTGCGCGGCGGCGCGTTCGGACGTACTGAGCCAGGGCGAGACCAACGCCGGCCAGCGTGCCACTGTGCGCGGTACGCGCGTATGCGGTTGGCTGCATTCCTGCGACAACCGCTGACCGCTGCGCGCATCGATGTCCAAGCGCACTTGCCCGCTTTGCCATAGACGCGCATCGCGTTCGGCAAAGGTGGGTGGCACGTTACCGTCGAGTGCATACGCATCGACGCGACGTGCGCAGAGGGCCGGTGACGTCTGATCGGCAGCGCCGCCCAGCGGCCAGCAGATGTTGATTGCCTGCACGGTGGCTGGCATCGGCGATGGCGCACTGTCGCCAGCGCTACACGGCAAGGCATCGATGACTTCGAACATCAACGGCAACGCGGTGACCGCACCGTACTGGCCCGGCAACGGGGTGCCATCCGGCCGCCCTACCCAGACGCCGACGGTGTAACGCCGCGTCCCGCCAATGGCCCATGCATCGCGGTAGCCGTAACTGGTGCCGGTCTTCCACGCCACGCCGGGGCGTGCAGCGGTGTCGAACGTCCCGCTGCCGTAGCCGGGGCGCGGGTTACTTTGCAAAATTTCGCGCACGATCCAGGCCGCGCCCGGCGACATCAAGCGGCGATCGATGTGCGCATCATCCGGCGTATAACGCACACGTCCGGCAATGCCGCTGCGATTGAGCGCGGCGAACGCGCACACCAACTCCTGCAACTGTGCGCCGGTGCCACCTAGTATCAACGCCAGCGACGGCGTGCTGCCGGAAGGAAAATGCAGGGCAATCCCGGCATTGGACAGTCGCGCAGCAAAACGCGTAGGGCCGATGCGATCAAGCAGATCCCACCGCCGGCACGTTCAACGACAGCCGCAACGCCGTGGCCGCGCTCACCGGGCCGTTGAACGCCGCATCGAAGTTGCCGAGACGGTAGTCGCCAAAACTCTGCGGCGCATCCACCAACAGGCTTTCGGAATGGATCAGGCCATCGTCCAGCGCCATGCCATACAGGAACGGCTTGAGCGTGGAACCGGGCGAGCGCCATGCCTGCACCATGTCGACCTGACCCAGGCGCTTGCGGTCGCCGAAACTGGCCGAGCCCACGTAAGCGCGCGCTTCCATCGTGGCGTTGTCCACCACCAGCAAGGCCGCGGAGGTGCGCTCCGGCAGCTGCGAAAAATACGTGGACACGCGCTCTTCCAGTGTACGCTGCAATTCCACATCCAGCGTCGTGACGATACGCGCCTTACGCGGCTGCGCACTATGCAGGCGCTGCGCCAGCAAGGCCGCATGCAGGGGTGGCTTGAACGAGCGGGTGACCACCGGTTCGATGCGTGCATCGTCCACCTGCGCACGCGACCACACGCCCAGCTCGACCATGCGGTCGAGCACCTTGTCGCGTGCGCGTTGCGCCGCTTCCGGGTGCCGGTCCGGGCGCAGGCGGCTGGGCGACTGCGGCAATACCGCCAGCAACGCGGCCTCGGCGTGCGACAAGGCCTTGGCCGGCTTGCCCAGATACGCCCAGCTGGCCGCCTCTACCCCCTCGATAGTGCCGCCGTAGGGCGCGCGCTCCAGATACAGCATGAGAATCTCGTGCTTGCTCAGGTGCGCTTCCAGCTGTAACGCGCACAACAACTGCTTGGCCTTGCCCCACGGCGTGCGCGTATGCGGGTCCAGGATGCGTGCCACCTGCATGGTCAGGGTGGAGCCGCCGGACACGATGTGGCCCTGCCCGAGCCACTGCCCACCGGCACGCAGCAGACCCCACGGATTGACGCCCGGATGACGCCAGAACCAGCGATCTTCGTAGTTCAGCAGCGCCTGCAGATACAACGGCGACACGCTGTACGGCGTGACCGGGTAACGCCATACGCCATTGCGGTCGGCGAATGCACGTAACGGCGTGCCGTCGCGCGCGACCACCAAGGTGGAAGTGTCGCGCGATTTGGGCAAGGGCAACGGGAAGGCCAGATCCAGCAGCAGGACGCTCAGCAGCGCAGCCGCACTCAAGCGCAGCCACCGCAGCCAGCGGCGCCCGTTGCGGACCTGATGGTTCGGCGCTTGCAGGCGCGGCTGCGTGCGATCTATCCCTGTTGGTGCCTGCGGCTGTTCATCCATCGCGCAAAGCATGCAGGGCAAAACGCATTTCGGCCACTGTTATGCGGCCCGGCGTCTTGGCAGGGCGATCAGCTGCGCGACCAGCCGGACAAGCCACTGGCCCAGGGGCCAGGCGCAGATCCTGAGCGACATGTGGGAATCCTTGCGACCAACCGTCTGATCTTATTCGTGACCACCGAATGAAGCGCCTGCAACGATCAGGCCACTCACACCGAGGGGCGCGTTCGGCGCCCCTCGGTAGCAGCACGCATTGCCGGCAGGCAATGGCGATGCCTGCATATACAGTTCGGTTGACGTGACGTATCGATCGTTGCGTTGCTCGATGCACGGCGCGCCGTGCTACACCTGATTGCCCCCGCGTAGGACGGCCGCCTGGTCGCTTCCGCTCAACGCTTTTCCAAGCTGGCGCGATAGCGCAGCAAGGCTTCCGGCGCATCGGTCTGGATGATCGACACACCGTCGTGGTACATCCGGCCCCAGACCTTGTCAGGGGCGCGTTCGGCGTCCACATCTCCGCCATAGCCGGCAATGAAGCCGTCCCACAACGAATTGACCATCAGCCGCACGTTGTGCGCCTTGCTCACCGCTGCCAGTGCCGGCAATTGCGCGGCGGCTATCTTGGGCAACTCGAATGCCATCGGCCGCGCATTGCGCGTCTGTGCCGTTGCAATGGCGGCAAGATCGGCATCGCCATGCGCGTTGATCAGGATCGGGAAGAAGTACACGGTGTTGAACGGCACCATCCCTGCCAGCGGCGGCGTGGCGATGCCGGCTTCAGCCTTGACGATCACCTGATGCTGCATGCCGGCCCGGGCGACCGCGTCGATCACCTGCACGTAGATCGCATCCTTGACATCCAGGTTGAGCAGGATGTGCCCCTTGGCCCTGGCCAGCATCTGCTCGAGCGTGACCACGCGCTGGTCGGTCAGCGGTGCCTGCGCACCACCTTCGTCGCTGCGCAGGCGCAGCTTCTGCAGATCGGCCAGGGTCAACTCGGACAGCTTGCCGGTGCCATCGGTGGTGCGGTCCACGGTGGCGTCATGCAGCATCACCAGGCTGCCATCGGCGGCGCGCCGCACATCGGTTTCCATCACATCGGCGCCGATGGCGATGCAGCGCTCCAATGCCGCCAGCGAGTTTTCCGGTGCGGTCCCGGTGAAGCCATGCTGTGGCGCGGCGGCATGACACCCGCGGTGCGCCACCACGACAAGGCCGCCCTGCGGGTTGGTCAGGCGCGCCTGGATCGCAGCCGCGCCTGTCGGTGCGGCACTCGCTGCAGTGGTCACGACTGCGTACAGTACGGCGGCGAGGACGGCAATGGGGCGTGATGTCATCGAACAACTCCAAGCAGATGGTTGCAAAACGGTAGCGCGGTGGACGGGCATTGCCGCGCTTGGCATACGCTGCTGAAATCAACTGGGTCAACGGCAGGCATCGAATTCAAGATGGCACGCATTGCCACCGTTGCACCGGTTGCGCTCACCACGACGGCGTAAACCGCAGACCCACCCAATAGGTAGTGGGCGCCGAGTAACTGTCCTTGAGCAGATTCTGCCCGGGGCCGGTCACGCTGGTGATACGGCTGTGGGTGAGATTGCCGACCTGGCCAATCAGGCTCAACTGCTTGCTCACCGCATAGGTGGCGGTGAAATCCAGTTGCGAACGCGGCAACCAATACAGGTCCTGCCAATCGATGTTGCTGACGATGGAGCGCAGCGCCTTGCCTTGCCGGTTGTAGGCCGCACGCAGTTCCAGCCCACCAGTGTTGTAGAACAGCGTCGCGTTGGCGGTGTAATCGGGCTGACCAACCAGATTGTCGAGCTTGCGCTCGCGCTGGGTCACGCTGCTACCGCTGCCGACGCTGTAAGGCACGTCCAGGCTGCCATCGAGCAACGCGAGGTTCGCGCTGAAACCGACGCCGCTCAACCACGGCGCGATCGGCCCTAACGTGTTGACGATGCCGTTGAACTCCACACCGCGGATACGCGCCTTGGCCGCATTGGCCGGTGTGCTGATGAATGCATTCGCGTACGTGGTGCCGTCGAAGGTGAAGCTATCGGTGCGCGAGAGCGTGAAAATCTCGTCCTGGATGTGCTTGTCGAACACGGCAGCGGACGCGAACGCATCGAAATCGCCGGGAAGCCGCCATTCCAGCGACAGATCCAGGTTGTTGGACACGCGCGGCTTGATGTCGGGGTTGCCGATGGTGACGGTGACGCCCTGCGCATTCGGGTTGCCGGCGTCTGTCGTATTGACGAAGCCGATGGAGGTACGCGCCGCATAGGCATCGTACGGCGGGCGGCCCAACGTGCGGCTTGCACCGGCACGCAGATCCAGCGCATCGGTGAGGTGATAGGTCATCACCGCCGACGGCAGCAGGTAGTCGTAGTCCGCACTGGTCGGGTTGTCGACATACACGTAGTGATTGGTTGCCGCATCCAGCTGCCGGCGGCGGCCCACCGTGTCGAGCTTGGTGCTGTCGAAATGCACACCTGCCTGCACATTCATACGATCGCTGCGATAGCTGACCAAGCCATAGCTGCCGAAGGTTTTTTCGGTATGCGTGAAATTGTCCTGATTGCTGAAGGCCTGCTGGTCGGTACTGTTGAACGCGCTCAACGGCGTGGCCGCCAGCACGCGATTGGCCTTGTTCGGGTCGATGCTCAGCAGGTTCAAACCGGCATAGCGCATCGGCGCCCTGCCGGTACCCACGACGTCGGCCAGACCGAGCATCGGTGCTGTCGTATTGGGCTGATACTCGACGCGATAGATCTCGTAGGACGGCTTGTCGGTGGTATACGACACGCCTGCCGCAAAACCGATGCCTTGGTCGCTTTCGCCTTGATTGAAGCCGTAATCGAGCCGACCGGTGAGGATGCGATCGGACGCGGTGCGTTTATAGTCCGGTCGCCAGTACGACAGGCTGTAATTGTCCAGGTTGTCATATGCCTGCGGCGACACGCCGAACCGTTGATCCAAGCCGGAAGTGTCGTAGTTGAACGCATAATTGGGCGTGGCATTGACGGTCACGCCACTGCCGGTCTGGCCCACCGGCACCGGTGCCGGGCGCCTGATGCCGGTGGCGTACTTGATCATGCGAATCGGCTCGTCGTAGGTCGCATCCGACCACGCACCACGCGCGGAAAACTGCTGGCGATCGGTGGGCCGCCAGATCGTCCCCAGCTGCGCAACCTTGGTACGCGTGGTGACGATCTGGTTCGAATAACCCACCTCGATGTCGCCACCGGGATAACTGCCGGACGTTGCGGTCTGATTGAAGACCTGGCCACGGTTGCGCGGATCGATGATGACCTCGTTGCGCTCCATGTCGTCCTTGAAATAGTAGTAGCCGGCCATGGCGTAGGCTTCGAGCGCCGCACTGGGCCGCATCTCGAACTTGCCGGTGAGGCCATAACGGTCGCGCTGATCTTGCACGTACCAGTATTTATCCTGCTGCGGCACCGCCCAGCCATTGCCGAGACTGTCGCCGGTCTGCAGCACGCCTTTGTTGTCGTAGAACCCGTAGTGCACCGTGTCGGTGGTCATATGGGTTTCGGTGTAGCTGCTCAGCGTTTGATAGTTGGCGGACACCGTGACACCGTACTGCTGCTCGCTCCCGAAGGTGCGGCTGCCGGTGGCGTTCAAGCGATACCCAGGGTCGTCCTGATCGCGCGGCTTGCCTACATCGTTGGCGTGGCCTAGCGCCGCCTCGGCACTGAAGAACGGCTTGCCGCCATTTTCGAACGCGCTGCGGGTTTTCAGGTTGATCGCACCGCCGGTGGCGTTGGGATCCAGGTCGGGGGTGAAGGTCTTGACCACCTGCAATTCGCTGACCATCGAGGCCGGCAACAGGTCCAGGCGCACGCCGCGGGTGATCGAACCGAGCGTGCCGTTCGGTGTACCCGGCGAGGCGATGGTGAGCCCGTCGATGGTGACGTTGTTGTACGACGGCCCCAGGCCACGCAAGACCGGCGTAGCTGCTTCATCGCGGGGATGCTCGTTGTCGGTGGCAGGCAAGACGGACAAGCCCGGCACGCGCCGCAATGCCTCAACGATGGTGCTGTCGGGCAAGGCACGCACATCGGTGGCGCTGATCACATCGGTGATATTGGTCGCCGCGCGTTTGCTTTCCACCGCAGCCGCGTTGGCGCGGCGCACGCCGGTGACCTGCATGGCATCGAGGGTTGTTAGGCCGCCTTCAGGCGCGTCTGCTGCGGGCACGTCGCTGCCGGCTGCATCGTTGAGCGAGGCTGTAAAGTCGGCGTTTGAGAGATGCTCTGCCACCGACGCTGTCTCTGTGCGACGCGGACTCTCGTTGAATGATGCCGTGTCCGGAGGTATTGGCGACGCAAGGCGCGCAGCATCGGATGACACGCCGACGGTATGCGCCTGCACTGCAGGCGAACATGCGGCGATGGCCACGGCGAGAACGGACAGGTGCACACGGTACGGATCGAAGCGCTGCATGGAATCCCGTTAGTTGCGCAGCATCAACGCCGCGCCAATGAGAAAGCACGCCACTGTAGAGCGTAAAAATGACCCTTGCGTGTCGCGCGCATCGCACCGAAAAGACAATGCGCAGCAATGTCGCGGCGCGCGAAGCAAGTACCTGGCAAGTGCCTAAAAGCCGAGCCCTTCGACGAGAAGTACCTCTCCCCCGGGACATTGC
>NZ_JFAQ01000230.1 GCF_001304695.1 Xanthomonas axonopodis
TGCCGGGACTGAACAGCTAGTGTGCCAAACATTCACCAAAATATCCAAGGCCAAAGGCAACGCCTCTCCCACTGCGGGCATTCGACATCACGTGTCGGGCGACTCAACCCGGATAGAGCGGGAAGCGCTTGTCCGGATGATTGGCTTTCCATTCTTTATAAGAGCTGGTGCCTTCCCAGGCCTTGAACGCCTTCGGCGTACGACCACGGCCGGACCAGGTTTCGCCGGAATGCGGGATCCAGTACTTGGCGACCACTTCGCCAGTGGAGGACAGCGGCCCCTTGGTCTTGCCGGTCATCGCCAGCGAGGCAATCTGGGATTTTTGCTTGGCATTAAAACGGTTGCCGAACTGAGTAAGCACCTCGATCACCTGGTCGAAGGCTTCCAGCGTCTGGGCGTATTTCAGCTGCGCTTCTTCCTGCTCAAGCTTTCGCAGCTCTTCCAGCAGTTCAGCCCGGGCGGCGGCGGTGGGTGAAGCGGGCGAATCCTGGCGCATTGGCAAAACATAAGGTATGGGCGGGTAAGCGAGTATTGCCGCTGGGCAGCCCAGCGTAAAGCGCCTTGGCCCGTGTGGGTCTGCTGGGGCTCAGCGATGGCGCAGCAGTGCGTGCTCGCGGCAGGACCGGGCCGCTTCGCCCGGCGCGGATCAGTTCGCTGCAGTGCTTGCCGACAAATTCCACCCGCAGCGTGCGAAACCACTGCACCACCCGGTCCAATTCGCCGGCATTGAGCGACCAGGCGTGGTAGACCACCTCGCCCAGCTCCTCCACCCCAATCAGCCCGATTTCGCGGATCTGCTCGGGATCGAGCGCGAACATGTCCAGAACCTTTTCCAGCAGTTCTTCCAGATCCACGGTCCTCCCTTTCCGCATGGCATCGAATGCCATCGATAGTGCCATCCCCATCGTGGCCGCCGCCAGCCTGGCGTGGTCCCCGCGACGGTTTCCCAGCGATCGGACAAGGTAACGCGAGCCAATCGAGGCTCGAAGATCGGTAGGGACAAAGAAGCGCGCATACAGGCCGGCCGAGCGCGACATCATCAGAGGCTTGGGCAAGATTGATACCTCGATTGATACCTCAAGGGGCATCGCTCGGAATCATCAATCGGCCGAAATATCCAGCCAAGTCAGGCACTTAGAGACTTGGCGGAAGCTCTGGAGCGGGCGATGGGAATCGAACCCACGTCAGTAGCTTGGGAAGCTACAGCTCTACCATTGAGCTACGCCCGCGTGGCGTCGGCAGAGTTTATGCGGGTGCAGGTGTCCGGCGCAATGTGCGCAGATGCAACGATGGCCGGTTGCCCGGCCCTCATGTGTTGCATGTGAGCTACTTGTGGCTTGCCGCGCCTTAGGATGTTTGATCCCATGCTTTGATGGTGCACTATTTTCCCTCGATTGGAAGGAAGCACTATGGGCCAGGTTCTACACGGTAG
>NZ_JFAQ01000231.1 GCF_001304695.1 Xanthomonas axonopodis
GGCGCTGATGCGCTGTAAAGCTTGCCCAGAGCGCGTTTTGCGCATGGCAAGCAACTTTCATGGCTGAGGGATAGAGCTAATCAGGTTACTTAATTTGGTCTATGCGAAGCAGTGCGATAACGTATATTCAGTCTGCGCGCTTCCTGCGTTAGCCAATCTGCACTAGCGTCGTTGCTGATGACATCATCGGCAATAGCCAGTCGCTGTTCGCGCGAGGCCTGTGCAGCGATTATTTGATCTGCAAGCTCGGCAGTCGCGCCATCGCGGCGCATAACACGTTCGTGCTGCACTGGCAGGGGGGCATCGACGACAAGAATGCGATCAAGCCAAGGGTATGTTTTTCGTCCGCCAGCTTCAGCAAGTAAAGGGATGGCTACGATGGCGTACAAGCCGTCGGCTGCCAGTGCCGCACGCTGCAATTCGAAGCGAATGGCTGGGTGAGTGATGCCTTCCAACGTTAGCCGCTGCATCGGATCGGTGAAGACGATTTTGCGTAACGCTTGCCGGTCCAGTGTGCCATCTGGCAGCAGGATGGCTCGGCCAAAGCGTTCCACGATGGCGTCGAGAATGGGGCCGGGCTCCACGACTTGCCGCGCAACCACATCGGCATCGATGACCGGCACACCCAGCTTTTCGAACTCGGCGGCCAGGGCACTTTTGCCGGAGGCGATGCCACCGGTGAGGCCGACGATGAAATCACTCATCGTCGTGCCAGGGTCAACGCAGACCCGCGAAGTGCAGGTAGCCGTCCACCAGGTCGTTGCCCCAGAAGAACACCACCCAGCCGGCGATGGCCAGGTAGGGGCCGAACGGAATCGGGGTCGTGCGGTCGCGGCCCTTGGCAACCAACCAGGCCGAGCCCAGGATGGCGCCGACCAGCGAGGAGATCAGGATGATCGGCAGGATGCCTTTCAGCCCGCACCAGGCGCCGAGCGCGGCCAGCAGCTTGAAGTCGCCGTGGCCCATGCCTTCCTTGCCGGTGAGTTGCTTGAACAGCCACCACACCGTCCACAGCGACACATAACCGACTGCTGCGCCCAGCAGGGCGGGCTTGGCCGGCATGTAGAGGTTGTCCATCGAGCCGACCAGACCCAACCACATCAGCGGCAGGGTCAACTGATCCGGCAGCAGCTTGTGCCGCAGGTCGATGCCCGACATCGCTACCAGGAAGCAGCTCAGCACGATCGCGCCGAAGCCCTGCCAGCCGAAGCCGAAGTGCCAGACGCTGGCTACGCAGAGAATCGACGTCAACAACTCCACCAGCGGATATTGGAGCGAGATCGGCTTGCCGCTGTAGCGCGACTTGCCGCGCAGCATCACCCAGCTCAGGACCGGAATATTCTCCCACCACTTGAGCTTGTCGCCGGTGACCGGGTCATGCGAAGGCTCCACCACGATCCCCGGCGGTGGCGGCTCGTAGATGTCCGGCAGCTCCAGGATCTCGCGCGCATCGCGCCGCCACTGCCATTCCATGCGCTTGGGCAAGCGTAGGATCACCACGTTCAGGAAGCTGCCGATCAGCAGTCCCAGTCCGGCCGCGGCAGGAAAGCCGAGACCGGGATGCTGGTCGAGAAATGCCATTACGTCTTATCCAACTACTGCGCCGAGTTTGAAGATCGGAAGATACATGCCGATGACCATGCCGCCGACGATGGTACCGATGAACACCATGATCATCGGTTCCAACAAACTGCTAAGCGCATCCACCGCATTGTTGACCTCCTGCTCGAAGTACTCAGCAACCTTGAAAAGCATGGCATCCAGTGCGCCTGCTTCTTCACCGATTGCGGTCATCTGGATCACCATGTGTGGGAACAGGTTGACCTGCTTCATGGCCATGTTGACTGGATAGCCGACCGACACGTCGTCACGCATGCGTAGCACTGCTTCTTCATAAACTTTGTTGCCAGTGGCCCCCGCAACAATGCCAAGTGCTTCCACAAGCGGCACGCCAGCCTTGAAGGTCACGGCGGTCGTACGCGCAAATCTTGCGATGGAGCTGTTATGCATAATTTGACCGATGACGGGCACCTTCAAAATCAGGCGATCCATCCCATGTTGCATGCGAGGTGAGCGCTTGTAAGCGAATATGAAGCCGGTAACCGCGCCGCCAATGACGAGCAGCATTATCCACCAGTAGCTGATCATGAAGCGAGATGTCGCAACGATCATCTGCGTAAACGCGGGAAGTTCGGCTCCAAACCCTTTAAAGACTTCTTCGAACTGTGGGACAACAAAAATGAGCAAGATTGCGCTGACAATGAGGGCAACTGCAACGACCATTGCGGGGTAAAAGAGCGCCTTCTTGATCTTGCCTTTCAGGGCCTCAATGTTTTCCTTGTAATTGGCGACTGTGTCTAGCACGGTCTCCAGCACGCCTGCGCCCTCTCCCGCGCGGACGAGGTTGCGGTAGAGCTCGTCAAACTGCACCGGATGCTTGCTGATCGCTTCATGTAGTGAAGAGCCGCCTTCAATATCGGTTCTTATCTGGCCGACCATCTTCCTCATTCGCGGGTTCTTGTGTCCCTCGCCAATGATCTCGAGCGATCCTACGATGGGAACGCCGGACTTCATCATGGTTGCCATCTGACGACTGAAAAACGCGATGTCCTTGGGACTGATCTTTTTGCCGGCAGCGCCGAAAAGTGGCTTGGGCTTGACGACAGTGGGCGTAATGCCCTGGCGGCGCAGCTCTGCTCGCAACATATTGGCGTTACGGGCTGCCTGCTCTCCCTTCATCTTCACGCCACGCTTGTCAGCCCCTTCCCAAATGAAGGTCTGCAGCATGCTGGTGTTCCGGTCGACTGGTTGCTTCTTGATGGCGCTACGCGCGACTGACATGTTTGCTCCCCAAAGATCCAGCCATCCCCAGGCCGGAATACGCAGTGATGGTAGCGTGTTTGCTAGCCAAGGGCATCATATCGATCAATGAACCTGCGGCGTCCTGAGAAGTGACCACTCGTAGTCGGAATCTGACCTTGCGCGTCACATGGTCATCCCGGTCGCACTTGAAGGCAGAAGAGCTTTCATTTGCCGAAATGCCTGGCATCATTTGCCCCGGGGAGAAAAAATGAACGGGTACGGCTGATTGGCACGTAATCTGCATGTACCTATTCGCACAACACGCCCTGCTCAGGTGCGCCAAGTGCCCGGGCCGGAGATTTCGGTAAACTCACAACCTCTAGGGGATGCATCCATGAAGAAGCAGCAAGGCTTTACACTTATCGAACTGATGATCGTGGTCGCGATCATCGCTATCCTGGCTGCCATCGCGCTGCCGGCTTACCAGGATTACACCATCCGCTCGCGTGTCTCTGAAATGGCTGTGCTCGCCTCCGGTGCCAAGGCGACGATTGGTGAGAATATTGCCAATGAGAATGCGATTAATGCTAATGCTTGTCGCGGAGTTGCGACGTTTACTAGCGCCACGGCGAACACTGCCTCCCTGGCGTGTGCCACCGGTGTTATCACTGTCACTGGTACGAGTAAGGCGGCAGGCGTCGTTCTGACCTACACTCCGACCCTTGTGGACGCTGGCATCCGGTGGACTTGTGCGTCTGCCAGCGCGGCTAAGTACCTGCCGGCCGAATGCCGCGGTTCGGGCACCTAATAGTCGTTCTGTAGAAGTGTTCAAAGAAGCCCCGCAATGCGGGGCTTCTTTTTATGGGGGGGCAGGGCATCGTGTCTTGGGGGAAATATACGCCGGTTGGAGTGGTGCTTCTGGTGGTGGGGATTCTGTCCCCACTCGCTGTGCTGCTTGCTGTGTGCAGGGAGGGCACGCTGATCTCTGTGCTGTATGGCGTGGCTGGGTTGAGTATTTCTGTTTCGACGTTACGAAGGCTGCCGCGCCTGACCTGCACGTGGCTGGCACTCATCAGTGTCGGCGCGATTCTGCAGGTGGAGATGCTGCTGCGCTTCGGGGGAATGGTGGACGTCAACGCGCTCGCGTTGGTCTCCGAGACCACCAGTGGCGAAGCTTTGCCGTTGCTGCACTCGGTGCCTGTACGCCTTTTGTTTGGCTGGGGACTGATTGTTGTGATCTGGGCAGGGCTGATGCTATGGCCGCCTCAACTTTTGCGATGGCCGGGCAGGCGGCTTGCATTATTTGGCGGTGGCGTGTGTGCGGCGCTGCTGGCAATCGTCGTTGCACTCGAAGGCTGGCACGAGACGCCGGGTGGGGCTGCTTTCGATCAGCCATCCTTGGAACGCATGGAGGCCTTGCGGCGGGGGTACCCGACGGGGATGCCGTTGGTCATCTGGGAGTATTTCCGGCAGCGTCGAGAACTGGTCGCTGCTGATGCCGGCCTTGAAAGCTTTCGGTTCGGAGCCAGCCGCTCGGTGGTGGGGGGCGGGCCCCGGCGTGTGCATGTGCTGGTGATCGGCGAGACAGGTCGAGCCGATCATTGGGCGCTGAA
The DNA here is from genome assembly GCF_001304695.1 of Xanthomonas axonopodis. GTDB lineage: Bacteria > Pseudomonadota > Gammaproteobacteria > Xanthomonadales > Xanthomonadaceae > Xanthomonas > Xanthomonas axonopodis. The sequence goes on from NZ_JFAQ01000231.1 coordinate 4,416, forward strand.
CGGCTACAGCCGTGACAGCACGCCTCGGCTTTCGCGTCGCAATGACCTGATCAGCTTTACGAGGTTCTACTCGCGGGCCACCTTCACCCGGCTGTCGGTGCCCGTGATTCTGAGCCGCAAGCCGCCGGGTTCGGTCGAAGCGACCTTCGGTGAGCGCTCGCTGCTGCAGGCGGCCCGCGAAGCCGGCTATCACACGGTGTGGCTCTCCAATCAGGCGCCGATGGGGTTCCATGATTCGCCTATTACGGTTCTGGCCAAGGATGCCGATGAGGTGCGCTTTGTCAGCCCGGTCGACTATCGCCACGCAGGCGTCCGCGACGAGGATCTGCTGCCGCACGTCAGGCGTCTCCTTGCCGCCGACCAGCGCGATCTGTTCCTGGTGATTCATACAATGGGTAGTCATTTCCGCTATCGGGACCGGTACCGCCCCGAGGATGCGGTCTTCCTGCCGGACAAACCGGAACATGGCGATGCCAGCTTGTATGACCCGGATCATAAGGAGTACCTGGTCAATGGATACGACAACTCGATCCGCGCCACCGATCGCTTCCTTGATGGCCTGATCGGTCAGCTCGGGAAACTTGATGCTGCATCCTGGATGTTTTATGTCGCCGATCACGGCGAGGCGCTGTTCGATGACTGTCGCGCCGAAAGCGGCCACGGCCAATCATCACCAGCGACCCATCACGTCGCGGCGGTATGGTGGGGATCTGAGGCCTACCTCAAGCACGCGCCGGAGGCCGTTCGAAATCTCCGCGCGAATTCCAGCGCGATGCTATCCACTTCCATGGTCTTCGACACCACGACCCGATTGGCGGGTATCGACGTGCCTGGCTACCGCCAGTCTCACGATTTTTCCTCGGCAGAGCCTGGTATCCCGCTCGATATCGCGTTGCTGCCGCTCGATGTTCCCCGCTGTCACTGAATAGGAGTCCGTGTTGAACGGTTCATCAACGAATGTGTCCAGGAAAACGGGGTGGATTTCATCCTTGGGCGTGTTGTTTTTCCTCTCCGGTGCTGCGGCATTGATCTATCAGGTGAGCTGGCAGCGTGTCCTTTTTTCGGGTCTGGGAGCGGACACGCTGTCTGTCGCGGTCATCGTCTCGGTATTCATGCTAGGGCTTGGGGTCGGGGCGCTGATCGGGGGCTGGGCTGCGGACCGTGCCATAAGTCCGCTGCGATGGTTCCTCGCAGTGGAGCTTGGTATTGCGTGTTATGGCGTTTGCAGTGTCGCTGTGATCGATCTGGTCATGATGCATGCTGGTGGGCTCGGGCATGGGGTCGTCGTGCTTGGTGCACTGTTTGCGCTGATCGTGCCGACAACCTTGATGGGGATGACCTTGCCGATTCTGGTGATCCTGCTGGACCGGGTTGTTCGCAACGTAGGTGAGGCGACAGGCTCGCTTTATCTCGCTAATACGATGGGCGCGGCATCGGGGGCCATCGGGACCGGTCTTTATCTTTTTCATATCATGGACTTGCGGCAGGTGACCTGGCTGGCGGCAGCCATCAATGCAACGGTCGCCCTCGGCGGATGGTTTCTGGTACGGAGGGCGGCGGCATGAGCTTGAAATGGATGCCGCGGGGTGTTGCTTTCCTTGTGGGCGCGGCGAGTCTGGTGCAGGAGGTGCTGTGGGTGCGGCTTGCGGGATTCGCGACTGGTGGTCTACCAGAGACCTTCGCGATGATCCTCGCGTTGTATCTTCTTGGTATCGCGATAGGAGCGCAGCTGGGGCGCCGCCTGTGCGTTGGCCGGGTCCTGGACATCAGGCGTCGCGCGTCGCTCGTGCTGTTGCTGTCCGCGCTGGTCGATATCGCCGCCCCTTTCCTGTTTTCTTGGGGGATCGGTTTTCTTCCCGTGACTGTGGCAATGCTGCCTCTGGTGATCGCAACCGCTGCGCTGAAGAGTGCATTGTTCCCGGTGGTGCACCATCTGGGCAGCAATGATGCAGTAGCGTGGAAAGGGGGGTCATTCTCCAAGGTCTACTTCGCCAATGTGGCGGGATGTACCCTCGGTCCACTGATCGTCACGCTCTGGCTGATGGATGTGATGGCGATGGAGCAGCTCTTCGTCGGCGTCGCCACTGTCACCGCGTTGGCAGGGATGTGGCTGGCCGGCCTTCGCCTACTGGCTGTGCCTTCAGTGGTGGTCGCGATTGCGGCACTTGTACTCCAGCCTGCATTGCCGGCGCTTGCCAGCCGCATCGTGATGGCGACGGGAGGAGGGGCTCAGGCCGCCTGGCTGCTGGAGCGCAAGGAAGGAATCATCCATACGATCGCCGACCCACAAGGAGACATCGTATTTGGCGGCAACGTGTACGACGGGCGGATCAATGTCGATCTGCGATTGAACAGCAACAAGATCGATCGTGTCTATGCAGCCATGGCAGCTGTGCCGAATCCCAAGCGTGTGCTCGTGATCGGTCTTAGCGGCGGCAGCTGGACGCGTGTGATTGCATCATTCCCGACTGTGGAGCGCGTGGACGTTGTCGAGATCCATCCGGGCTATCTCGAGTTGATCGCCGGTCACCCACAGGTCGCGCCGATCCTGCAGGATCCGCGTGTCCACATCCATATCGACGACGGTCGTCGCTGGTTGAGGGCACAAGAGGGCGCGCGCTACGATGCGGTCGTGGTAAACAGTACCTTCCACTGGCGTTCTGGTGTGACGATGCTTCTCTCGCAGGAGTTCTTTCGCCTGATTGGCGCGCATCTGTCCGATTCAGGCGTAGCGTTGGTGAATGCCACCGGGTCTCCAGAGGTCCTCAAGACGGCAGCTTCGGAGTTTCCGCAGGCCTATCTGTTTGGCAACAGTGTCATCATGTCACGGCGCGACTTCCGCGATACGCTTCGCGCTGGTGGCGAAGCCATTTACGCGACCCGAATGAATGGCCGGCCGGTCTTTGATCCGGCCAATGCGTCTGATGTGGCCGCTGTGCGGAAGGTCACCGCGGCCGATCTCGTAGGCATTGATGTGATGGAAGAGCGGGCCGGGCGACCAGTCGAGGTCAATACTGATTTGAGAATGTTGACCGAGTATAAATATGGAGCATCATCCCGATGATCGGGGAGATGGGGACATCAGCGGGAATCAAACGATGAATTCAGTAGCTACCACCAACCTCGTTGGCATCACCGGCATCGCTCGTCGCCTTGTGCAGGATGGCGCCCTGGAGGAAGCCGCTGCGCGGACGGCGATGGAACAGGCGGCCGCTGCCAAGGTGCCGCTGCCGCAGTGGTTTGCCGAGAAGAAGCTGGTGTCGGCGTCACAGCTCGCTGCCGCCAACGCAGTCGAGTTCGGCATGCCGCTGATGGATGTGTCGGCGTTCGACGCCAGCCAGAACGCGGTGAAGCTGGTCAGCGAAGAGTTGCTCCAGAAGCACCAGGTGCTGCCACTGTTCAAGCGCGGCAACCGGTTGTTCGTGGGGGTGAGCAATCCGACCCAGACTCGCGCGCTGGACGACATCAAGTTCCATACGAATCTGGTGGTCGAGGCAATCCTCGTCGACGAGGATCAGATCCGCCGGACGCTCGAACAGTGGCAGGCCAGCAATGCGTCGTTGGGTTCGTCGCTTGGCAACGACGACGAGGAGATGGGTGACCTGGACGTCTCGACCGGCGACGAGGACATGGGCGCCGGCGGGGATTCCGGGGTCGATGCCAAGGGCGACGACACGCCGGTGGTGAAGTTCGTCAACAAGGTGCTGGTGGATGCGATCAGGCGGGGAGCCTCCGACATCCATTTCGAACCTTATGAAGACGACTATCGGGTGCGCTTGCGCATCGACGGACTGCTGAAGAACGTGGCGAAGGCGCCGGTGAAGCTGAACCAGCGCATAGCGGCACGTCTGAAGGTGATGTCGCAGCTGGATATCGCCGAGAAGCGGGTGCCGCAGGACGGGCGCATCAAGCTCAACCTGTCCAAGACCAAGCAGATCGACTTCCGTGTCAGCACCTTGCCGACCCTGTTCGGTGAGAAGGTGGTGCTACGTATCCTTGATGCCAGTGCGGCCAAGCTGGGCATCGAGAAGCTGGGCTATGAGGCGGATCAGCAGAAGCTGTTCCTGGATGCGATCCATAAGCCCTACGGCATGGTGCTGGTGACCGGGCCGACTGGCTCGGGTAAGACGGTATCGCTATACACCGCGCTGGGTATCCTCAACGACGAGACGCGCAATATCTCCACGGCTGAGGATCCGGTCGAAATTCGCTTGCCGGGCGTGAATCAGGTGCAGCAGAACGTCAAGCGGGGCATGACCTTTGCCGCTGCGCTGCGCTCGTTCCTGCGCCAGGATCCTGACATCATCATGGTCGGCGAAATCCGCGACCTGGAGACCGCCGAGATTGCGATCAAGGCGGCGCAGACCGGTCACATGGTGCTGTCGACGCTGCATACCAACGATGCGCCGCAGACCATTGCACGTTTGATGAACATGGGTATCGCGCCGTACAACATCACTTCGTCGGTGACGTTGGTGATCGCACAGCGTCTGGCACGGCGGTTGTGCAACAACTGCAAGCGCAAGTCGACCTTGCCGGAGCATGCGCTGCTCGCGGAAGGATTTACGCCAGAGCAAGTTGCGAAGATCGAGCTCTATGAAGCGGTCGGTTGCGACGAGTGCACCGAAGGCTACAAGGGGCGTACCGGCATCTACCAGGTGATGCCGATGACCGACGAGATCGGTGCGATCGTGCTGGAAGGCGGCAATGCGATGCAGATCGCCGAGGCGGCGCAGAAGATTGGTATCCGCGATTTGCGTCAATCGGCGTTGATGAAGGCTGCGAATGGGGTCACCAGCCTGGCAGAGATCAACCGGGTGACCAAGGACTAAACGCCCTCATCCGCCCTTCGGGCACCTTCTCCCGCTGGCGGGAGAAGGACGTTTTGCGACGTTTGTCGCGGGCTGGTATTTGGCTGATTCGCGCTTCGGTGTTTCTGGGGCGGACGCGAAATGGGTAGCAGTGCGGATCATGAGCGAGATCAGGTAGGCGGATGGCAGGCCGCGCGTGTACTGCTGGCTGCCTGGCGTCGGTCCAGCCAGGGCAGTCCAAGTTACAGCGCTTCTACCATTCCGCATTCTCAAACCCTTTCAGCATTCCGCAGCCGGCATCCTGCATCACTAATCCCGACTTCCCGATTCCAAATCCCGGCCCAGCTACTCCATCCCCAACTTCTTCAACTTATAACGCAGCGCACGAAACGTAATGCCCAACTGCGCAGCAGTCTTGGTCTTGTTCCAGCGGTTTTCTTCCAGCGCCTTCTGGATCGCGGCGCGCTCCAGTTGCCCGATGTAGGACGGCAGCGCGGCTGAGGCGGGGTCGATGTCGACGACGTCTTCGCGCGGTTCGGCTGCGGCGCCTCCAGGGGGGGAGGCCAGACGGTGGCCGCCGTGGGCGGGCAGGCGCAGGTCGGTGGCGCTGATCTGGTCGTCTTCGGCCAGGGCCAGAGCGCGTTCGAGGATGTTTTCCAGTTCGCGCACGTTGCCGGGGAAGCCGTAGTGATTCAATGCATCGAGCGCCGATTGGGTCAGCAGCGGAATGGGGCGGCCGTGGCTGTGCGCCAGGCGCGCGATGATGGCAGCGGCCAGCTGCGGCAAGTCGCCACCGCGTTCGCGCAGCGGCGGCACACGCAACTCGATCACGTTGATGCGGTAGTACAGGTCATGCCGAAAGCGGCCGTCGGAGACCAGGTCGCCCAGATCCTTGTGCGTGGCCGAGAGGATGCGCACATCCACCAGCGATTCGCTGGAGGCACCGACCGGTCGCACCGACTTTTCCTGGATGGCGCGCAGCAGCTTGACCTGCATCTGCAACGGCAATTCGGCCACTTCGTCCAAGAACAAGGTGCCGCCGTGCGCGGCCTGGAACAGCCCGGGCTTGTCGGCATGCGCGCCGGTAAAGCTGCCCTTCTTGTGGCCGAAGAATTCGCTTTCCATCAGCTCGGCGGGAATGGCGCCGCAGTTGACCGGCACGAACGGGCCGGCGGCACGTGCACCTTGTTCGTGGATGGTGCGTGCGACCAGCTCCTTGCCCACGCCCGATTCGCCGACGATGTAGACCGGCGCCTGGCTGCGCGCCACCTTGCCGATGGTGGCGCGCAGGCTTTCCATGGCACTGGAGTCGCCAAGCAGGCGGCTGGCCTGTTCCGGCGGCGGCGGTGGCGGAGCGGGGCGGTCGCGGTTGTTCAATTCCAGCGCGTGCTTGACCAAGCCGCGCAGCACGCCGATGTCGACCGGCTTGCTGACGAAATCGAAGGCGCCGGCTTTCAGCGCTTCTACCGCCAGGTCCATGCTGCCGAACGCGGTGATCATGGCCACCGGCGTCTGCGGGTAGTGCTTTGCGATTTCGGTGACCAGTTCGATGCCGTTGCCGTCGGGCAGACGCATGTCGGTCAGGCACAGATCGTAGGGATTGCTGGCCAGCAACTCGCGCGCTTCGGCCAGGTTGGCAGCAGTGCTGATGCGCAGGCCCATGCGGCCCAGGGTGAGAACAAGCAACTCGCGGATATCACGCTCGTCGTCGACAACCAGTGCGCTTTTGGGTTCGTTCATGGGACGCACGATAGCCCAGCGTGATGATGGCCGACAATTGTCGAGCAGGTGGCGGCCCAACGATTCACCTGCTGCGCGGGCGCATCACTGCGGTTTTCAGCGCGTTTGCAGGGCGCCGATGCTAGTCGACGATGCGGGGCTGTCGATGTGCTGCGTTGCCAAACGTGTCTGCCTACGAAAGCCTTGCTTGCGTACGCCCGCAAGCCCTGCAAGCCAGGTGTCGCGTGGCGTTTGCGCCTTCGCTAACTGCACCGTTCTGCTATCGAACAAGTTGCCGCTCTGCTCGATATCGCCGCATCAGGCATCCTACTCAGCCGACAGCCAAGTACTCACTTGCCGAGCAATCCGTTGGGTCCTTGCAACGAAATCCGGAAGCACGCGCCGCCGCCGGGGACCGAGACGTATTCCAGTTGCGCCTGGTTGGCGCGGCAGAGTTCCTGGGCGATGTACAGACCCAAGCCGGTGCCATGCTCGGAGGTGGTGTAGAACGGGCGGAACAGTTGTGCCGCCACGGCTTCCGGGATGCCTGGGCCGCGGTCGATCACATCGATCACTGCCATGCGGTCGAGGCGCTCGACGTGCAGCCTGACCCGTGCCGGTTCGTCCATCACCCGGCCGTACTTGAGTGCGTTGTGCACCAGCGCAGTGAGGATCTGATGCAGGTGCTTGGGGTCGACCAACGCATGCACCGAACTGCCCTGGATGCTGGCCTCCAGGATGTCGGTTTCCATCGACAAGGTCTGGCGATATTCGACCACGAAGCGGCGCACGAATGCGGCCAGGTCAAGATTGTCCGGGGTGGCGCGTTCCCGGCGCGCCAGTGCGAGCACGCTTTCGACGATGCCGTTGGTGCGCTGGCATTGCTGGTGGATGATTTGCAGCAGGCGCCGGTCGGCATCGCCGATGTCCGGCGATTCTTCCAGCAACTGCGAGGCGTAGCTGATTGCGGCCAGCGGGTTGCGGATCTCGTGCGCCAGGCTGGCCGAGAAGCGTCCCATTGCCGACAGGGTCAGCGACTCGGCGCGGCGCGACACCACCGTGGCATCGTCCAGAAACACCAGCACCAGGTCGCTGTCGGCGAGCAGGCGCACGAAGCGCGGCTGCACTTCCGGGCGGTCGGCGCCCAGTTGCAGCGGGGCTTCTTCCTGCCGCCAGCCGCTGCGCCAGCGCTTCAGCCGGTGCGCCAGTTCCGGGGTGAGCGCGACCAGCGAGAGGTCCACCGGCATATTGCGCTGGTCGCCATCGCCCAGCAGGGCCAGGGCCGCCTCGTTGGCCAGGGAGATGCGGTTATGGGCGTCCACCACCAGGACGCCGGTGCGCATGCGCCGGATGATCAGCTCGTTGATTTCGTACAGGTTGGCGACCTGGGCACCGCGTTCTTCGGCCAGCATCTGGTTGCGACGGGCGCGCGCGGCGATTTGTTCGCAGATGAAGGCCACCGCGACGTAGCTGGTGGCAAACATCGCCAGCTCCGCCACCGGCCGGGTGGCGCCGCCGCCTTCGAGCAGGGTCCACAGGTATTCCAGCAGGATGGCGGCGCTGGCGAGCACCGCGATGCTCATGCCGTAGCGCAGCCGCAGCAGGATCGAGGCGGCCGCCACGTTGAACAGCAGCATCATCGCAATCCCGGCGCTGGCGCCGGGCAGGGCGTGCGTGGCCAGGGTGGCGGCAAGGATATCGGCCACCACCGCGCACAGTACGCTGGGGGTGAGGCGGCGTTCGCCGCGGCCCCAGAACAGCAGCGGGATCGCCATGCACAGGTAGCCGATCGCCACGCCGGCGGCCAGGCGCGGGTAGCGCGGCTCGGGGATGGCGTCGGACAAGGGGCTGAACACCAGTGCGGCGATCAGGCCGGCCACCAGCATCCGGTACAACGAGAAAAAGTACAGCTCGCGCTGCGGCGCGGACTGAATCCGGGCGATGAGCGATGCGATGGATGCCAAGCCGATTCCTCGCTGGAGAGAGCCGCGAGTATAGGCAGGTGCGCGGTCCGCGCAGCGCTTGCGCAAAGAGTCAGTTTGCGCGCAAGCGCTGCGATCGGGCGGCCAACCCGGGCAATTTTGCGCCGCACGGCGTGGTCGGCCACAATAGGCGGCCCGTTCGCGTCCCATGACGTGCCGCCCCGGCGGTCTGCGTTGCACGCAGCGGTCGTTTCCTTTTCCCACGGTGACGCATGAATTTCCACGAATACCAGTCAAAACAGCTGCTTGCCGAGTACGGCATCCCCGTTCCGGCCGGCAAGGTCGCGGCGACGCCGGACGAAGCGGTTGAAGTCGCCAATTCCCTGGGCAAGGGCCCCTGGATGGTGAAGGCGCAGATCCACGCGGGCGGCCGCGGTAAGGCTGGCGGCGTCAAGTTCTGCAAGACCACCGACGACGTGAAGGCCGCAGCAGCCAAGATGCTCGGCACCAAGATGTCCACCTACCAGACCGCCGGCGTCGAGCTGCCGATCAACCTGGTGCTGGTGACCACGGCCGGTGAGATCGTCAAGGAGCTGTACCTGTCGATCCTGGTCGACCGCGGTACCAAGACCATCACCTACATCGCCTCGTCCGAAGGCGGCGTGGAGATCGAGCAGGTGGCGGCCGAAACGCCGGAGCTGATCCACGCGCTCAACGTCGATTTCGTCGAAGGCGTGCAGGGCTACCACGGCCGCGATTTCGGCTTCAAGCTGGGCCTGAACGCCAAGCAGGCCGGCCAGTTCGCCAGCATCATGGTGAACCTGTACCGCCTGTTCAACGAAAAGGACCTGGCGCTGGTTGAAATCAACCCGCTGGCCATCCTGGACGACGGCAACCTGTACGCGCTGGACGGCAAGTTCGACAGCGACGACAACGCCGCGTTCCGTCAGAAGCAGCTGGTCGCCATGCGCGACAAGACGCAGGAAGACGAAACCGAAGTGACCGCTTCAGAGCTGGACATCAACTACGTCACCATGGACGGCAACATCGGTTGCATGGTCAATGGCGCAGGCCTGGCCATGGCGACCATGGACGTCATCAAGCTCAATGGCGGCGAGCCGGCGAACTTCCTGGACGTGGGCGGCGGTGCGAACAAGCAGCGCGTCATCGAGGCGTTCAAGCTGATCCTGTCCTCGGACAAGGTCGAAGGCATCTTCGTCAACATCTTCGGCGGCATCGTCCGCTGCGACATGATCGCCGAAGGCATCATCGCCGCGGTCAAGGAAGTGGGCGTCAAGGTTCCGGTCGTGGTGCGCCTGGAAGGCACCAACGTGGAAGAAGGCAAGCAGCTGCTGCGCGATAGCGGCATGGCTATCACCCCGGCCGACAACATCAACGACGGTGCCAAGAAAGTCGTTGAAGCTGTCAAGAACGCCACCTGATCCACGACACCGAAGGAATTATCCATGTCCGTTTTGATTAACAAGAACACCAAGGTGATCGTGCAGGGCTTTACCGGCCAGCAGGGCACCTTCCACGCCACTCAGATGGTCGAGTACGGCACCCAGGTCGTCGGCGGCGTGACGCCCGGCAAGGGCGGCACCACCCACATCAACCTGCCGGTGTTCAACACCGTGGCCGATGCGGTCGAGGCCACCGGCGCCGACGCCTCGGTGATCTACGTGCCGCCGCCGTACGCGGCCGATGCGATCCTGGAAGCGGCTGCGGCCGGCATCAAGGTCATCGTCTGCATCACCGAAGGCATCCCGGTGCTGGACATGCTGCGCGTCAAGAACGTGCTGACCCGTTCGCATCCGGACACCGTGCTGATCGGGCCGAACTGCCCCGGCGTGATCACCCCGGGCGAGTGCAAGATCGGCATCATGCCGGGCCACATCCACAAGCCGGGCAAGATCGGCATCGTGTCGCGTTCGGGCACGCTGACCTATGAAGCGGTCAAGCAGACCACCGAAGTGGGCCTGGGCCAGAGCACCTGCATCGGCATCGGTGGCGACCCGATCAACGGCCTGAACTTCGTCGACTGCCTCAAGCTGTTCAACGAAGACCCGCAGACCGAAGGCATCATCATGGTCGGCGAGATCGGCGGCGACGCCGAGGAAGCCGGTGCCGAGTACATCAAGAACCACGTCAAGAAGCCGGTCGTCGGCTTCATCGCCGGTGCCTCCGCGCCGGCCGGCAAGCGCATGGGCCACGCAGGTGCGATCGCATCGGGCGGCAAGGGCACGGCCGAAGGCAAGTTCGCGGCGATGGAAGCTGCCGGCGTCAAGACTGTCCGTTCGCCGGGCGATCTGGGTGCGGCGATTGCTGCGCTGGTGAAGTAAGCAGGCCCCGCGCGCAAGCGTGTGAGTGTCAGAGAGGCCGCCTTCGGGCGGCCTTTTTTGCTGTTGGTGCGTGGGAGCTTGCCCTCATCCGCCCTTCGGGCACCTTCTCCCGCAAGCGGGAGAAGGGAGTGGCGAGCGCAGGTGTGAGTGTTGTGGCGATGGGAGCTACAACTGTGCAGCATCAGCAGCATTAGGGAAGCTCTGAACA
>NZ_JFAQ01000232.1 GCF_001304695.1 Xanthomonas axonopodis
CCAAATATGCGCGGCGCTACTTGGCCGAAGCGGCCTATCGATTCAACCGTCGATTCGATCTGGAACAGATGCTGCCGCGGCTGGCGACGGCGCTGATGCGCTGTAAACCTTGCCCAGAGCGCGTTTTGCGCATGGCAAGCAACTTTCATGGCTGAGGGATAGGGCTAATCAGGTAAGCTATTAGCCACGCCCTAACGTTTGAACCGAAGTGGGCGGGCGTCACCGATCGACAACAAAGGGTTGTTCCCACCAATCTTCCAAGCTGCCGTCGCGGCCGTCCAGACGTAGCCCCAACCAGTGCGTACCGGACGGCAAGGCGTGGGTGTCAAGCGTTGCGGAGAAGCCGACGTTCGGGTGCTGCGGGTCGTTGGAGATTTTCCAGTATGGGCGCACATCGAGCGGCGTGCCGTACGTAGCTTGCGCGACCGGGCGACCATCGAGCAGCAGCTCGACATCCGCCAGCCCAACGCCATCCTTGAACGCCCAGCCGCGCACTTGCAGCGTGCCGGACACCGTGACATCGGGCAGCGGCGCATCGATCCACGCCATCGCCGGGGTCACGCACGGCCCGGGCTGGCGTTTTGCAGGCAGTGCGAACAGCAGGAAGCGCTGATAACCATGGTCAGTAGAGACCATAGTCGGTGGCGGTAGCGGGCCGACCATGTCGCAGATGGCGTGATAGCGCTTCAACAGATCGCGATAACGCTGATCGCTGGGTGAGAGCACCAGCAGCCGTGGCCCGGTGCGCGTGCCATCGCTGAGCAGGCCCCACTGCTGCAGCTGCGCGCTGCGCCCGTGCTTATCATTCAAGTCGGCACGCAGCACCTCGATCTTGGCGTCGTGCAATTGGAAGCCGAGCTCGGCGCCCACCTTGAAATTTTCTGCCAACACGCGCGTGCCTGGCGGCATCTGCGCCAACCGGGATTTGACCGCATGCGCCAGATCGTTCCAGCCAGCGAAGTTGCGTGGGTAGTATTTTTCGCCAGCGGCATGCGCGCGGACCGACGGCATCGACACCGCCAGGTAGTAGCCGTATGCGCCGAGCATGCCCAGCAGCGCAAGCAACCAGACGGCACGCCGCAGCGGATGCGGCCAGCGCATCAGGATCATGGGCACCGGCACCAGCAGCGCCAGGTAGCCGGGCAACGGCCAGTGGAAGCTGATCCGCTCGGCATCGCTGAAGAAGCCCAGCACGAAGATCGCCACGGTCGAAATGCCGCCGAGCAAACCGAAATAGCGCCATTGCGCGCGCGAGCCGCCGCCGCTGCGGGTGCCGGCCAGACCAACCTTGACCATCGCCCAGGCCAGTAGCGGCGTCACCGCCACCGTCTGGATCAGCAGAAACCATAGCCCGCCGATCTGGAACCGCCACGGGTGCCGGTCGACCAATTGAAAACGCAACCCGGCATCGTCGTGGTCGGTATTCCAGAACAGCAGCGGCAGCCAGCTCACCGCGCCGACGGTCAGTGCCATCCAGATGCGTGGGTCGCGCATCACCGCACGCCCCTGCGGGATGCACAGCAATGCGATGCAGCCCACCCCGATCACGCCGACAAAGCGGTAGTGGCTGAGCGCGCCGATGACCAGGCCAATGGCGAGCTCCAGCGCGCTGGTGGCATCGACCTCGCGCAGCAAGCGCGCGCCGGCATCCATGCACAGCACAGCCGCCAATGCCATCGGCACATCCGGCACGGCCAGAATGCCCAGCGTGGCCGACAGCGGCATCAGCAAGGTCAGGCTGCCAGCTTGCCATCCCAGCGTGGAGCCGAACCAGCGCGTGGCGATATGCGCGATCAACCAGGGAATCAGCGCGGAAATGGCCAGAAACGGCAGCCGCAATGCCAGCAGATGATGTCCGCCCAGCTCCACGCCCAGTTGCGCCAGCCAGGCAGTCATGCCCGGCAGATCCGAATACGCCGCCGCCAGGTGCTGGCCTTCCTGCCAATAGAAGGCCTCGTCCACGAACAGCGGCAAGCGTGCGGCGATCAATAGCTTGACGGCTGTCGCCAGTGTCCACAGGATCACGAAGGTGCGATGTGCGCGTTGGTCCCCCTGCATTGCCCTGTGCACTCTTTTTTCCACCTACGGAATTGTGATGTCGACACCGCTGCGTTCCACGGAAATGCTAACCGATGCGCTGCGCCAATCGCTGCGGCGCGCACAAGACCAGGTCAATTCGCTGCTGCTGGGCAAGGCGCAGGAAGTGCGGCTGGCATTCGTGGCGCTGCTGTCCGGTGGACATTTGTTGATCGAGGACCTGCCCGGCCTGGGCAAGACCACCCTCGCCCACGCCATGGCCTCCAGCCTGGGGCTGGGCTTCCAGCGCGTGCAGTTCACCTCCGACCTGCTGCCGGCCGACGTGCTGGGCGTGTCCGTTTACGACGCGGCCTCGCGGCAGTTCCAGTTCCATCCCGGCCCGGTGTTCACCAACGTGCTGCTGGCCGACGAAATCAACCGGGCCCCGCCGCGTACGCAAAGCTCGCTGCTGGAAGCGATGGCCGAGCAGCAAGTGACGCTGGATGGCGTGACGCATGCATTGCCGGAGCCGTTTTTCGTGATCGCCACGCAGAACCCGGTCGATCTGTCCGGCACCTTCCCTTCCCGCTGCCCGATTCGCAGCTGGACCGCTTCCTGCTGCGGCTGAGCCTGGGCTACCCCAGCGCCGATGCCGAGCGCGCGCTGCTGGCGGGCACGGATCGGCGCGAACTGATTGCCCAGGCCGCCCCGCAACTGAGCGACGCCGACGTGGTCGCGCTGCGCAAGGTGGTCAACCAGATCCATGCCAGCGATGCGCTGATCGGCTATGTGCAGGCCCTGTTGCTGCGTAGCCGCCAGCATGCCGGGGTGCGCGTGGGCCTGTCGCCACGCGCCGGGATCGCCTTGCTGCGCGCGGCCAAGGCCTATGCACTGCTGCTTGGGCGCGAGCATGTGCTGCCCGAAGACGTGCAGGCGCTGTTTGTGGCCGTGGCCGGGCACCGGCTGGTGCCGGAAGCCGAATCGTCATCCGGGCCGGCGCTGGCCAAGGCGCTGCTGCACAGCGTGCCGGTGGACTGACCCAGGTGCGTGCGCACATGCGCGGCATCGTCCGTCGACTCAGCCTGCTGGCGCGGCCGCGGGGCGCGGAAGGCTTGCCGATCGTGCTGGATCGGCGGCGCATCTATGTGTTGCCGACCCGCTTCGGGCTGTTCGTCAGCGCATTGTTGCTGGCGATGCTGCTGGGCGCACTGAACTACAACAACAACCCGGCGCTGCTGCTCGCATTGTTGCTGGCCACCGCCGGGATCGCCAGCAGCATCATGGCGCACCTGCAGCTATCGGCACTGCGTATCGAAGCGGTATCGGCCGAACCGGTGGTCGCCGGCGAACCGCTGCGCATGCGGGTGTCGCTGGCGCGCCGCGATACTCGGGCACGGCGCGGGCTGCGGCTGGATCATCTGGACAGCAGCGGCTTCTGCGCGTTGATCGAGTACGACATGGCCGAGGTCGATCTGCTGGTGCTGACCGAGCGCCGCGGCTGGCAGGATATCGAGCGCATCCGCCTGTCCAGCACCCAGCCGCTGGGCCTGGTGCGCGCCTGGGCGTGGGTCTGGCCGGAAACGCTACTGCTGGCCTACGCCAAGCCCGAAGAACAGGGTCCGGCACTGCCCGATGGTGCAGGCTCACCCAACAAGACGCGCCTGCATGCACAGGGCGAAGAGCTGCACCAGCTGCGCCCGTATCGCGCTGGCGACGCCCCGCGCACGATTTCCTGGAAACACTCGGCACGTCGCGACGCGCTCTTGGTGCGCGAATACGAACAGCCACTGGGCATCGACGTCACACTGGACTGGCGTGCGCTCAACGCGCTGCCATATAAGCGCCGCGTTGCGCGGCTTGCCCGCTGGGTCAACCTGGCCGAGCGCGACGGGCGCCGCTATCGCCTGCTGCTGCCCGGCCAGCCACCGCTAGGTCCCGCGCAAGGACCTTCGCACCACCACCTGTGCCAGCGCGCCCTGGCCCTGCTGCCACATGACTGAGCCCTCCCTCCCAATCAGCAAGGTCAGCCGCGTCTGGGTGCTGGCCACCAGTTGGCTGGCATTGACGCCGCTGCTGTTGCAGTTGCCCGGCCTGGTTGCGGCCACTGTCGCGGTGGCCGCGATGCTGGTCGGCGTGCTGAGCTGGCGCGGCACCTTGATGGCGCCGGTGCGGCTGTTGTTGGTAATCGCCATGCTGGCGGCGGTGTATTGGCAGATCGGCATGCGCTTTGGCCGCGACACCGGCTGCGCGGTGCTGGCATCGATGCTGGCGATCAAGGCCTCCGAGCTGCGCCCCCTGCGCGATGCACGCAGCCTGTTGGGTTTTGCGTTGTTCGCACCGTTTGCCGCCTTTCTGCTCGACCAGGGCCCGGCAACGATGGGCCTGGCACTGCTGGCAGTGGTCAGCGCCTTGTTGAGCATGCAGCGACTGGCCGACGAAGAACACCACACCGGCACGCCGGCCCTGCGCCTGCAATTGCGTGGTATCGGCAAGCTGGTTGCCATCGGCGTGCCGCTGGCCCTGGCCACGCTCTGGTTGCTGCCGCGCCTGAGTGCGCCGCTGTGGGGCGTGCCCGAACGCGCGCGCTCCCGGCCTGGCCTGTCGGACAACATGTCGCCGGGCGAATGGATCGACCTGATGGCCGACGACAGCCCGGCCTTGCGCGTGCAGTTCGCCGGCAAGGCGCCGCCGCCGCAACAGCGCTACTGGCGCGGCCCGGTGATGTGGGACTTCGATGGTCGCACCTGGCAGCGCGCGCGCTGGACCGGCCGCGGCCAGCCCGCTTCGGTCACCGCAGGTCCGCAAACCTACCGTTATCGCCTGGATTACGAGCCGACCGATCGCCGCCAGCTGGTGTCGCTGGATCTGCCTACCCAGGGCGTCCCCAACGCCGAGTTATCGCCGGACTACGAACTGTTCGCACAACGGCCGTTGAGCGCACTGACGCGCTGGGACCTGCAATCGGCACCGCCGACGCGCTTCGATACCGACCTGCCCGATCCGTTGCGCAAGCGTGCACTTGCCCTGCCGCCCGGTTTCAATCCGCGCACGCTGACGCTGGCACGGCAATGGCGTCGCGAAGCCGGCAACAACGACGATGCGGTGATACAGCGCGCGCTGCAGTGGATCACTCGCGAATTCGCCTACACGCTGGACACGCCGCTGCTCGGCCGCAACAGCGTCGACGAATTTCTGTTCCAGCAAAAGGCAGGTTTCTGCGAACACTTCAGTTCCTCGTTCGTGGTGCTGATGCGCGCGGCCGGCATCCCGGCGCGCGTGGTGACCGGGTACGCCGGCGGCACCTACAACCGGCTGGGCAATTACTGGGTGGTACGCCGCATGGACGCGCATGCCTGGACCGAAGTCTGGCTGGCCGGGCGTGGCTGGGTGCGCGTGGACCCCACTGCCGCAGTCGCGCCCGAACGCATCTACGACACGCTCGAAGATCGCCTGCAAACCGGCGGCGGCAACAACTTCACCGACCTCGGCGCATGGGCCAGCCTGGGTCAGGTCAGCGATTGGCTGCGGCGCGGGTGGAACGAGCTGGTGCTGTCCTTCGACGCCGACCGCCAGCAACGGCTGTTGCAGCCCTTCGGCATCGATCGCCTGGACACCTCGCAACTGGCCGCCATCTTCGGCGTGTTCGCGGTGAGCGCGCTGGCGTGGATGGGCTGGCTGCTGGCACGTGGCGAACGTGAACGCGACCCCTTGCTGCGCGCCTGGCACCGACTGAGCCGCCGCTACCGCAAGCTCGGCCTTGCCCGTGAACCGCACGAACCGGCCGGTGTGTGGGCGCGCCGTGTCGCCCGCTCACACCCGAATACGCCACTGTTGGCACTCAGCCAACGTTTCGCTGCCGCGCGATACGCTGGCGCTGATTCGGACAGCGCCACTCTCTTGAAAGACTTGCTGCAGCATCGCCCGCGAACCGGAGCTTCCTCATGAGTACCCGTTTTCTTGTTCCTCTTATCGCTGTGCTCGGGCTCGCAGCCTGCGCCACCGCACCCAAGCCGCTGCAGGGCCAGTTCCCTACGGTCAGTCCGAGCGATTCCACCGCCAGCGCCCAGGTGGGCACGTCCGTGCGCTGGGGTGGCAAGATCATCAAGACCACGCCTGGCCAGGGCCAGACCTGCTTCGAGCTGATCTCGCGCCCGCTCAATGCCAGCGGTCGCCCCGACCGTAATGCCGTGGATGCCAGCGATGGCCGCTTCCTGGCCTGCCGCTCGGGCTTCTACGATCCGGCGGTGTTCGAGCCGGGCCGCGAAGTGACCTTCATCGGCAAGATCGAAGGCTACGAAACCACCAAGATCGGCGAGTACGACTACAAGCTGCCCAAGGTCAATGCCGATGTGGTCTACCTGTGGCCGGTCGTGCGCGACGTGGAAGTCGTGCCGGCTTACCCGTATGGCCCGTGGGGCGACCCGTGGGGTCCGCGCTGGGGCGGCGGTTGGGGCTGGGGCCGCGGCTGGTGGTAATGCGTCGCTGACCTGCGTTACTTGCAAAAACGCCGCTCGCAGGGAGCGGCGTTTTTTGTATCTGCGCGCCGATCGCGGTGCTACTCGGCTTGCCCGCAACGCGCGATCGAACGACGCATCACGGCGTGCCGAAACGGCCCAGCGGCGCACCGGCCAGCAGATGCAGATGAATATGAAAGACCGTCTGGCCGGCATGCGCGCGGCAATTCATCACGATGCGGTAGCCGTCTTGCGCCAGCCCTTGCGCGCGCGCGTAGGTCGCCGCCGCGATTGCCAGCTTGCCGACCAGCAGCGCCTGCTCGGGTGGCACATCGTCCAGGGTCGGAAAGGCGTGCTGCTTGGGAATGAAGAGCACATGCACCGGCGCCTGCGGTGCGATGTCTTCGAAGCCCAGCACCTCATCGTCTTCGTAAACGATGGTGGCCGGAATTTCGCGACGAATGATTTTGCCGAAGAGGGTGTCAGTCATGGTTCGGGATTGGGGATTGGTCATTTGGGATTGGCGAGAGCTTACCGCGCGTGCCAGTTTGCCTTTGCGAATCGCGAATCCCGACTCCCCAATCCCGGCACTCAAAGCACCTCACTACGGGTGCCGAAGGCGTGCGACAGGGTGCCGCGGTCCACGTACTCCAGCTCGCCACCCAGCGGCATGCCCTGGGCAAGCCGGCTCGGGCGCACTGCATGCTGGCGCGCCAGTTGCGCCAGGTAATGGGCGGTGGCTTCGCCTTCGACCGTCGCATTGGTGGCGATGATCATTTCGGTCACTTCGCCGGCAGCCAGGCGTTCGCCGAGCCGATCCAGACCCAGTTCGCGCGGGCCGATGCCATCCAGCGGCGACAGGCGCCCCTGCAGAATGAAGTACAGCCCGCGATAGCCGGTGGCGTGCTCGATCGCCAAGCGGTCAGCCGGCGACTCCACCACGCACAGCTGCTGCCGGTCGCGGCTGCTGCTGGCGCAGATGGTGCAGATGTCCGATTCGGTAAAGTCGCGGCACTGCACGCAATGCCCCACCTTTTCCACCGCGCTGCCCAACGCAGCGGCAAGCCGACGCCCGCCCTCGCGCTCGCGCTCGAGCACGTGATAGGCCATGCGTTGCGCCGATTTCTGACCTACGCCGGGCAATACCCGGAAGGCCTCGATCAGTTGTTCGAGCAAAGAGGACACTGGGCGGCCGGGATTGGGGAGTGGAGATTCGGGATTCGCAAATGCAGAAGCGAATTTCGCTTCTAGCGAATCCCCAATCCCGACTCCCGAATCCCCTCGATCAGAACGGCAACTTCATGCCAGGCGGCAACTGCATGCCGGCAGTGGCCGAGCCCATGCGGTCCTTGGATTCGGCGTCGATCTTGTTGGAGGCGTCGTTGAAGGCGGCGGCGATCAGATCCTCGGCCATCTCCTGGTCGGAGAGGATGCTCGGGTCGATGCGCACCTTGCGGCACTCCTTGGCGCCGGTCAGCGTCACGCTGACCATGCCACCGCCAGCGGTGCCGGTGACTTCCAGCTTGGCCAGTTCTTCCTGGGCGCGTTGCAGGTTTTCCTGCATCTTTTGCGCCTGCTGCATCAGTTGGGCAATGTTTCCACGCATGGGGCGTTACTCGTCGTAAGGGCGGATGGAATCGGGCACGATCCGCGCGCCTTGCTGCTGGATCAGCAGCTGCACCGTCGGGTCGTTCATGAAAGCTGTTTCGGCCGCGCTCTGGCGCTCGCCTTTCTGGCGGTTGGCACGCTCGTGCAAGGTTTCGACATCGGCACTACCGGTTTCCACGACGATGCGCGGCGGGTTTCCCAGCACCGGTGCCAGCGCCTGCGCGAGGTTGGCGATGGAGCGCTCGGAGCTGAGATATTCGAAGCCCGGCGCGAGCGCGAGCCGCAGCACGCCATCGCGATGGCCGATAAATGCGGCGTTGGCGGCCAGCTGCCGCGACGGGCCGTTCAAGCCGCTGCGCGTGACCAGCTCCAGCCATTGCTCGGCATCGGCAATGCGGCCGTCATCGAGCAGGGCCGACGTGTCGTTCGCCGAGTCTGATGCGGGCACGGCCGTTGCTGGCGAGGTAGCCACCGCCGGCTCTTCAAGCGACGAGGGCTCGACACGCGAAGACACTGTGGCCGAAGCCGGAGCTTCCACCGCAGCGTCAGACGCACCCGTCACCGGTTGTGCGAGCTCGACAGGTGCGGAAGGCGGAGCCATCGCGGCCTCAGGCGCAAGCACGGCCGTCGTGTCGGGTGCCGGCGCGACCTGCGCACGCACCGGCGCATCGTCCACTGCCCACGGCGGCGTGTCGTCATTAGGCGCACTGGCTGCAAACGCGCGACTGGCCGGCGAAGAAGCTTGGGGGGCAAGCACGACAACGGGAGCCGGAGCCGGAGTTGCGCGAACCACTGATGCCGGCAAGGACGCCTCCTCAGCCGCAACAGGCATCGTATCGGTCACCGCAGCAGGCGCTGCCACTACCGTGGGCGCAGCTGTCACCGGCGCCACCGCTGCCGGCGCCGCAGCCTGACCGCCGGCAGCGGCCGAACGCGCGCTACCGCCTGCGGTGACACCGCGCCCATCATCCGAGCCGCCGGTCGGCACCGCCGCTGCCGGGCGGAAGGCAAGCATGCGCAGCACTGCCATTTCGAAACCGGCGCGCGGGCTGGGCGCCAGATACAGATCGCGACGCCCGTTGAGCGCCATCTGGTACCACAGCTGCACCACTTCCGGCCGCAGCTGCGCCGCAAACGGCGTCGGGTCGATGCCATCGCCGACAAAGGCCACCGACGGCACCAGCTGCTGCACCTGCACCCGATGCAGGGCCTCGGCCAGGGCCTCCAGCACACCGCTCCAATCGGGCGAAAATTCGGCCAGCGCGGCCACGACCTGCAACAGGCGCGCGCCATCGCCATCGGCAAGCGACTGCAGCATCGCGCCGACCTGGGTGCGATCGACCGTGCCCAGCATGGTGCGCACCACGTCCTCGCGCAGCGCGCCGCCGGCATAGGCAATCGCCTGGTCCAGCAGCGACAGACCATCGCGCAGCGAACCGTCGGCGGCCTTGGACAGCTGCACGATCGCCGACGGATCCGATTCGATCTGTTCGGCAGCCAGGATGCGGGTCATCTGCCCCTGAATCTGGTCTTCGTCCAGCCGCTTGAGGTTGAACTGCAGGCAGCGCGACAGCACCGTCACCGGCAATTTCTGCGGGTCGGTGGTGGCCAGCAGGAACTTCACGTGCTCGGGCGGCTCTTCCAGCGTTTTCAGCAGCGCATTGAACGCCGCCTTGGAGAGCATGTGCACTTCGTCGATCAGGTAAACCTTGAACTTGCCGCGCGAGGGCATGTACTGCGCGTTCTCGATCACCTCGCGCACATCGTCCACGCCGGTGTTGGACGCGGCATCGATCTCCAGCAGGTCGATGTAGCGCCCGGCGTCGATGTCCAGGCAGGCCAGGCACGTTCCGCACGGATCGGCACTGGTGCCGGTCTTGCAGTTGAGCGATTTGGCGAAGATGCGCGCAATGGTGGTCTTGCCCACGCCCCGGGTGCCGGTGAACAGGAACGCGTGGTGGACGCGCCCACTGTCGAGCGCGTTACTGAGCGCGCGGACCACGTGTTCCTGGCCTACGAGTTCGGCAAAACGCTTCGGGCGCCACTTGCGGGCGAGAACGAGATAAGACATCGGGCAACCGGCTTTGTTTGAGCCGATATTGTGCCACGCCCGGTCTCAACGACTGCGGCTAGAAGATTCAGCTTGTGGTACGGGCCGGCGACCGCTAGAATTTGCGGCCCTGTTCGACCACGGTCGGACAGGCACGGAGAGGTGTCCGAGTGGTTGAAGGAGCACGCCTGGAAAGTGTGTAAGCGTCTAAACCGCGCTTCGGGGGTTCGAATCCCCCTCTCTCCGCCAGATTACGCAAACCTCTGAGAAATCAGGGGTTTTTGCTGTCTGGAAGGATCTCAGACGGGACACGAATCGGGACACATCCCCGATGCGTATTCCTCATCAGTTGGTCCGGTCCCCTTCTGGCCGTTGGTCCTTCCGTCAACGAGTGCCACAAGACCTCCAAGCCAAGCTTGGCCAATGGGTCATCAAGCGAACGCTTCGAACCACAGAACTGCGCCAAGCCCAGGTGCAAGCCATTGGCCTGGCATCCAGCTATGCTCAAGTCTTCAACGCAGTTCGGGGACTGCCAATGGATCGGATGACCACGAAGGATGTGGATGCGCTCGTTGAGCGTTTGACCCAAGAGCAGAGCCGAAAGGATCTGACGCTCCATCGAACCCAAGCACCCGATGGGACGGTGACCGAGCAATGGCAGATCGATAATGAAGAGGATGTACGGCTCTATCGGAAGGCTCAGGGCTGGAAAGCGTCTTCTGAGGTTGCCTCGATTGGCATGCTGCCACCCGAGCTGATCGAGCAACGAAAGCCAACTGTCGCTTCTGTCGATGAAATTATTACGATGGAAAAGGCTCGGGACGGCTGGCTGGCTACCTTGAAGGCCACGACGCTGCCGAAGACTTACACCATTAAAAAGACGGCGATTGACTTCCTCGTCAAATTTTTGGGACCAAAAACCAAGCTTCACACCATCAAGCGTCCAGATCTGGCCCGGTGGTATCAGCACATGCGGGAGGGTGGATCATCCACCCCCACCCTTGTGAACAAGCAGTCTTATATCGGTGGCAAAGGTGGGTTCTTCGATTGGGCCATGAACTCAGGCTTTTATGTAATGACCCACTGAGACTCTGCTCAGGTGTTAGCTTTCAGAGGAGACATCGATGAGTGCAGTGATGGACGAAGAACAGATCAAGCGCTGGACGGCCCGGCGCAAGTCGGCGCTAGTGCTGGAGATCATCCAGGGCAAGACGACGGTGGCGTTGGCC
>NZ_JFAQ01000233.1 GCF_001304695.1 Xanthomonas axonopodis
CCCCCCCCCCCAAGGCCTCAGGCCGCTGACCAGGCAATCCCTATGGTTTCCCTTTCCACGCAATCCTCCGTGCCCAGCGGCAACAAGGCGCCCGTCAATAACGGCGTCGCATTGTCGGTGGCCACCACGATCTTTTTCATGTGGGGCTTTCTGACCTGCCTCAACGACATCCTGATTCCGCATCTGAAGGCGGTGTTCGAGCTCAATTTCGCGCAGGCGATGCTGGTGCAGTTCACCTTCTTCGGTGCCTACTTCCTGATGTCGCTACCGGCCGGTTGGCTGGTGAACCGGTTGGGCTACAAGCAGGGCATCGTGGCTGGCTTGGCGGTGGCGGCGGTCGGCGCGCTGGGCTTCTGGCCGGCGTCGGAATTGCGCGTATACAGCGCTTTTCTCGGCGCATTGTTCGTGCTGGCCACTGGCATCACCATCCTGCAGGTGGCGGCCAATCCCTACGTCGCCTTGCTGGGTCCCGAGCGCAGCGCCTCCAGTCGCCTGACCCTGGCCCAGGCGCTGAATTCGCTCGGCACCGCAATCGCGCCACTGTTGGGCGGCTGGTTGATCCTGTCCAACACGGTGATGAGCGGCGAGCAGCTGAAAGCCCTGCCGGAAGCCGAGCAACTGGCTTACCGCGTGCAGGAAGCGCAGGCTGTGCAAGGCCCGTACATCGGGCTGGGTGTCGTGCTGTTCTTGCTGGCGATTTTCGTGTTCTTGTTCCGTCTGCCGGCACTGACCGACGCCAGCGCACAGAAAGACGACAGCAAGCATTCCTTGCTCGATGCCTTGCAACACCCGCATGTGCGCTTCGGTGTATTGGCGATCTTTTTCTATGTCGGCGCAGAAGTGGCCATCGGCAGCCTGATGGTCAATTACTTCTCGCTGCCGCAGATCGGTGGATTCACCGAGCGTGAGGCCACCAAGTATGTGTCGGCCTACTGGACGCTGGCGATGATCGGCCGTTTCATCGGCTCGGCGCTGCTGGCCAAGCTGTCGCCGCGCGTGTTGTTGTCGGTGTTCGCGGCAATCAATGCGCTGTTGCTGGGCCTGACCATGGCCAGCGGCGGCATGTTGGCGGTGTATGCGCTGGTGGCAATCGGCCTGTTCAATTCGATCATGTTCCCGACCATCTTCACCCTGGGCATCGAGCGGCTTGGCCTGCTGACCGGGCGCGCGTCGAGCCTGCTGATCATGGCCATTGTCGGCGGCGCGATCGTGCCGTATCTGCAAGGGCTGCTCGCCGACAGCATCGGCCTGCATGAGTCGTTCGTGCTGCCGTTGCTGTGCTACCTGTACATCGTGTTCTACGGTATCTGGGGCTCGCGGTTGCGCGGCGCACTGGCGGAGGCACGCGCATGAGTGCGACCAAGCATCAGGTGGTGTGTTTCGGCGAAGCGCTGATCGACATGCTGGCGTTGCCGCAGGCCCGCCCGGACGAGGCACGCACCTTCGCGCAATATGCCGGCGGTGCGCCGGCCAATGTCGCCGTTGCGGTGGCTCGTCTAGGAGGCGCTGCGCATTTTGTAGGCATGCTCGGGCGCGACATGTTCGGCGATTTCCTGCTGCAAAGCCTGCAGCAGTCCGGCGTGGTCACCGACGGCATCGTGCGCACCGATCAGGCCAAGACTGCGCTGGCGTTCGTTGCGCTGGACGAAGCCGGCGAGCGCAGTTTCAGTTTCTACCGTCCGCCGGCAGCGGATCTGTTGTTCCGCCCCGAGCACTTCGCTGTGGACGGGTTTACGCAGGCAGCGGTCTTGCATGTGTGCTCCAACAGCATGACCGAGCCGGAAATCGCTCAGTGCACGCTTGACGGCATGCGACGTGCGCGCGCCGATGGCGCCATCGTCAGCCTGGACCTCAACCTGCGCCCGATGCTGTGGCCGCAAGATGTGAACCCGGCGCCGCTGCTATGGGAGGCGCTGGCGTTGGCCGATGTGGTCAAGCTTTCGCGCGAGGAACTCGAGTATCTGGCGGGAACGCTCGAGAGCGATGCCAGTGCGGTCACGCAAAAGCTGTGGCAGGGCAAGGCCCGTTGGTTGCTGGTCACCGATGGCGGCGGGCCGGTGCATTGGCAGACACGCACCGATTCGGGCCAGGTGCCGGCGTTCCAGGTGCAGGTGCGCGATAGCACCGCCGCTGGCGATGCGTTTGTCGGCGGGCTGCTGTATCAGCTGGCAACGCGTGCTTCATCCCTGGAGCAGCTATGCGGCGATCCTGCGGCAATCAATCAGGTGATTCGCTTTGCCGCCGCGGTCGGCGCGCTGGCGGTGACGCGCAAGGGCGCGTTCGCGGCAATGCCGAGCATCGATGAAGTCCATTCCTTGATTCAGGAACAATCATGAGCCGTTTGCCTGCAACACCCGTACCCGATTTCCGTTCGGCTGACGTCTTGCGCCAGCACATCGCCGACACCATGGCGTTCTACCATCCGCGCGCGATCGATCCTGCGGGCGGGTTTTTCCAGTATTTCCGCGATGACGGTTCGATCTACGATGCCGGGCATCGGCACCTGGTCAGCAGTACGCGCTTCGTCTTCAACTACGCAATGGCGTACCGCGAGTTCGGCGATGCCGCGTACCTGCAGACGGTGCGTCACGGGCTGGACTATCTGCGCAATGTGCATCGCAATCGGCAAACTGGCGGTTACGCGTGGACGCTACGCGATGGCGTGGTCGAAGACGACATGAATCACTGCTACGGCGTGGCCTTCGTGTTGCTGGCGTATTCGTGTGGTTTGAAGGCCAGCGTCGATGAAGCACGCGCGTGGATGGACGAGACCTGGCAGCTGCTGGAAAAGTACTTCTGGGATGCGGACTTCGGGCTGTATCGCGACGAGGCCGACGCGCAGTTCAACTTCACCAGCTACCGCGGCCAGAATGCCAACATGCATATGTGCGAGGCGATGATTGCGGCGTACGAGGCCAGCGGCGAGCAACGCTATCTCGATCGCGCGCTGGTGCTGGCCGAGAACATGACCCGTCGCCAGGCAGCCAAGGCCGATGGGCTGGTGTGGGAGCACTACGACCTGCAGTGGAACATCGACTGGGACTACAACCGCGACAATCCCAAGCACCTGTTCCGCCCTTGGGGTTTTCAGCCCGGCCATCAGACCGAGTGGGCCAAGCTGCTGATGCTGCTGGATCGCTATGCGCCGGCCGATTGGTTGCTGCCCACCGCGCAGCATCTGTTCGATGTGGCGGTGGAGCGCTCATGGGACGCGCAGCGCGGCGGGTTGTATTACGGCTTCGATCCCGACGGCAAGGTTTGCGACGACGACAAGTATTTCTGGGTGCAGGCCGAGTCGCTGGCCGCTGCCGCATTGCTGGCCCAGCGCAGCGGCGATGATCGCTACTGGCAGTGGTACGACAAGCTGTGGGCCTATTCGTGGGCGCACATGATCGATCATCAGTATGGCGCGTGGTATCGCATCCTGGATGCGGACAACCGCAAGTACAGCAATGAGAAAAGCCCGGCGGGTAAGACCGATTACCACACCATGGGCGCGTGCTACGAAGTCTTGAACGTGTTGCGGCCGGCTGCTTGATGTTGGCGTGATCCAAACGTCGCCGCGCAATGCGGTGGCGCTGTCGCGTAGGAGCGCGGCCGGACGCGATGCCGTTTTACCTGTGAAGCCTCATCGTGCCCGGCTGCGCTCCTAGGATATCTGCGGTCTGCAGATGCCTCTTACTCCGGGTCGTAATCCAGATTCGATGCCAGCCAACGCTCGGCCAGTGCCAGCGTGATGCCCTTGCGCTTTGCGTAATCGGCTACCTGTTCCTTGCTCAATCGCCCGATCACGAAGTACTGGCTCTTGGGATGGCTGAAGTAATAACCGCAGACCGCGGCAGTGGGCAGCATCGCGAAGCTTTCGGTCAGCGACATGTCGGCGTTGCGCTCGGTATCGAGCAGATCGAACAAGGTGCGTTTTTCGCTGTGTTCGGGGCAGGCCGGGTAACCGGGCGCGGGGCGTATGCCGCGATAGCGCTCGGCGATCAAGGCTTCGTTGTCCAACACTTCGTCCTCGACATAACCCCAGAACTCGGTGCGCACGCGTTGATGCAGACGTTCGGCCAGCGCCTCTGCCAGACGGTCGGCCAAGGCCTTGAGCAGAATGGAATTGTAGTCGTCATGCGCGGCTTCGAAGCGCGCTGACCGCGAACGCGCCGATCCAGTCCTGCTTGCCGCTGCTTTTCGGCGCGATGAAATCGGCCAGGCAGAAGTCGGGTCGGTCGATGGGCTTGTCGACTTGTTGGCGCAAGAAGTGCAGGAGCTGCCGGGCTTGGGGATTGGAAATTCGGGATTGGCTCTGCTGCTGCCAATCTCCAATCTCGACTGCCGAATCCCGGTGGTCCGTCAGGACCACCCCAACATCATCTCCAACGCTGTGTGCCGGCCACAGCCCGAACACGGCCTTGGCCGTCAGCCACTTCTCTTCGACGATGCGCTTGAGCATGCGGCGTGCGTCGCGATACAGCGCGCTGGCCTGGGTGCCGACGATTTCGTCGCTGAGAATCGCGGGGAACTTGCCGGCCAGCTCCCATGCCTGGAAGAACGGCGTCCAGTCGATGAGTTCGATCAGCTCCTGCAGCGGGTAGTCGTCGAATACGTGGATGCCAGGCTGGCGTGGAGCCGGAGGAGTGTAGGTGTCCCAGTCGCCATCAAAGCGCTGCACACGGGCTTTTTCGAGCGACACCAAGCGCTTGGCATCGCCGCGATTACGGTGGCGTGCGCGGATTTCCGCGTAAGCGGCATCGTTGGCGGCGACGAAGGCCTGGCGCAGGTCGCGCGAGATCAGCGACTGCGCTACGCCCACGGCACGCGAGGCATCCTTCACCCACACGGTGGGCGCGGTGTAGTGCGGGTCGATCTTCAGCGCGGTGCGCGCGCGCGCGGTAGTCGCGCCGCCGATCAACAACGGAATATCAAAGCCCTGCCGTTGCATCTCGCGCGCCACATGCGACATTTCTTCCAGCGATGGCGTGATGAGGACGGACAGCCCGATCAGATCGGCGTTTTCTTCGCGTGCGCGATCCAGGATCACCTGCGCCGAGACCATCACGCCCAGATCCACCACATCGAAGTTGTTGCAGGCCAACACCACGCCGACGATGTTCTTGCCGATATCGTGCACGTCGCCCTTGACGGTGGCCATGATGATCTTGCCGTTTGATTTGCCGACTTCGCCGGTGCGTAGTTTTTCCGCTTCGATGAAGGGCAGCAGATAGGCCACGGCTTTTTTCATCACACGCGCGGACTTGACCACCTGTGGCAGGAACATCTTGCCGGCGCCGAACAGATCGCCGACCACGTTCATGCCGTCCATCAGTGGGCCTTCGATCACGTCCAGAGGGCGCGTGGAATGCTGGCGCGCTTCTTCGGTGTCGGTTTCCACGAATGCGTCGATGCCGTGTACCAGCGCATGCGCCAGGCGTGCGCGTACCGGCTTGTCGCGCCAGGCAAGGTCTTCGACTTTTGCCGCGCCCTTGGTGCCCTTGTAGCGCTCGGCGATTTCCAGCAGACGTTCGGTGCCGTCGCGGCGTCGGTTGAGGATCACGTCCTCCACGCGTTCGCGCAGCTCCGGATCCAGTTCGTCGTAGATCGGCATGCCGCCGGCGTTGACGATGCCCATATTCATGCCGGCCTTGATCGCATGGAACAGGAACACCGAGTGGATTGCCTGGCGTACGGTTTCGTTGCCGCGGAACGAGAACGAGACGTTGGAAACGCCGCCGGACACATGGCAGTGCGGTAGCGTGTCCTTGATGATACGGGTGGCTTGGATGAAGTCCACCGCGTAGTTGTCGTGTTCTTCGATGCCGGTGGCCACGGCAAAGATGTTCGGGTCGAAGATGATGTCTTCCGGCGGAAAGCCCACCTGCTGGGTCAGCAGCGTGTAGGCGCGCGTGCAGATCTCGACCTTGCGTGCGCAGGTGTCGGCCTGGCCCGCTTCGTCAAAGGCCATTACCACCGCGGCGGCACCGTAGCGCAACACCTTGCGTGCGTGTTCGACGAACACCGCTTCGCCTTCCTTGAGCGAGATCGAATTCACCACGCTCTTGCCTTGCAGGCACTTCAATCCCGCTTCGATGACACTCCACTTGGACGAATCCACCATCACCGGAATGCGCGCAATATCCGGCTCGGACATGCCGCTGTCCACCTGCTGACGCGCAACCTCCACCGCTTCTTCGTAGCGTTCTTCCTTGATCAGCTTGCGAAACTGCGCGCTGCCGGTGACGTTGGTGTGCTCGCCTACGTTGACGAACAACAGGTCCGGCGTAATGACCAGTGGCTCAAGGCCGGACTAGCGGGTGTAACGGGGAGTGCTCATGCAAGGCTCTGCTGGACGCTGACGCTGACGCTGACGGTGCGATCGGTCGTGGTGAGTGGGTGTTTACGGGTCGGCCCCGGGGCGCGGTGCAATGCGGCCTCATCCGGCGCTGCGCGCCACCTTCTCCCGCCTGCGGGAGAAGGTGCCCGAAGGGCGGATGAAGGTGAGCCCGACGCATCACGCCGCCAGCTCTTGTGTGCCAGGCAATTGCCGCGGTGGCAGATCAGCGACCGCTGCGGCGATGGCGCGGATATGGTCCGGCGAGGTGCCGCAGCAGCCGCCGACCAGATTGAGCAGGCCAGCCTGTGCGAACTCGCGTAGCGTGGACGCCATTTCTTCCGGCGTTTCGTCGTATTCACCGAAGGCATTCGGCAAGCCGGCATTTGGATGCGCGCTGACATAGACGTCGGCGATCTGCGCCAGCGTTTCCACATGCGGGCGCAGGTCCTTGGCGCCGAGCGCGCAATTCAGGCCGATCGACAACGGCCGGCCGTGCGCGACGGAGGCATAAAACGCTTCGGCAGTCTGGCCGGACAAGGTGCGACCGGATGCATCTGTAATGGTGCCGGAGACCATCACCGGCAAACGCCCGCCGCGCGCTTCGAAGACCTCTTCGATCGCATACAACGCGGCCTTGGCGTTGAGCGTTTCGAAGATGGTTTCCACCATCAGCGTATCGGCGCCGCCATCGATCAATCCCTCGATCGCTTCGCGATAGGTTTCGCGCAGCGCATCGAAACTGGTGTTGCGGTAGCCGGGATCGTTGACGTCCGGGCTGATCGAGGCGGTACGGCTGGTGGGGCCGAGCACGCCGATCACAAAGCGTGGTTTGTGCGGGGTCAACGCCTCCACTTCGTCGCAACAGGCGCGCGCGACCTGTGCGCCGGCCTTGTTCAACTAGTGCACCAGATGTTTCAGGTGATAGTCGGCCTGGCTCACCGACGTGGCGTTGAATGTGTTGGTTTCCAGCAGATCGGCACCTGCATCCAGATAGGCGCGATGAATGCCGGCTATGATCTCCGGGCGGGTCAACAGCAGCAGATCGTTGTTGCCCTTCAAATCGTGGCCCTGCAGTGCGTGCGCGTGGTCGCAACCGGAGCCGTGCACATGCGCACTGTCGTAGCCGTCGGCAAAGCGGGTACCTCGATAATCCGGCTCCTGCAGGTTGTGGCGCTGGATCATGGTGCCCATCGCCCCATCGATGATGAGGATGCGTTCGGCAAGCGCGGCAGTGAGTTTGGCCGCGCGCTCGGGGTGCAACCAGGGCAATATAAATGGGATTGGAGATTCGGAATTGGGGATTCGCGCGTGCGTCATGGTCCGGTTCTCCGCGCAGCGGTGTCTTTGTTTTCCACCAATCCCGAACCCCGATTCCCCAATCCCGGCTTTACCGCAATCAACGAGATCACTTCGAAATGCGGCGGACGTTTTTCGCGTGTCACCGTCTCCAGGCTGGACACGTCCAGCCCGGCTTTTTCGACGAACTTGCGCAACTCCTTGGCAGCGAACCCCAGATTGACGTGACCGTACGCATGCACCGCGGCGCGGTGTTCGTGCTTGGCCAGGCTGCATAGCAGCAGGCGGCCGCCCGGGCGCAGCACGCGCGCCGATTCGGCCACCGCCTGCGCCGGTTTGGCCGCGTAGGTCAGCGCATGCATCAGCACCACCAGGTCGAAGCTGGCATCGGGGAATGGCAGCGCATGCATGTCGCCTTCGCGCACTTCCACGTTGCGCAGTTTGCGCAGCCGTTCGCTGGCGGCCGCAACCACGCGCGCGCTGGTGTCGATGCAGATGTAGCGGGTGGCATGCGGTGCCACCAGCTCGGCCAGCACGCCGTCTCCGGAGGCGATATCGAGTACGTCGCCGGTCTCCAGCAGGGGCAGGGCAGTGCGCGCCAGGGCCTCCCAGGTGCGTCCCGGCGAGTAATGCCGTTCCATGTCGCCGGCCACCGAATCGGCCCAGTTCTGATCCGCGGCACGGTTGGCCAACACGGCGGCCACGCGCTCGGCATCCTGGCGCAACAACGGATCGTCGCTGCCGGTGCTCAGTGCCAGCCACAGTGCTCGTTGGGCCGGGTCCAGCGACACTTCGTCGAAGCGGTAATATGCCGACACCCCGGCGCGGCGGTCGCGGACCAGCCCGGCTTCCTTGAGTTTGGCCAGGTGCGTGGACACCCGCGGCTGCGCCAGTCGGGTGATGGCCGACAGCTCGGCCACGGTGAGCTCTTCCTGTTCCAGCAAGGCCAGCAGGCGGACTCGGGTGGCGTCGGCAAACACCTTCAGGCGGGCCGACCAATCTTCCAGATCCATGAATATCTCTATATCGCGATATGGAGATATTTTCGACCCGGCGGCAGGTGCGGTCAACTACATACGCATGCGAATGGTTGGCGCTACAATGGGGCTCAGCTCAGGCCTGAAGGGGTGCGACGTGGATTTCAGCTTTACCGAAGAACAATTGATGATCCAGGATGTGGCGCGCCGCATCGCGCAGGAAAAGATCGCGCCTAGCGCCGAGCGCTTCGACCGTAGCGGCGAGTTCCCGCTGGAAAATATCCGCCTGCTGGGCGAAAACGGCCTGATGGGCATCGAGGTGCCGGTCGACTACGGCGGCGCCGGCATGGACCCGATCAGCTACGCGTTGGCAATGATCGAAATCGCCGCGGCCGACGGCGCGCATTCCACCATCGTCTCGGTCAATAATTCGCTATTTTGCGCCGGCATTTTGAAGAACGGCAGCGAAGCGCAGAAGCAGCTCTATGTGCGCGCGATCGCCGAAGGCACGCACATCGGCGCGTTCGCGCTGACCGAGCCGCAGTCCGGCTCGGATGCCTCGGCAATGCGCTGCCGCGCGGTCAAGCAGGCCGATGGCAGCTTCGTCATCAATGGCAAGAAGAGCTGGATTACCTCCGGCCCGGTCGCCAAGTACATCGTCTTGTTTGCGGTGACCGAGCCGGACAAGGGCTCGCGCGGCATCACCGCGTTCATGGTCGACACCGACCGCGCCGGTTTTCACCGCGGCAAGACCGAACCCAAGCTCGGCATTCGTGCCTCGGCCACCTGTGAAATCGAGTTCGCCGATTACGTTGCGCAGCCCGATGACGTGCTGGGCGTGGAAGGCGACGGCTTCAAGACTGCGATGAGCGTTCTGGATGCCGGGCGCATCGGCATTGCCTCGCAAGCGGTCGGGATTGCACGCGCGGCTTATGAGGCCACGCTGGCCTACGTCAAGGAGCGCAAGGCGTTCGGTGCGGCGATCGGCACGTTCCAGATGACCCAGGCCAAGATCGCCGACATGAAGTGCAAGCTGGATGCAGCGCTGCTGCTGACGCTGCGTGCCGCATGGTTGAAAGGGCAAGGGCAGAAGTTTGGCACCGAAGCGGCCGTGGCCAAGCTCACCGCATCCGAGGCGGCGATGTGGATCACCCATCAGGCCGTGCAAATTCATGGCGGCATGGGGTATTCGAAAGAAATGCCGCTGGAGCGCTACTTTCGTGATGCCAAGATCACCGAAATCTACGAGGGCACCTCTGAAATCCAACGCCTGGTGATTGCGCGCGGCGAGACCGGTCTGCGCTGAGGTCGGCCGTACGCCAGCGCTGCCGCAGATGCGGCAACGCTGGAGCGCTCTCCGCGACGCCAAGATCACCGAAATCTACGAGGAAACCTCGGAATCCAGCGACTGGTGATGGCATGAGGCGAGACCGGGCTGCGCTGAGCCAAATACTGCTGCGACATATCAGCGTGTGCATGTGTTGCAGCTGCGTCTGTGCGTGCAAGGCGAGGGCGTTGGCAATGGCAGGCGCGCCATGTTGACGCTGCGACCGCTTCTCAGCCTCCTAAGGCATAGCGCGCACGAATGCGCATGGCGGCGACAGGCGGTGCATCTGTCAGGCCGCAGGCATGCACGTATTCCCGAACCTGGTATGCGGCCGTCGCTTGTGGCAGGTCCCATGGCCGGACCACAATCGCCGATCACCCAACGGCGCACGTGCTATGTCCCCGTTCTGGTTTTCCCCTGTCTGGCGCTGGCTCGCTTGTGTTTTGCTGCTGCCGATGACGGCATTGCCGGTGTTCGCCCAGAGCACATCGCCCGCCTCGATCGTAGCTACCGATCGCCTGCAAGAGCCCTGGTGGGCGCAGCGGCATGCGCAGGTGCTGGAGCAGGTCAAGCGTCATCCGGACGCGCAGTTGTTGCTGATCGGCGACTCGATCATTCAGAACTACGAAAAGGCACAGGGCCCGGGCGAGGATTTTCAATCCACGTGGCAGTCCTTCTATGGCAACCGAGGTGCGCTCAACCTGGGTTTCAGTGGCGATGGCACCGAGCATGTGCTGTGGCGATTGAACAATGGCGAGCTCGCCGGCCTGGAGCCCAAGGCTGTAGTAGTGCTGATCGGCACCAACAACACCGGCTACCTCGGCCAGAGTGCCGAGCACACCTTGATGGGCATCGATGCGGTGGTCGCCACGCTGGAGCAGACGCTGCCGCGCACGCGGATCCTGCTGCTCAGCGTGCTGCCGAGTGCAGTGTCGGCCGAGAAGTCGCGCCGCGATGCCGAGGTCAACCAGGAGCTGGCGGTGCGTTACGGCGACAATCCGCGGGTGAGCTTCCTGGACCTCAGTAGCGTCTTCCTACGCGACGGCAAGCTGCGCGGCGAGTTGTTCTACGACGGCCGCCTGCGCCCACCCGCAGGCGCGTTGCATCCGGACACCCAAGGGCAGCGCATGATGGCCGAAGCGATCGAGCCGACCTTGGCGCGCCTGCTTGGCGAGGCACCGGTCAAGCCGGTGGCCGAGCTGGGCCTGGATGCGGCGACCTCGTTGATGCCGGTCGATTGGCTGGAGCAGTATTCCTACGATTGGTATGGCCGTCACCATGCTGCTCTGGCGGCTGCGCGTGCGCTGCGGCCGGAGGTGGTGATGATTGGCGACTCGATCACCCACTTCTGGGGTGGGGTGCCGCGCGGCAAATGGCAGAACGGTCCCAAGTCCTGGCACTGGTTGTACGGCCGACGTTCGGTGTTGAATCTCGGCTTCGGCTGGGACCGGACCCAGAACGTGTTGTGGCGGATCCGCCAGGGCGAGCTGGATGGCTTGGCGCCGCGCTGGGTGGTGTTGCTGATCGGCACCAATAATCTGGTGGGAACCGCGCAAGCGCGTGCCAGCACTCCTGCCGAAACGGCCGCAGGTGTCGAAGCGGTGGTGACCGAGGTGCGCCGTCGGCTGCCGACCAGTCAGCTGATCTTGATGCAAATTCTGCCGCGCGGGACCCGGCCCGACGATCCCAAGCGGGCGCCGATCGTGGAGACCAATCGCCTGCTGGGAGCCCGCTTTGCCGGCAGTCCGGCAGTCCGCCTGGTCGACATCGGGGCGCGCTTCCTGCAGCCAGATGGCACCTTGCCGTTGAGCCTGATGCCGGACGGGACCCATCCCAGCGAAGCCGGCTACATCATCTGGGCGCAGGCGCTGCGCGAGGCTGGGATTACCGCCGCGCCGTAAGGTGATGAGGCAACCGCCTTGCTCGCCTTACGGCGACAAGGCGGTTGCCTGCGGTCGGCTACGTCGAGCGGGGCGCGGCTGTAAAGAACAGCGCCGACTGGGCGCGACTCCGCGGTGCAATCGCAGCAGGTCCAGCGATGGGATGGATGGCGCCAATGTCGCCGCCGAATGCTCGGGTGGCAGGTCGTCAATGATGACTAACCCAGAAACCAGAAGACCCCCGATTGCTCGGAGGTCTTTTTAAACTGGTGCCCAGAAGAGGACTCGAACCTCCACGAAGTTGCCCCCGCTAGCACCTGAAGCTAGTGCGTCTACCAATTCCGCCACCTGGGCAGGTGAGCCGCGGATTTTGCAGGCTCTGGCCAGGCTTGTCAACGGGTTGTGCGCGGCATTTGGCGTCGGCTGCCCCGGTCTTGCTGCCCATCTCGCTGTGTCAAGGGGTACCATGTAAGCAATGACAAAGAAAAACTCCCCAGATTCCGATCGGCCAAGTCGCCGCAAATCCACCGGCGCAGGCGAGTCCAGCACTGCCGAACAGCAGAAGTTGCCGGGCTGGATGCCAGATTTCCTGGTCCGCGCCGCCGCCGGCGCATCGACCAAGTCCGCCAACAAGCGCGCTGCCGACAAAGCATCCAACGCCTCCAACACCTCGCCACAGCCGGCGACCGCGCCGCCTGCGCCGCGCGCGCCGCATCCGCGCAAGAGTGGCCCGTCTGCGCCGCCGCCGGAACGCTTCCAGACCGCCGCGCCCGCGGCTGCCGAATTCAAGGATCCGCATGCCGAGCGCGAGGCTCTTCGGTATGCCGAGCCGATTGCCAGTCGCGAAGCCATCCTGCAGTTGCTGGAAGCCTGCGACGGTCCGCAGACCGCTGAAGAAATTGCCGAGCAGCTGGGCCTCAGCGATCGTATCGATGCGCTAGGCAAGCGCCTGGTCGCGATGGTGCGCGAAGCGCAACTGGTGCAAAACCGCCGTGGCGGCTATGCGCCGGTGCAGCAGACCAGCTTGATTGCCGGGGTGGTGATTGCCAATCCGGAGGGCTTCGGTTTCCTCAAGCCCGACGGCGGAGGCGATGACCTGTTCCTGCCGCCGTTCGAAATGCGCAAGGTCATGCATGGCGACCGCGCGCTGGCGAACGTCACCGGCATCGACCGCCGCGGTCGTCGTGAAGGTGCCATTGCACGTGTGCTCGAGCGCGGCATGTCGCGCATGCTGGGGCGCTTTTTCTATGAGCACGGCGTGGCTTACGTCGACCCCGACGACAAGCGCATCCAGCGCAATGTGCAGATCGCCCCGGACGGTATCGGCGAGGCACGCGAAGGCCAATTGGTGGTCTGCGAACTGATCGCGCCGCCGGACGCGCGCCGTCCGGCGATCGGCAAGATCATCGCGGTGCTCGGTGACAAGCTGACGCCGTCGCTGGTTGTCGAAATGGCCATCCACGGCCACGAATTACCGCACGAATTTCCGCAGGAGGTACTGGACGAAGCGGCGGCCGTACCGTTGGTGGTCGAGCCGCAGATGATCGGCGGGCGCGTGGATCTGCGGCAGATGCCGTTGGTCACGATCGATGGCGAAGACGCCAAGGATTTCGACGACGCGGTGTATTGCGAACCCAACGCCGACGGCTTCCGTCTGGTGGTGGCAATTGCCGACGTGTCCAACTATGTGCGTCCCGGGACGC
>NZ_JFAQ01000234.1 GCF_001304695.1 Xanthomonas axonopodis
CCGCTGCCATCGCCAAGTTCCAAAGGCAGGTCTTCCCACGCAATGCCCGTGCGCAGCACATAGACGATGCCGTTGAGGGCCTGCTGATCACTGACACGAGGTCGTCCACCTTTGGGGGAAGGCTTGACCTGCGGAATCAGTGGCTCGATGCGCTTCCACAGCGCAATAGGGATCTCGTTGCGACGTGTCATGCCGACAATGTTGCCGCCGACTCAACAAAATTCAAGGGTTTTGTTATCGGCTCTAAGTGCCGCCGTTCTCGCCGCGCTCGTGCTCGCGCCTGCCGCTTACGCCGCCGACCTTGAGGTGTCTGCCGATACCGATGCGACGGTGCAGCAACTCGATGCAGTGTCGGTGATCGGCCAGGGCGAAACGCGCCAGGTGCAGCGCATCACCCAGCAGGACATTGCGGTGTTGCCGCCGGGCACCAGCATCCAGAAGCTGCTCAACCGCATGCCGGGCGTGAACGTGCAATCCAACGATGCGTTCGGTGCCAATGAAGAGTCGCAGACGATCAGCCTGCGCGGCTTCAACGGCACGCGCCTGGGCTATACGCTCGACGGTCTGCCGCTGGGCGATAACGCCTACGGGAACTACAACGGCCTCAACATCAGCCGCGCATTGATCGCGGAAAACTTCGGCGGCGTGGAGCTGGCCTCGGGCATCGGTGCGTTGGGCACGGCGTCGACCAGCAACCTGGGCGGCACCATTCAGTACTACTCGGCCGATCCGTCCAGCGTGTTCGGTGGGCAGGTGTCGCAGACCGTGGGTTCGGACGCCAACCGCCGCACCTTCCTGCGCGTGGATACCGGCGATTACAACGGCTTTTCGGCGTATCTGTCGGGTATCAATGCCGAAGCGGACATGTGGGCGCGCCCGGAATCGCCGACTACCACGCGGCAGTTCAATGCCAAGGGCGTGTATCAATTTGATGGCGGCAAGCTGACCGCATTCGCCGATACCTCGCGGACCTCGCAGGCCGACTATGCGTACCTGTCCAAGAGCGGCATGGCACGTGGCCTGGGCTGGGACTGGAACCTGTACGCGCCGGACTGGAACCGCGCATTGGCCGCAGCGTATTGCGCACCGGCCACGCGCAATGCCGCGCGTTGCGGCTTCAGCGGCGGCGTGGACAACGTCGACGATGCGTACTACCAGAGCCGCGCGCTGCGCGACGACGACCTGTTCTACGTGGCCGGCGACTTCCAGCCCAACGATGCGATCAGCTTGCACACGCAGGTCTATCACCACGAAAACAAGGGCCAGGGCCACTGGTGGTCGCCGGGCCAGGCATCCAACCCAGGTACGCCGCAGGCATTGCCGATCTCCATCCGCAGCACCAATTACTGGATCAACCGCACCGGCGGCATCGCCTCGCTCGGTTGGGAGTTGGGCCCGCATCACCTGGAAGCCGGCCTGTGGTACGAGCGCAATCACCACGATGTGGAGCGCAACTTCTACTGGATCACCGGCCCGGTCAGCGACGACACGTTCCTGCAAAATCCCAACCGTCGCCTGTTCTCGCAGAACTACGTCATCACCACGCGCCAGTTCTATGTGCAGGGCAATTTCAAGTTCCTGGATGAGCGTCTGAGTCTGGACCTGGGCATCAAGAGCCCGAGCACCGAAATGACCGCGCGCGAGACGCCGGGCGTGCCGGTGGAAGCGCCGGTGGCCACCGGCTCGCTCAAGGCCAGCGAATCGGTGTTGCCGCAGATCGGCTTGGGCTATCGCCTCGCCGAAGGCCAGGAAGTGTTCGCCTCGTACGCAGAAAACATCGCCGCGTTCCAGGGTGGCGGCGCGGGCGGCCCGTTGCTGGTGACCCAGGCCTCGTTCGATGCCAGCGTCGGCGCATTGGAGCCGGAGAAATCGCGCACGCTGGAAGCAGGCTATCGCTTCGTGCGCGACCGCTTCGAAGCCTCGTTGGTCGGTTACGACGTCACTTTCGATAACCGCCTGCTTTCGCTCAACCCCTGCGCCAGTATCCAGCAGGGCACCACGCCCGCATGCACCACGCGCTTCTTCAACGTCGGCTCGGTGAGCAGCCGCGGCGGCGAACTGACGGTGATCTGGAAGCCAACCAGCTACCTGCAGTGGTACAACTCGGCCTCGATCAATCGTTCGACCTATGACGACAACTATATGCAGAATGGCGTGGTGATTCCCACCGCCGGCAAGTACACCGTCGACACGCCCAAGCGCATGTTCGCCAGCGAACTCGCCTTCAATTACGCAAACTGGAACGTCAACCTGCGTGGCAAGTACACCGGCCAGCGCTACTACACCTACACCAACGATCAGGGCTTTGGCGGCTACACCTCCTTCGACGCTGGCGCCGGGTACGAGTTTGGCCGGGTCGGCGTGCTGCAGGCGCTCGAGCTCTCGCTCAACGTCACCAACCTGACCGACAAGCGTTACGCCTCCAACCTCACCGCGTTCGCCAACACCGACCCGAACGGGCGTCAGCTGGCCTTCCATGCCAGTGCGCCGCGGCAGGTGTTTTTGACGCTGGATGCGAAGTTCTGAGGACGGGAATCGGGAATCGGGATTGGGGAATCGTAAGAGCCGGTCTTGCGGTTGCTTACCGAGGATGGCGTGCTGATCGCGCGGCACGAGAACGAGATCGGCGGCACCACCGATGTGGCCAGCCATCCGGAGTTCGCGGCGCGCAAGACGCGCAAAACCATCGATGGCCAGGCGATGGAAGGCTGGTTTACCGAAGATTTCAGTCTGGCCGAGTTGAAGACGCTACGTGCGCGCGAGCGGCTGCCGCAGCTGCGCGGCACGCGCTGGGACGGGCAATTCCAGATCGTGACCTTCGATGAAATCATCGATTTCGTCGCCGCAGAATCGGCAGCGACCGGGCGCCTCATCGGGCTGATTCCGGAGATCAAGCACCCGAGCTATTTCAAGGCGCTTGGCCTGCCGATGGAAGACAAGGTGCTGGCTACCTTGCAGGCGCACGCCTATACCCGGACTGCGCCGGCGATTATCCAGTCGTTCGAGACCGGCAACCTGCGCTATCTGCGCAGCAAGATTGGCCGCACCAGCAACATCCGCTTGCTGCAGTTGCTCGGTGGCGCGCAGATGGCGCTGCCCGACGCCGGCACGGACGGTGCGCCGAAGACCTACGGGCAGATGATCACGCCCGACGGCCTCAAGCAGGTCGCACGCTATGCCGACGCGATCGGCCCCGACATCCGCAGCATCATCCCGCTGGATGCGCAGCAACGCCTGGGTACGCCCACCCGCCTGGTGCACGATGCGCATGCGGTCGGCTTGCAGGTGCA
This sequence comes from Xanthomonas axonopodis, assembly GCF_001304695.1. Taxonomy (GTDB): domain Bacteria; phylum Pseudomonadota; class Gammaproteobacteria; order Xanthomonadales; family Xanthomonadaceae; genus Xanthomonas; species Xanthomonas axonopodis. The sequence continues at coordinate 3,291 of NZ_JFAQ01000234.1, forward strand.
GCCCTACACCTTCCGGCCGGAGAATTATTTTCTGGCCGCCGATAACCGCAGCAGCGGCGCGGTGAACAAGCGCAACGACGCCGGTGCATTGGCCGAGTTGCAGGCGTATCTGGATGCCGGGATCGATGCGTTCTTCGCCGACGATCCGGGCCTGGCGCGGCGTGCGTTGAGCGAGCACCCCGCGCGTTAACGCGCATCTGCAGGAGCACGCCAGAGCGCAACGGGGCGCTATCGGTGAAGCCCGTCGCGCGCAGGCACGCTCCTACGCGGGGCAAGCAACGCCGTCGATCGGTTCGGCGGTCGCCTGAAAAAGTTTTAGATACCCGGCGGTCGTTCGCGCGACGGGAAATGCAGCACCACGTTGTCTGAGCCATCGTCCTGGCGCTGCCACAACAGCACGGGTACCTGACGCGGCGGTGGCGGTTCCAGCATCGCGTGCTCGGGGTTGCTCACCTCCCAGGCAGCGTCTTCGTCCTCGTCTTCCCAGCTGTAGCGCGGCCTGGCCTGTTGCGGGTCGCGCAGGCGCAGCAGCAGGGCGGCGATCAACCCGGCCACCGCACCGCCCAGATGCGATTGCCAGGACACGCCGGCGTCGTGCGGCAGGATGGTCATCAGCATGCCGCCGTAGAACAGGAAGGCGATCATGCTGGTGGCGATCGCGGGGCGGTCGCGACGCAGCAGGCCCAGCACGAACACCAGGAACATCAGCCCGTGGGTCACGCCGCTGGCGCCCAGATGCCGGCGGCCGGGCTCGCCCAGCAGCCACGCGCCCAGGCCCGAGCCCAGCCACAACAGCGGCAGCGCCATCACGGTGGCACGCGGATACACGCTGCCGGCCAGCGTGCCCAGGATCAGCAGCGCGGCCGCATTGGCGCCCAGGTGCGCCAGCGAGCCGTGCAGCAGCGGTGCGGTGAGGATGCCGAGCAGGCCGTCGGCCTGCAGCGGTGCCACCGCCCAGGCGCACCAGTCGAACATGCCCTGCGCGGTGAACACCGCCACCAGCAGCAGCACGGCCGCCAGGCTGATGTTGAAGGCACGCAAGACCGGTGAACGGTCCAGGCGAGCTTGGGTGGTGGGTTCTGCGGCGGCAACAGGATGCGGTTTCATACCTTCACGGATGGCGTCACGCGGATTTTTTACAAGCCTCTCAAACTCGGGATAAGCAGGCCCGGCGGCGGGATAATCCGCTCTCACCGCCGATTGGCGGTGCGGCGCCCGTGCGGCATCAAGTAGGTGACCGAGGCGCGAAGCCGAGCGTCAGCAGCATTGCTGAGTCCGAAACCGGGCCGAAACTCGACCCGCCAGGTTGGAACATCCAGACGACGTTGAAGCTGGAGATCTTGTCTTGAGAAGTGCCGATGCGTTGGTTATAGAGCGGATGAGCCGTCACTCCGCTGCAGGGTCCTTGCCCGCCCACCATCGCGAGACACGCTGCAAGTACGTCCTTGTAAGCTCTGGCGCGGCATCCATGCCGCTCAAGGTGCCGCGACGGTGGGCGGGCAAGGCCCTGTCGAGATGGTCGGTCCGCATGGTCACAAGCAGCGCACGCGAACGGGCGTTACCGATTCCCAAATCCCGGCCCCTCAGTGCCCGGCCGGCTTGGGCCGGCGCAGCAGGCTCAGCACGATGGTAGCGACCAGGATCGCGACCACCACGCCCAGCGATACCAGCACCGGGATCTTGTACAGATCGATGATCATCATCTTGGTGCCGATGAACACTAGGATCACCGCCAGGCCGTAGGGCAGCAGGTGGAAGCGGTCGGCCATGCCGGCCAGCAGGAAGAACATCGCCCGCAGGCCCAGCACCGCGAACACGTTGGAGGTGAGCACGATGAAGGGGTCGGTGGTGATCGCAAAGATCGCCGGGATGCTGTCCACCGCGAAGATCACATCGATCACCGCGATCAGAATCAGCACCACGAACAGCGGCGTAAACCAGCGCTTGCCGTCCTTGATCACGCTGAGCAGGTTGCCTTGGTACTGCGGGCTCAGGCGCAGGTGCCCGCGCATCCAGCGCAGCACCGGGTTGGCTTCCAGATCGGGTTCCTTGCCGGCGGAGAACCACATCTTGATGCCGGTCAGCAGCAGGAACGCGCCGAACACGTAGAGCAGCCAATGGAACTTGGCCAGCAGCATCGAGCCGGCGAAGATCATGATCGCGCGCAGCACGATCGCGCCCAGCACACCGATGATCAGCACGCGCTGGCGCTGTTCTTCGGGCACGCCGAAATAGGTCATCACCATCAGGAACACGAAGATGTTGTCGACCGCCAGGGATTTTTCGACCAGGTAGCCAGTGAGGAACTGCAGCCCGATCTGGTCGACCTGGGCGTCGCCGACGCTGCCTTGCAGGTACCACCACAGCCCGGCATTGAAGGCCAGCGCCAGCAGCACCCAGCCAATGCTCCACCAGGTGGCTTCCTTGAAGGTCACCTGGTGGGCGCCGCCGTGGCGCATCAGCACCAGATCGATCAGCAGCGCGGCGATCACCACCACCGCGAAGCCACCCCATAACCAGACGTTGCCAATGGTTTGCATCAGAATCCCGAAAAAGTGAAAGCGGTCTGGACAGCCGACGGGCTGAGGCCTTGTGACACGGAAATCGTGGATTCCGGGTGACGGACCTTCGCCTGCGCGGCGAAGGTCTCGCTCGCAACCGGCTGGGCCGGTTACCGTTGCACCGGAGCGCCTGATGACAGGGCTCGTCATGACGGCGACAACGCTGGGAGCTACTCCCCTTCTGCGCCCGATTCTGCGTGCCCGGCACAGGCACGTCAATCCAGCCGGATACAATGGGCCGATGAATATTCCATTCCCCGTCGTCCGTCTCAAGAATGCCTGGCGCTCCAGCCACCCGTGGATCTTCCAGAAGCTGGTGGAAAAGCCCGCCGCCAAGCCCAAGCCCGGCACCATCGTCGATGTGGTCGGCGTGGATGGCGAGTGGATTGGTCGCGGCTTTTACAACGGCCATTCGCGCATTGCCGTGCGCATCCTGGAAACCGACCGGTCGGTGCCGGTGGATGCGGGCTGGTTTTCGCGCAAGATCGCCGCGGCGGTGAGCCTGCGCCGCGACTGGCTCAAGCTCGGTAGCGTCTCCGATGCCTGGCGGGTGGTGCACAGCGAAGGCGATGGGCTGTCCGGCCTGGTGGTGGACCGCTACGGCGACCTGGTGGTGGTGGAGTTCTTTGCCGCCGGCATGTTCCGTCACCGCGAATGGATCTACGAGGCACTGCGCGAACAGTTCCCGGGCTGCCGCTTCCACAGCTTTGCCGACGAACACGTGCAGAAGCAGGAAAGCTTCGACTTCCACAGCAACACCACCACCGAAGCGGCGGTGATCACCGAGCACGGCATCAAGTTCCGCGCCGACCCGGCCGGCGCGCACAAGACGGGCTTTTTTGCCGACCAGCGCGACAACCGCCAGTGGTTGAGCGAGCAGGTGGAAGGCAAGACCGTACTGGACCTGTGCTGCAACACCGGCGGCTTTGCGGTGTACGCGGCCGCCCGCGGTGCGGCCGAAGTGCTGGGCGTGGACATCGACGAAGACGTGATCGCCATCGCCAAGGGCAACGCCAAGCTCAACAACGTGCGGCCCAAGTTCGTGCAGGCCGACATCTTTCCGTGGCTGCGCGATGCGTCCAACCGCGGCGAGCAGTTCGATGTGGTGATCCTGGATCCGGCCAAGATGACCCGCGACCGCGAGCAGGTGATTCCGGCGCTGAAGAAGTATCTGGACATGAATAAATTGGCGTTGGGCGTGGTCAAGCCCGGCGGCCTGTTTGCCACCTTCTCGTGCACCGGTCTGGTGGCCGAGCAGGAGTTCCTGGACATGCTGCGGCGCGCGTCGTATTTCTCCGGCCGCACCATCCAGATTCTGAAAGTGGCCGGTGCCGGCCCCGACCACCCGTTCATGGCGCATGTGCAGGAATCGCGTTATTTGAAGGCGGTGTTCTGCCGCGTGATGTAGCAGCGCGTTGCGGCCGAAGACGCCCTGTGCCGCATTGCAGGCAGCGTCTTTGGCGGCGCGAAGCCATCGCCGGCAAGCAGTAGGTCAACGCAGACATGCAACCAGGAGCCGGCAGCCGATGACCTCCAGCAACGAAGACGAACGCAAGGCCCTGCGCCGCTTGCTGCGGCAGATCGAGCGGCCCGAGACCAGTCTGCTGGCCAGCAACTGGCCGGTGTTCGGCGTGTGGCTGCTGTTTTCCGGCGCCTTCATGTACCTGTTCCAGGCCGGCGACGGTTCGCCGCTGCATCCGTTGCTGCTGGCGTTGGGGTCGACCTGTCTGGGCGTGTTCGGTGCGTGGATCGTGTTCCGTTCGGTGTGGGCGCGGCAGTGGCCGCATGTGCGCGAGCACATCGATGTGGACAGCGTGCGTGCGCGTCTGGCCGAACTTGGCGACTGACCATGCAGCGCGCGTGGCGGTCTGCGCGCGCTGGGTTTGCTGGCGTATCCAACACTTCGCGATGACCAACCGGTTGGTCGCGCCTTGGTCGCCGGCATTCCGAGGCGCGGCTCGACACGGTTGCTGCTTGGTCACACCGTCGGCATCCCCGTAGAACCGGCCTTGCGACGCGCAGATCGCTCACGCAATCGCGCCGGTTGGACTGGCAGCGCTGCCACGTCCTGCGTGTGGCCGCAGTGCGCATGCAGCAAGCCGCTATGATCGGCTCACCCCACTGCCTGTGAGATCGCATGCACCCGCGTTCGCTTTGCCTGTCTGTCGCGTTGTTGCTGGCCGCCGCGCTGCCCGCACATGCACTGGAGTTTTCCAAGGCCGAAGTGGCGCGTGCCACCGCGCTACAGAAACGTTTGGTCACGCTGGATTCGCATCTGGACACGCCGGCCAATCTGGAGCGCGCCGACTTCGATGTGCTGCAGGCGCATGCCGGCAACCGCCTGTCGCAGGTGGATTACCTGCGCATGGTCGAAGGCGCGCTCGATGGCGGTTTTTGGGCGGTCTACACCGGCCAGGGCAATCGCAGTGCTGCTGCGCATCTGGACGACCGCGACGCCGGCCTGCAGCGCCTGCTGAAGATCCACACATTGGTGGCCGCGCAACCGCAGCGTTTTGCGTTGGCCACCACGCCGGCCGATGCTGCGCGCATCAAGGCCGCCGGCAAGTGCGTGGTGTACATCAGCATGGAAAACGCCAGCCCGCTGGTGGCCGATCCCACCTTGCTGCGCTTCTATGACGCGCAGGGGCTGCGCTTGATGAGCACCGTGCACTTTGTCAACAACGAGTTCGCCGATTCGGCCACCGACCCCAAGGGTGCCGAATGGAACGGCCTGAGCCCGGCCGGCAAACAGCTGGTGTAACAGGCACAGGCGCTGGGCATCGTGATCGATCGCACGCCTCCGATGCAGTGTTCGACCAGTTGATTGCGCTCTCGCCGGTGTCGATCGTGCTCTCCCATAGCGGTGCGCGTGCGGTCTACAACCACCCGCGCAACATCGACGATGCACGCCTGAAGGTGCTGGCCGCGCATGGCGGGGTGATCCAGGTCAATTCCTATGGCGGCTATCTGGTGGACAGCGGCGCCAGCCCCGAGCGCAAGGCGGCCGAGAAGGCGCTTACCGACCAGTATGGCGGCTGGGAGCACGTCAAGATCGCCGACGGCACCAAACTCAGTGCCGCGCTGAAGGATCTGCATGCGCGCTACCCGATCAAGCGCGCCACCTAAGAAGACTTCTTCGCGCATCTTGAGCACAGATTGGCCGCGGTCGGACCCGAGCACGTGGGCATCGGCATGGATTGGGACGGCGGTGGCGGCGTGATGGGCCTGGAAGACGTCTCCGACCTGCCGCGTATCACCGCGTGGCTGGTGCGCAAGCGCTACACCGAACAGCAGATCGCCGGCATCTGGGGCGGCAACCTGTTGCGCGTGATGGGCCAGGCGCAGGCGTATGCGGCGGGGAATCGGGAATGGGGAATCGGTGAAGCAGTCGTGCCGGGATTCGGCGGTGGTGATTCGGGATTCGCGATACGCAATGCGCACGGCTGGCAGTGCGCGGGTGTGTTGCCGGATGCTGCATCGGACCCGGCGCTATGGGGATGTCCGCGCGTTGCCTGTGCGGGCTTCTCGAACGATCCGCCAGCCGTGCACCCACCGCCGATCACTCGGGCGTGTCCCGGTTCGGCCGATGCCGCGCGTGCCTGGTCCGAACTTGAGAGCGACTCCAACACGTCGCGAGCAGTCGTCAGGTGAGTGCGGTGGTACATGCCTCACCGTGCACCGGCCGCCTGAACGCTGCCCTTGGGCATTTGCACAAAAAGTGGCGCGTGCTCGCCGGTGAACCGGCAGCACCCTGACGAAGATTCCGTAAAAACGCTCAATCTAGAATGCGCCGACCGCCTGCGTGGTGTCGGCGCTGCCGTACTGCGCAGCGGCTGGCCTACCGACTGCTGGAGCGTGCGATGACCCAAGCCACCCGGCCCCTGCCGCCTCCCGATGGAATGGGCCCGACCTACCACAAGATCCTGTGGCGGCTGATCCCGTTCCTGTTCGTCTGCTACCTGTTCAATTACCTGGACCGGGTCAACGTCGGCTTCGCCAAGCTGCAGATGCTGGGCAGCGAGACCGTGTACGGGCTGGGCGCGGGGATCTTCTTTATCGGTTACCTGGCCTGTGGAGTGCCGAGCAATCTGATCCTGCAGCGCATCGGGGCCCGGCGCTGGGTGGCGATCATGATGGTCAGCTGGGGCCTGCTCTCCACCTGCCTGCTGTTCGTGCGCACCCTGGCCGGGTTCTACACCCTGCGCCTGCTCACCGGCGCGGCCGAGGCGGGCTTCTTCCCCGGCATCGTGCTGTACCTGACGCGCTGGTTCCCGGGTGCCCGGCATGGCCGGGTCATGACCGTCTTCATGTCGGCGATCCCGATCTCCGGGGTGCTGGGTGGGCCGTTGTCGTGCTGGATCCTGGGTCACTTTTCGGCCGGGCAGGGCGGGTTGGCCGGCTGGCAGTGGATGTTCCTGCTGCAGGGCCTGCCGACCGTGTTGCTGGGCATCGGCGTGTGGTTCCTGCTCAGCGACGGCGTGCAACAGGCCAGTTGGCTCACCCCGCAGGAAAAACAGGGTTTGGCACGCGTGCTGGCAGAGGACGAAGCAGGCAAGCCGGCCGGCGCCTCCACCTCGTTGGGCGCGGTACTGCGCAATCCGGTGGTATGGCTGCTGGGCACGGTGTACTTCTGCATCCAGAGCGGGGTGTATGCGATCAACTTCTGGCTGCCGCCGATCATCCAGGGCAGCGGCGTCACCGACCCGATCCGCATCGGTCTGATGAGCGCCATCCCGTACCTGGCTGCAGCGGTGTTCATGGTGTTGATGGGCCACTCGGCCGACCGCCGCGGCGAGCGGCGCTGGCATCTGGTGATTCCGTTGCTGATGGGCGAGGCCGGCCTGTGCATCGCCGCCAGTGTTACCGACAACCTGGGTTTGGCCTTGTTCGGCATGACCCTGGCCACGATGGGGGCGGTCAGCGGCTTGCCGCTGTTCTGGCCGCTGACCGCCCCCATCGT
>NZ_JFAQ01000235.1 GCF_001304695.1 Xanthomonas axonopodis
ACGATGCCGTTGAGGGCCTGCTGATCACTGACACGAGGTCGTCCACCTTTGGGGGAAGGCTTGACCTGCGGAATCAGTGGCTCGATGCGCTTCCACAGCGCAATAGGGATCTCGTTGCGACGTGTCATGTCGGCAATGTTGCCGCCGACTCAACAAAATTCAAGGGTTTTGTTATCGGCTCTTAGTTATGATCCTTCTTCAGATTTTGGAAGAAGCGGGGTTGGGTTTACTTATAAAAAAACAGGGTAAGAAACAGAAAATGGAAAACGGGGCGGAAAACGGGGTCAGGTTCACTTACGAAGTTCCTCTGCACTTCGGAAACTGGCTGCAACCTAGAAAGTTCTCGCCGGTACGCCGGTTTCTTCTCTGCACAAGCGCGCTACCGCAGCGCGGGCAGCTTGGAACGACCACGGCCGCGGGGGCAGTGGAATCAGCTGAAATAAAGACAGGCTCGATACGCGCCGATGCCACCGTCGGCTGCGCTGTGGCGTGCTGTCGCACCGCGCGAATCATGTCCAGCAATTGTTCGCCGCCAACCAATTCAATCGGCTTGCCTTCGGCAAACTGCTCGGCGTCTTTCGTGTAGCTGCCGATGCAGACGATCTTCACCGCGTGTGCCTGGTGATGAGCGAGCAGGCCATACATTTCTCGCACGACGCCGACGCCGACTTGCTGACGCTTCCATTGTTTACATTGCACCAGCGTGCGGCGGCCATCCTTGCGCAGGATTAGGTCGATGCCGCCGTCTGGGCCGCCCAGGCCGGTTTCTTCGACGTGGTAGCCCTGGCGGCGGAAGGCGTCGGCGACGAGTTGTTCGAACTGGCGCCAGCCGCCGGCAGCGAGGCTTTCCAGGCTGGTGCGGGTGTCGAGGAAGCGGCGGCGTCGGCGAGCGCCGAGGTAGGAGACCAGCGCGGCGAGCCAGCAAACGCCGAGCAGCATCCAGGCCAGCGGGGCGAAGAGTGCGTCCGATTGCTGGGCGAAGCCCTGCGCGAGTAGTCCGCCATGCTGCGATAGCCACCAGGCGATGCCGTAGCGCACCGTGAGATAGCCAACGAGGCCGGCGACGAGCGCCAGTGGCCACGGCAGTGCGGCCAATGCGTCGAAAGTGCTGTCCCTGTGTCTGCGTGCCATGCAAGAACCCCCGCTCCAGTCGCGACCATAGCCGCTGGCAGCAGGTTTGTCAGCAGCACATGGATGTGCTTGCGAACCAGGTCGCATCGCGTGCGTCCTTAACCCCTATGCAATAGGTCAGTGTCGAAAGATTGAGTTCGCTTGCCTCGCGCAGAGCGCACTTGCGTGGGACTGCGATGGGATCGACGTGCATCAATCCGTTTCGATCTGGCAGGCGTAGCCGTGGGGACGCTGCACCGTCTGGTCGGCACCCGGTCTTCGGACGGTGTCGCGATCGTCGCGATGCTCGGCATGTGCTGCACGAAAAGAGCGCGGCCTAGCGCGCCGTCCAACCGGTCATCCTGCGCCCAAGAGATTCCTGGCTCAGCGGACGACTATCGACGCCGGCCTTGCATCGTGATGCGACGAACGTTTGATCGCGCGACCGAGCGAACACCGTCCGTCCGGTCACGCTACGCGTCCTCGCCAGACGGCAAGGACGCGGGAGGAAGACTTACTTGATTTCCACCGCACCCGCATCGCACACCGCGGTATCACGCGCAACACCACGCTGATCGATAGTGCGGCAGTTGCTGCCGAGATTGCGCACCGGGCTGTTGGCCGCGGGCAATTGGGTCAGCGTGGGGCCGCCATTGGCGGCCGGTGCGCCCAGCAGCGGATCGGTGGCGCGTGCCAGGCCGGCGGTGAGGCAGCTGTAGAACAGGCCGCCCGCAGCCGAGTACTCGATCAGGTTGTTGCCGGTGCTGCTCTGGTCGCTGCAGAAGGTGCGCTCGGTCTTGGAGTAGAAGATGCTGTTGCGGATGTCGAAGCCGCTACCGAACAACGTCGACCCGGGGGTGTTCTCAGCGAAGGTGACGTTGTTGAAGCGCACCGTGGTCTTGCCCTGGTCGCCATTGGACGGCTGCCAACCCACATGCTGGATTGCCGCGCCCACGCCCTTTGCGTAGTTGCCGTAGAAGGTGCTGTTGCTGACATTGCAGGATGGGCCGTAGCAGTCCATGTACAAGGCGCCGGCATTGCTCTTTTCGGCGCGGTTGGACAGGAAGCTGGTTTCTTCGACGTTGATGATGCCCGGGGTGGTGATGGTGGTGCCGGAGTGCGTGGTGTCGCCGAAGCCCAGGCTGATGCGCGCACCGCCGGCCGGGCCGCCGTAGGCGATGTTGTTGGCGAAGGTGGAGTAGCGCACGTCAATGGTGTCGGGCGCATACGCCCACAACGTGGCGCCACCACCACTGTTGGCCGCGGTGTTGTTGCGCACCACCGTGCCGCACACCGAAAGCGTGGCGCCACCGGCGGCGGCATTGAGGTAGCCGGCGAGCGAGGCGCCGTCGGTGTCGATCGCGCCGCTGTTGCCGAACTGGTCGGCATCCGGGAAGCCAGCCGGCGCATTGATGGCCTGGTTGCCGACAAACTGGGAATTGACGATGGTCAGACGGCTGAGTTGCGTGTACAGCGCGCCGCCCAACCAGGAGGTGTTCTTGGAAAACGCGCTCTTGACGATGGTCACGTCGGCATCGCTGCCGGCGAAAATGGCACCACCCCCAATGCTGCTGCGGTTGCTCAGGAACTGGCTGTTGATCACTTCCAGCTTGCCGCGGTAGCTGACCTTGATCGCGCCGCCGCCCCAGGTGCCGGGCGCGTATTGTGTGTTGGATGCCGGCTGCACGGAGCTGCCGTTCTGCAGTTTGAGATTGCGCACCGACAGCGCATTGCCGTTCTGCACCTGGAAGATGCGCGCAGCCTGTCGGCCATCCAGGGTGATCTTGCCCTGGCCATCGATCACCGTGGGCGTGCTGGCGCTGATATTGATGGTCTGGTTGACGGCGATGCTGGCCGCACGCGTGCCGCAGTTGAAGGTGACATAGCCACCTTGCGCCACCGCAGTAGCGAGTGCGCTGGCGGTACAACTGGCGGCCGTGCCGTTGCCGACCACCGGCCCGGCATTGGAGTGTGCCCACGGCTGCGGCGTGGTGCATTGCGCCACCGATGGCACGGCGGCGATGGCCGCACTGGTGGTGACCAGCGCAAGAAGCCCTGCCGTCACGACGGTGGCGTGAAGTGTTGAACGCATGGTGATGTTCCTGCTTGAGAGAAGGGAGCGAAGGGGAGCCAGTTGCCCATACGCAACGTCAACGAAATCGATGACAGGCGTGTTGCAAGCCGCAGTGTCGCGATTGGGGCGTGGCATGGTGCGCTATCACACGCATCGTGATTCCAACCTAAGGCAACGCTGATCAA
>NZ_JFAQ01000236.1 GCF_001304695.1 Xanthomonas axonopodis
CACCATCGCTGCGAAGCACTTATCCTCGCATCTTTGGAACTTGATCAGCGTTGCCCTAAACCCGGCCGCTACTCAGGACGGGGGGACGTCGACGGGGGAAAACCCCTGAACCGAAGTGCGGGCTATGAGCCTGCCCAATCCGACCGCGCAGGCCGGTGGCGATGGCACGGCCAATCAGGACCACGAAAACAACCTGTCCAAGTTCAAGAACGCGGACGTGATCGGCCACCAGGCCGGCGCGGCCTTCAGCGAGTTCGCTAGCCAGTCAGGCTATACCTGCGAGGGCGCCGGCAAGCCATTCGCCCCCCACCTGCTGAGCACTCTCGACACGCTCGCATGGCGCTACAACGTGCCGGAGATGGCCTATCCGGAAGCGTTGACCGCTGGCGTGCGCGAGATCGGCTCGCGCCTGACGGCAGACCTCTGGGGCAACGTCTATCCCCGCGGCGGCTTCCTGCACCAGAGCCACGACTACCTGGCCGGCGCGGTAGTCGCACAACGGGCGGGCGATGTGGTCACGCGCACCGGTCAGCCTCACGTCTACCAGCCGCTGCTTGCCACTCCTCATGCAGGTTATTGGCCGGCTGGCGCATTGGTGGAGAGTCATGCGGACTTGGGCAAGTGGCAGGAGTTGCCCCCGACCCTGTCCAGCCACTGCGCGGTGTTCCCCAACAAGAACACCCATGCGCAAGCGCAGCAAGGCGACTACGCCTGGGCGCTGTGGCGCCCTTACAGCTGCTGCCAGCGGCGCGGCCAGGTGTTCCTGGGAAGCATGGATTTCCTCTGAGGAAGATGCCGATGAAACGCCGTCATTCGCATTGGCATTCTTCCAACTTGCGCCGGTTCGGATCCGCGGGTCTTGCTGCACTGACGCTGGCTGGAAGTGTGGCTTGGGCTCAGATGCACATCGATGGTGATGGCATCCGCGCCAGCGGCAATGTGATCGGTAGTGACGTGCTGTACAGCATCGGCGGTGGCCGGGCCGTGTCCATGGGACCGGTCGGCAACATGCAGAGCATCGGTGTGGGCACTGACTGGAACAGCAACCTGATCTGCGGCGACATGAACATTGCCACGACGATCCAGAACCAACTCAATGGCGTCACCAATGGCTTCCAGTCGATCATGAGCAACGTGATCCAGAACGCCACCAGCGCGGTAGCGTCGCTGCCGGCGCTGATTATCCAGCGCGCCGACCCGGGCCTGTACAACCTGCTCACCAACGGCATCCTGCAGGCGCGCCTGGACTTCGACCGGTCGAAGATGACCTGCCGCGCGATCGCCAACCGCATGGCGGACATCGCAGGCGGGCAGACCGGATGGAATCAGCTCTCCGAAGCCATGGCGCTCAAGCAAGCGGTGGCCAGCACCGATGCGGTGTCGGCCATCGAACGGGCCGAGACGAACAAGGGCAACAGCGGCGTGCCCTGGGTGGGCAGCAGCAGCGCGGGCGGCTCGGGCCAGGCAGCGATCAAGGTCGTGGGTGAAGTGACGCGCGCCGGCTACAACCTTCTCAATGGACGCGATGTCACCGACACCTCGTCCATCAACGCGAACGATTGCAACGGCCGGATGACCTGCCAAACCTCGGACTCGTCGCAGGCCGCCGCAACATGGGCGACCCGGGTGCTCGGAGAGCGGGAGCAGCGCACCTGCCAGGCCTGCGACAAGACCGCGACTATCCCTGGCGTAGGCCTCACACCGCTCATCGAGGAAGAATACGAGACCAAGCTCAAGGTGCTGCAGGAACTGGTGAGCGGTAGCCGACCGACGACGACGGCCGCCAACCTGGACGCCGCCGGCAGCGCATCGCTGCCGGTCACGCGTGGCGTGATCGAGGCACTGCGTGATGAGCCAGACCAGGACTTGCTGGGCAAACGTCTGGCTTCAGAAGTCGCCCTCGCAAGCGTGATGGAAAAAGCCCTGCTGCTTCAGCGCACGCTGCTCACTGGCAGGCAAGAACCCAACGTGGCCGCCAACGAACTGGCGATCACATCGGTGGATCAGGAAAGCAGCACACTCGGCCAGGAGATCCAGAACCTCAAGACCGAACTGGAGCTGCGCCGCGAACTGGCCGGCAACTCGCCGATGACGCTGATCCAGCGGCACAGCACCCGTGCGGCCGGCTCGCGCGGCATCTACCAGGGCGATCCGACACGTGATCGCGTGCAGGAGATCCAAAAACCGCGGAGCACGCCGTGACCGCTGCAGGACGCAACTTGCGCGTACAGCACCTGGTCAATGTCTCTGGCGGCAAGGATTCAACCGCGTTGTACCTATTGGCGATCGAGTCCGGCCGTCCATTTCGGGCGGTGTTTGCGGACACGGGCAACGAGCACGAACTGACGTACGAATACGTACAACGCCTGCATGAGCGCACCGGCGGGCCGCGGGTGGAATGGGTGAAGGCGGATTTTCATGCTCGGATGGCCAAGCACCGGGCGTACGTGCTGGAGCGTTGGCCACGCATGGGCATTCCCGATGCGCTGGTGCAAGAGGCCGCGCAACTGCACGAGCCGACCGGCAACCCATATCTGGATCTATGCATCACGAAGGGACGATTTCCGTCGCGGATGGCGCAATTCTGCACGTCCGAGCTCAAGGAATTCCCGATGGGGTTCAGCCGACATACGTGTAAAAGTAGCTCACAAAATTGGATTTCATCCATTGCATCAGTGAGTTAGCGGATATTTTGGTGCAACCAAACTACACGACCAATGCCAGTTCAGTCTCATACGGTTCCGGGACCGCCTCCACATCAATCAGGTAATCCCCGAAGCGCTTCACATGGCTGGTCACGTACGGGCTGAGGAAAGTCACGTCCTCCCGGGCGATCTTCCACCCCTGCCGCATCATGGCCTTCATGATCCGGGTCTGTTCGATCGCGTTGTAGAAGATGACGGCATTCGAGACCAGGTCGTTGTACTTGACGGCTTTCTCCTGCTCGACGGGGTCGTTGTCGGCAATCACCCCTTCCCCGCCGAAGAAGAAATACTTTGCGAAACCGTTGTAGGCCTCCACCTTGTTGGTCGAGGCGGTGATCTGTTCGCGCAACTCGCGGTTGGAGATGTACTGCAGCAGGAACAAGGTGCGCACGGCTGAACCGAGCGCCTTGAAGGCCTGGTACAGCCGGTTCTTGCGGCTGTAGTTGCCCAGCTTACGTAGCAGCGTCGAGGCCGCGATCTTGCCGGTCTTGATCGAGAGCACGACCTGCACCAGGTCCTTCCAGTGGGTCTCGATCAGATCCCAGTCGACAGTGTCCCGGAACAGCGCATCGATGTGTTCGTAACGAATGTCCTCATCGGGGCGGAAGAACTTGTATTCGCGCCAGTTGCGGATGCGCGGCATCAGCTGGATGCCCAGCAGATGCGAAAGGCCGAACACTGGCAGCGACTGCCCCTGCGTGTCGGCGTGGACGGTATCAGGCTGGATGTCGGAGGTGTTCTTCAGCAGGCCATCGATGATGTAGACCGCCTCCCAGACTCCACACGGAATGAAGTGGCTGAACAGCGCGACGTACGTGTCGGACACGTGGTGGTAGGCGATGCCGCCGTAGCCGCCATAGCGGATGTGGTACGAGGCGAGCAGATTCTGGTCGTAGAGGTCGTACTTGGTGCCGTCGGCGGCCGCGCTCTTGCCATCGCCCCAGCATTTGGGGAGCTGCAGGCCGGCGTAGCTGTTGATGATGTCCCGACAGGCGGCCGCCAGTTTGTTAGCATCCACATGCCGGCGGTTGACGAACGACAGCATGTGCGCCGAGACGGCGCCACGCAGGTGTCGAGCAGCCTGGGCCGGTCCGAGGTTGCAACCATAGGTGAAGGCGGTGAGGACGTAGCGCTCGGTCGGTTGCTCGATCTTGGCGTCCGAGCCGGACAGAGGACCGAAGTGCCGGGGCCAGCGCGTCCAGTGGGCCACATCGCACAGGATCTCGATGACGCTGCGTTCGGGCATGCGATCTAGGATGACGGTTTCCAGGGCGCGGGCCCCGCTGCTCATCTCCTTGGCCTTGCTGCGATTGAGCACCGGGATACCATCCTCGCCGATGACTACTTGGCCATTCTCCAGATAGCCTTGATCGGTCAGCTCGGCGACCTGCATCAGGCGCGATTGCAATGCATTGACGAAGCCCACGGCCGTGGCCGGCAGCCCCACCTGCTTGCAGTAATCCTCCAACATAGGCTCACACTGCTCCCATGGCAGCAACTGTTCGCGGTAGTCGGCATAGGTTTCCGATCCGCGCACAGCCACATCGCCCGATTTCAGTTCGTTGGCCAGCGACGAGAACACACAGACCTCGAACAGGCGCCGGTGGATGCGCTCCTCGCCTCGTTCGGTGCGATGGACGATGGTCTTGCGCCAGAGTTGGGTGGTGAATGCCAGATCGACTGGTTCATCCAACCAATCGCTGCGGGTTCGTTCCTGCGTCAGGATCAGCTCGATCGCATCGATCAGGGAGCGGTCCTCCGTGGTCGAGGCCAAGTCCAGCCTACGCACCATCCGCAGGATGGTGGAGCGGTGACTTTTGTAGAACAGCCACAGCAGCGGCAAGTGATTGTCGCCACTATGCGCCGCAATGGCGTTGCAGTCGGCCTGCAACGTCTGCACGCCACCATGGGCGTTGACCAGGCGGCGGATTTCACGCCCCGCCTCGGTGTCGCCGCGATGATGGTCGAGGACGCGGACCACATCCGACATCGTCGCCACGATCGCTTCGGTCTTCTCGCGATAGCGCGCCCTCAGCCGCTCCAGTTCCTCTCGGCCCCGGTTGTGGATGTTCCCCATGCGTTTCATGAACATCTCCGCGAGATCGTCGCGCGTCTGGACCCGGGCCCGGTGGATCAAGCACACCAGTACGGCGTAGCGCTTGGCGGGCCGAAACTTGCGCAGCTCGGAAGCATCCAATGCCCGCGCCTCGGCGGCGAAGTGCTTGCGCTTGACCTCCGGGATGCCCGCCAGGTGCAACTCGCTGCCGACCAATTCGTCCAGTTCGGCGATATGGTCGATCAACTCCTGGAAATGCTGCAGCGAAGAGCGCTTGGGCAGGCGCTTGATCGCGTGCAGCGGGCTCTTCTGACGCCCCTGTTCGACCTGCAGGAGGCCTTCCAGGCGCTGTTTTTCGTCGATGGTCAGTCGAGCCTCGATCTGAGCGAAATAGCGCCCGTTGACCAGCGTGCGGATGCGCCGGGTCAGGCGATCCAGTGTGGAGAACGCCGGCAGCTCGACGCGATCACGCACGAGCTGTTCAATGGCTACATTGATCAGGTCCGCCGGATTATCCATCACCGCAGCGGCTTCGTATACCGCGCGTGCCGCAATCTTCAGCCCGCCGTCGCTGTAGGCCCGGACCTGCAGGAATTGTCGGATCCGGCGGTAGTAGCGATAGCGCGAGGCGTTGGCAAGATTCGCTGGCTTGACCTGCACGCGCAGTTTCAGCGCGCTGCGGATATGGCGCACCACCGCCGGTGGGACTTCGTCCAACACGGGGAAATACCCCAGCCGTTGGAAGGTCTTGAGCAGGATCGTCAGCGTCAGGCGGTGCGCAGGCTGCCGGGTGTACTCGGCAACGAAGGCCACCTCAGTGTCGGTTGGCGTGTAGGCCGCAACCAGTTCGTGGACGACCGGGTTGCGCTTGAATTGCGGGTATGCGGTCCGTTCGATCGACGCCATCCAGCCCCTCAGGTCGTTGCAGGCCTTGGCAGCGCGGGCGCTTCCGGCAGACTGGCTTCGATGCGCTGGCGTGCGAACGGATCGGCCCCGTCGATGTAGCGCATCGCCGACTGCACGTCGCGCCAGCCGACGTACTCCATCAGCGCCTTGACGTCCCAGCCGTTGGCGTTGGCCCAGCCGGCGAAGCCGCGGTGCAGCGAGTGGCCGCTGTAGTCGTTGGGAGAGCTCAGCCCGGCCTCGCGGAAGATCCGCCGTAGCAGGCGCACCAGGCTGTTGGGGTGGAGCGGGGCGGCGGCAATCCCGCCCCACTGGTTGACCGCGCGAAACAGTGGCCCCTCGTGGAGGGCGGCTGCCATGACCCAGGCCATGGTGGCAGCCACCGGGCACCAGCGCGACAGCGCCGGGACCTTGTAGGTGGTGCCGGCGTGCTGGCGATCGCTCTTGCTGTGCGGCAGGAAGCAGGTCATGCCTTCGCCCGGCACCAGGCACAGGTGGTTCACCTGGAGACGGGTGAGTTCATCGCCGCGGAAGCCGCGCCAGAAGCCGAGCAGCAGCAAGGCGCGATCGCGCAGATGCCGCAGCTCTGCGGCGCGATCGCCGCGAGAGTGGGCCGCAGCCGCAGCGTCTTCCAGCCATGTTGTGACCTGGCCCAGCTGGGTGAGTTGCAGGGGCGTGGCGCGTTTTTCGACGCTCGGGTGAAGAGCTTGGATGCCCTTGAGCACTTGGCGCACCAGCGGCGCGCGAGTCGGGTCGACAAAGCCGTGCACCTGGTGCCACTGCGCAAGTGCTGCGAGCCGGTGCCTGAGTGTGTTGAGCGCGAGTTGCCCGGCGTAGGCGGCCAAGTAGCACGCCACCTGCTCCGCAGTCGCCGGGAGATGACCACCCCACTCGACCTCGAAGTGACGGGTCGCTCCTGCATACGCGCGCTCGGTGTTGGCGCGGGTTGCTGCTTCCAGATACTGCTTGACCGAGCTCACCGCCTCGCTCCGAAACGCCGTTTCGTACGGCCGCATGGCGACTGTAGCCGAAAATTCCGGATAAGGCGGGATAATTCAACATTATCCCGCGTGAGCTCAACGCCTATCGACGGTCCGTTTAATGCGTTGAGGAGTATGTAATTACATGGTATGTAATACGTTACGAAATACGTGGAGTGCCGGATGGCAAGGTCCGGGTTGTACAAAAGCGATGTGCAACGCGCCCGCGATCGCCTGCGCGCCACGGGCATGCATCCGTCCGTGGACGCGGTCCGGGTGGCGCTAGGCAACACGGGGTCCAAGACCACCATCCACCGCTATTTGAGGGAGTTGGAAGAGGAGGACGGGCAGCGCCCCGGCGCCAAAGTGGCCATCAGCGACGCGCTGCAGGATCTGGTCAGCCGCCTGGCCGAGCGCTTGCACGCCGAGGCCGACACGGCCGTGGCGCACAGGCCCAGGCGCGCTTCCAGGCGCAGCTGCAGGAGCGTACCCAAGCGCTGGAGCAGGCCCGGCAGGAGGCTGGCTTGCTCAGGACGCACCTGCAACGCTGCGAGACCGCCCTGCAGGCCGAACGCGAGGCGGGCGACGCCGCCAGGAGCGAGGTGGCCAGCCGCACTACCGAGTTGGCTCAGCTGGAGGAACGGATCGCGGGCCTCACGGCACGACTGGCGGAGCACCAAAGCCACGCCCGCTCCCTGGAACACAAGCACGAACACGCCAGGGAAGCCCTTGAGCACTACCGCACCTCGGTCAAGGACCAGCGTGAGCAGGAACAGCGCCGGCACGCGCACCAGGTGCAAGAGCTGCAGGTCGCCCTACGGCAGGCCAACGAGGCGCTGACCGCCAAGAATCACGACCTGATGCAGCTCAACCGGGAAAACGGCCAGTGGCTGGAACGCCAGACCCGGCTGGAGCGGGAACTGGCGCAGACACGCCAGCGGGGGCTGACGCCCAGCAACGCGAGCGCGACGCACTGCGCCTGGCGGCCGCCGAGCACCAAGGCTTGCAGGCGCGATGGACCCAAGATGTCCACGCGCTGGAAGGCGTGCGCGCCGAACTGGCGGCGGCGCGGACCGAACTGGTCGAAGAGCGCCAGCGCCGGGAACACGCCGAGGTGGACACCTTGCGGGCCACGGTGCGCCTGAGCACGTTGGAACAACTCCTGGCGCAGTTGCGTCCGCCGCGATCCGTTGGCGAACACGGAAAGCCCATCTCAGCCGGTGCAACGCCAGGAAGCCAATGATCTGGCGTTGGGTGAAGGCTCGGGAATCTCCCGCGTCAATCGCTTCGTCTTCCCGGTCAGGCCTTCGCTAAGCCAACGCGAATCGGAGAACTACTCGGTATGACTGCTTCTGCAGTAACTGCAGGAGATCAAGATGGGTCCATGCACTTCAAAGCCGAGCGTGGCAAGTCCACCCGTGGCAGGTTCACCTGAACATTATCCAAGCCATGCCACAGAGCAGCCCACGCCCTCTAGGCCTTCATATCCCGAGACGCCCGTGTCACCCAGCATGCATGACTTGGCGGCACTCGGCTCTCCCCGAGCGAGGCCGGCCCGCTCGGCGACATCCGCCCGTCCCTCCGACACCGGCACCATGGCAGGGCGAGCGTCCCTTCCTTCGTCGTCGTCCGGACCTACGCTCGCGGCTCAATTGCAGGACTTCATTCAAGCCCTGGAGCACGCCGAGCGTCAAGGAATACAATATCCGGCGGCCAAACTCGATCAGCAGTTCCAGCCACAGATGGTGGCGGCCCAGAATCACATCCACCCCAAGCTCGATGTGAAGGTTTTCGAGGCGTCGAGATCTGAGCCGGATGCCTTGCGACAAGCTATCGTCAATACCAGGCGGGGTGAGCGGTGGCGCGCCGTCGTCAACGTGGAGCGCATCGATGGAAAGAGAGCGGTGAGCCATGGCGTCGCGGTGGAAGTGTTGGGAGGTCGTGGGAAGGTGTCCGTTCTGGCGGTCGACAGCGTATGGGGATGCACTGACACCCTGGCCGTCATGACCGCCGCGTTGAAGGGCGTCAAGAACGCGACGCTGACCATCCTCAACACGGGCACGCAGCAGGATTTCGTCAGCTGTAAGATCTTCGCCCTGGCGAAGGCGATGGCGGATGCCGGTGACTTGATGGTGGATCTCCACAAGAAGAATTTTGGAGGGGAGATCGTCGGGACGGGCGATACCATCAATGACGTGGACCTCACGATCGCGCGCGGCTCCGATGTGCTCGATGCGCGCTTCTTCCAGCACACGATGTCGAAGCACGTCTTCGACGATCTTCCCGTGCATATCCGGGAACCCCTGGAGGAGAGCTTCGTCCAGAATTTCCGGGAGATGGAGGTGGCAGGCATGCCCAGGGCCTACAATACCTCCATCGAGCAGGAGAGGCTCAAGTACCTGCGGGATGCGCTGGCGCAGTGCCCCGGCCCGCAAGGAATCCACGAGGTGCCCCTGAGTTGATTGTGCAATTTCGGGGATGTCGCACCGGCAACGCTGCCGTTCCCGGCGGCGGCCATGCGGTGCTCGACAACCAGTTCTTCGCTCCTAACGTATCGGTGATCGCACGCAGCGACAGACCGGTTTCGTGCAGAGCTAGGAGATTGGTGAAAATGAACGGCTGGCCAGGTCACACGCTTGTCGTCAAGGGACTCGCGATATCTCTCGCTAACTCACTGATGCGAGGGATGAAATCTGATCATGTGAGCCATTTTTACACGTATGTCGGCTGAACCCC
>NZ_JFAQ01000237.1 GCF_001304695.1 Xanthomonas axonopodis
GCGGGAAGCGGGAAGCGGGAAAAGCATCCCGGCGCCCGGGGTGCGATGCAACTGGGCCGTGGTGCCGGCGCCCGACAGCACTGGTTGGCCGCGCCAACGCATTGCGCGCCCCTCGCCCATGGCAACTGCAGCCACTTCGGCGATTTCCCGCGCCTAGGAACCGATCCGTAGCCAACTGCGTTCATCCAACCACAACGTGCTGCGCGGTCAGGCGGCCGCCGCTGCAACCCGCGCGGCACGCCGGCCGATCAGAGAATCGGTACCAGCCCGGCGCCGAAGGCGGTCAGCATGCGCACCAGCAGCCACTTCGGGCCGACATTGACCTCCGGGAAATCGCCCACCGCCACATAGCACTTGCGGAATTGCGGATCCTGCCGCTTGAGCGGAAACGGACAATTCGGGCCGGGCTGGAACTCGTAATTGGTGGCATAGCGCCATGGCCAGAAGTCCAGCACCGGCAAGGCTTCGGAGACCTTGCCCACGCTGTAGTTCAACCCGCCCAACACCGGCGGCTTTTCGCGCGGTGCCACCGTCCAGGCATTTTCCGGGGCGATATCGCGCTCGATGCTGGCAGCCAACGCCTGCGCAAAGCGCGCATCGTCGATCACCACTGCCGCTTCGGTGTTGTAGTTCTCGCTGCGCGGGTCGAAGTTGTGCGTACCGATCACGCCGATGCGGCGATCCACCACCAACGACTTGGCATGCAAACCCATGCGCGCACCGGCGCGGGTCACCGGCAGCGGCTTGTTGACCGCGCGCGTGCCCAGGAACGAGGGCCGCGTTTCGGTACGCAACACGCGCCGATCGACCTCGCTCCCGCCTGGCGCACGGCCGCTACCACTACCGCGCAGCACGCTGCCGGCGCTCGCGCTGGCATTCCCCTCCGGGCCGCTGCTGCCGCGCATCGCATTGCCCGCTGCGCTGCCGCCGATCAGGCGATTGGTGCGGCTGTCCTGATTGACGTCTGAGGCGACGTTCAGCGGGTCCGGCACCAGGTTGACGTAATCCACCGGGGCATCGAGCGGGAACGGCTTGAACTCGTACACGTTGAAGCCCAGTTCGCGCATGTTGCGGCGTTTGAACTTGTACGAGAGCGCATAGACGATGGGGTTGTCGGTGGCGGCCAGGCTATTGGTCGACACCACGATGCGCGGTGGCTGCGGGTGGTTGCGCAATGTGCGGAAGATCGCCTGCGCCTGGTCGGACAACACCAAGTAGGGGGTCTGCAGCAGCACTTCCTGCCGCGCGCCGGCAATCAGGCCGTCCAGTTCCGGCGCCGTGGACACCGCCTTGGCCACATGCTCCCGGCGGTGTTTTTGCGGCAGATCGGCCACGTAGAGCACGCGCTGCACCGGCATGGCCGGGGTCACGAAGGCGTCGCGCACGAATTGCGGGTCGCGCGCTTCGCGGTCCACCCGCGCCACCCGGTCGGGCCGGCGGAACTGGGCCGGCGGCATCGCCGGCACGCCCTGCTCCAGCAGCAGGCGCCCGACATCGTTCAGACGCTCGGCCGGTACGCTGCGCCGGGCGCGCCAGAACGCATCGAAATTGGCGGCCATGGCGCGCACTTCCGGCCCGGCCAGAATCACGTCGCGGTCGCGGAAGTTGTACTCGCTGTCCCAGCCGTAATAGTCGTCCTGGTAATTGCGCCCACCAACCACGCCCAGCACGTCGTCCACCACCAGCAGCTTGTTGTGCATGCGCTGGTTGAAGCGGCGGAAGCAACACAGCACGCTGCCGGCATAGTCGAAGTAATTGAGCTTGACCTTGCCGAAGGTGGGGTTGTAGATGCGCAGCTGCAGGTTTTCATGGCTGCTGGCCAGCGCGCCGAGAATCTGCAGATCGGCAATCGCCGACAGCTGATCGATCAGGATGCGCACCTTGACCCCGCGTTGGGCGGCGTCCACCAGTGCGTCCAGCACCATGCGCGCGCTGTCGTCCTTGTCGAAAATGTAGGTCTGCAGATCGATGCTGCGGGTGGCGCTGCGGATCAGGTTGAGCCGGGCCACCAGCGATTCTTCGCCGTGGTCGACGATGGTGGCGTAATGCCGCGGCGCCGCCGGGGTGGAGGCGGTGATCGCCTCGCCGCCCAGCACGCGCAATGGCGAGGGCTGGGCACAGCGATTGGCCTGGGTGCAATTGACCACGGTGCTGCGCGCCGCAGCGGCGACACCAGCGGCACGATTGCGTTCGGTTTGTGACAGGCTGGCGCATCCGGTGCCGAGCAACAACGTTGCCAGCACGCAAATCCTCAACAGATACGTCACGGGCGCCGCTCCTCCTGCAAGCGCCCACGCAGAATGAACGTCACCCTGTCGCCCAGGGCCATCTGCCACGCATTCATTTCGTAACGTCCACGCAGGACCGTCCCTCGACTGATCACGTCGCAATCATAGCCCGGCCGCGTGCATTCAGCCGGCACCACGTGCAGCGTCTCCAGATGGGTGATTCCGCGGATGGTCAGGTTGCCGACGATGTCGCCGCCCTGCTTCACCACTTCCTCGACATACGGCAGCGACTCGAATTCGACCACCGGATACTGCGCAACGTCGAAAAAATCCTCCCCGCGCATCCAACTGGTGTAGCGGTCCTTGCCGGGGATCTCCACCTGAGTGGCGTCCAGCCGGAAGCGCACCTGCTGACGCCCATCGGCCAACGTCACCACGTCACCGCGAAAACGCGGGAAAAACCCCTCGATCTTCATTCCGAAGCGCGTCTTGATCTCGAACCCGAAGCGCGATTGCGCCGGGTCGATGGACTGCACCTTCTGCTGCGCCATGCAGGGGAACACCACCCAGAGCGCGAGCCAGGCGTACCAGCGCAGCGACGGTGACACGGATCAAGGCCACCAGAAGGCGGTCAGGCGGGCGATGCCCGGCTCGATGGTGGCGTCCAGCGGCAAGGCCAGCAACGCGATCGAGGCGGTGGGCATGCCGCGGTAATCGCCGGTCTGGCCGCTGTGCATCAGCGCTGCCAGCCGTTCCAGGCCAGGGTTGTGGCCCACCAGCAGCAGGCGCTCGGCCTCGCGGTGTTCGTCCACCAGGCTGGCCAGGGTGCCGGGGGTAGCCTCATAAATGCGTTCGTCCAGCCGTTGTTCGATGTAGCCGGTAAGCTCGAGCACCGCCTCCAGGGTTTCGCGGGCGCGGCGCGCCGGTGAGCACAGTACCCGGTCGGGCACCAGCCGCTGTTCGCGCAGCCAACGCCCGGCCGCTTCGGCCTCGGCAATGCCGTGCGGCGACAGCGGGCGATCGAAATCGGCCTGTCCGGTGTCGGCCGGTTCGGCGTGGGCGTGTCGCAACAAGATCAATTCGCGCATAGGAACTTCCGGTTCTAGGACTTCTTGAGCCACTTGAAGAGCGGCTCCCAGTCCTGTTGATGGTCGCGCACCTGCGCCGAGCGGTAGTCGAACAAGCTGCGGCCCAGCCCGGCCATCACCACATAGGCCTGGGTGTCGCGCAGTTGTGTCACCAGCGGATACGGCCAGCTGCCGATCATGTCGGCGGCCTGTTGCGAGGTCTGGGTCCAGGGACGGGCACGATTGAGCACCAGGCCCACCGGCAGCTTGCGCTGATGCACGCGCGGCACCTTGGCCAGCGTGTTGAGAAAGCCGACCACCGCTTCGATATCCAGCGCCGAGGACAACACCGGTACCACGATGGCATCGACGTGGTCGAGAAATCCGCTCAGGTCGTCGGCCATGGCGCCGGCCGGCGCATCGACGATCAGGGTATCGGTGCCCTCCGGCACGGCGCTCTGCCAGCTGCGGCGCTTGGTGGCGTCGATCGGCAAGACCGCACTTTCCAGGCTGGCGCGGCGCTCTACCCAGCGGGTGGACGAACCTTGCGGATCGGCATCCGCCAGCACGGTGCGCTGGCCTTGCAACGCCGCATGTGCGGCCAGGTTGGTGGCGATCGTGGTCTTGCCGACGCCGCCTTTGGAGGCGGCCACCAGGACTGTCTTCATGCACGCCTCGCTTCCGGGAGCAAACCGGCAGCGTACACCGCGGCAAGGTGAGGAAGTAGTCGAAACACGTTAAACGCGCTGATGGTGAACAGGTAACGGCAGCGCAGACCTTCAGTCGACGAGCGATGTTGCAGGTCTGGACATACCGCAGTTCGAACAATCGCAAGCGCGCGTACGCGGCACTACTGCGTTCTGGCTGCTGCCAGCGTTTAGGCCTTAGGCCACCAGCCGCGCCAGCAGCCAGGCCCACGCAGGCAACATCAGCAACGACAGCAGGATGCTGTAGCCGACCATCGCTGCAGCCAGACGTGGCGCCAGCCGGTGCGAAATGGCCAGCGCGGCGGCGGTGATCATGGTGGGCATGGCCGATTCGAGCACATTGGTCTGCAGCATCTGCCCGCGCAGACCCAGCACCCAGGACAGCGGCAGGGCCAGGACCGGCATCAGCAGCAGCTTGAACACCAGGCCCACAGCCAATGGCTTGAGTTCGTCGGCAGGCAGGTGCAACTGCAGCGAAAAGCCCACCGAGAGCATCACCAGCGGCAACATCGCATCGGCCAGGTTCTTCAGGCCCGAGCCAATCCAGGCCGGCGGTTGCTCGGGCATCAGGGTCAAGGCGAACAGCAGCGCCCACAACGGCGGGAACTGCAGCACGCGCATCACGATCCGCCGTGCGGTCGGCGGGGTATCGCCGCTGTACCGGGCCAGCACATACAGCCCGAACGTGGACAGCAACACAAAGGTGCCGAACTGGTCGTAGACCACTGCATAGGGCAGCGCGTGATCGCCGATCAGCGCGCGCACCATCGGAAAGCCGATAAAGCTGGAATTGGTAAACACCACGCACATCAGCAGCGCGGCACATTCGGCGCGGCCGAAACGCAACAGGCGGCTGCAGCCCCACAGCAGCGGCACGATGATGGCGGTCAGCAGCCATGGCGTGGCAATCACCCCACCAAGCGAAGCGTCCAGATGCAGGCGCGGGACATAGGTCAGCACCGACGCCGGCAGGCAGATGTACAGCACGATGCGGTTGAGCACATCAGCGCTGTTGTCCGGCAACACCCGCAGGCGGGCGAACAGCAGGCCCAGCCCCAACATGGCAAGAATCAAGGCAAATGCATCTACCGCCATGCGCGATCGTGTCCGTTGCAAAGCGATGCACAGGATCGCATAGCGCGCGGCGAGCGCATCGGACGATGCGTTGGCCTGGCTGGTGCAAGGTGCACGCCACCCGAGCTCCGGCCACCGCGGAACTCCAACTACCGCATTGTTTCCCTATGCCGAAGCCAGCGTATCGAAGACGCGGCGCCCTCGCCGTTTTTAGACAATGCGTTGGACAAACACGGCATTGCAACGTGTTCCGCGGTGGTGCGCGGACAAGCCCTGCAGCAAATTCGCGGCGTCGGGTGCGCGGTGCCCTCACCGCTCGCGGGACACGCCGTGAACCCGTCCATGGGTGCTCGATGGCGGCATCCATGCCGCCATCGGTCCCGCAATCGGCGAGAACACCGCATCAGACAGTTGACTGGTGGTCTACTGAAGAATCAGGGCCGCGCCCGTGGTCTGCGGATCGCTTGTGGAACGTTGCACACCGACCAACGCAACTGGTCCTTGCCCGCCCACCGTCGCCGGACCTTACGCGGCATGGATGCCGCGTAAGCGCCTACAAGGACGTACTTGCGGCGTGTCCTGCGATGGTGGGCGGGCAAGGGCCCTGTAGCCACGCCACTGACCCGCGCCTTGCTCTCCCGCATCGACCTCGCAACGTCAGCAAGCCAAGTCCTAAGGCAACGCTGATCAAGTTCCAAAGATGCGAGGATAAGTGCTTCGCAGCGATGGTGGTGCAAGCCGATGAAGCAGCGGACCTTGGCAATGTCAGCTGACCAGGGCAACGGGTTTGAACAGTACCGTCGCCCGACGCGGCGCGATGTGTTCCTGGCACGGATGGAGACGCTGGTGCCGTGGATGGCACTGTGCGCGGTGATCGCCC
>NZ_JFAQ01000238.1 GCF_001304695.1 Xanthomonas axonopodis
CTCCACAGGCGCAAAGGCAGCTTGCTCGATTGCAGCAGCGTGCCGGCACGCAAGGTGGTTTGATGCCGGCACGCCCGGCACTGGTCGTACACCTGCCCATCGCGTCGAAAGCGCGAGCGCGCGCGGCCGTCGCACTGCGGGCAGCGAAATCCCTTCGGCCAGCGCCACCGATACAACGCCCGGTAACACTTGGCTTCGGTTCCGTAGCGATCCACGCACTCGGTCAGCGACAATCCCGGCTGAAACTGCACGATGTTGATCCCCATCTCCCACCTCCGTTGCCTTCAGCTGGGGCCATTGTCCAACCGCAGCGTCGCAGATCCTGCAACTGGAGGCTGAGGGATGGGGCTAATCAGGAAACGGAATTCGAACCAGCGTCCATCAAGCTTGGTTTCATCGACTCCAAACCCATAACTCCAGTCTTTGGTGAGCAGGCCGAAGGCTCGGTATCGGCGTTCGTCGCCTTTCACGAACTGAACTGCCTGCCCCATCGTCGAAGTCAGACGCTCGGGAGTGAAGTCGGAGATTGTCTGGCTACCCTTGATCAAGGCAAGCAGTTGGCCAAGTAAATCCTCCGCAGTGGGCTTACCAGACGGCACTGTGGCAGGGCTGGATGAACTCATGGCAGATGTCTCCGCGACGGTTGCCGGGGCTGGGGTGGCCGCCGTGTGGGTGCAAGCGCCCAGGGCGAGGGTGGCGAGCAAGGCGTAGAGGGGGCGCGCGATCATGAAGCGTCCGTTGTGCGCTGGTGTGGTTGGGACGCTAGGTGTTCAGTCCCGGCATTAGATGGATCGGATTCACTTTGAACCGCTCGGGTTCGGATGTCCACTGCTTGCAGATGAATTCGTACGGTGTCAGACCCTTCAGAGCTTTGAGCCTGCGACCGTAGTTGTAGGCGTCGATGAAGTTGGCTAAATGCTGTTGCAGTTGTGCGTGATCGTCGTAATGGAAGCGTTTGACAGTGGCTTCCTTGATGGTCCGGTTCA
>NZ_JFAQ01000239.1 GCF_001304695.1 Xanthomonas axonopodis
CAGGACGGGGGGACGTCGAAGGCTCGCAACGCTATCTGGTGCGCACGGTGAACCAGTTCGTGGATCTGGACGAGATCCGCAACATGCTGGTGACCACGCAGAGTAGCAGCGGCAGCGCGGCCGAAGCGGCGATGCAGCAGATGTATGCCATTGCGGCGTCCACCGGTTCGCAGGCGGCGCTGGCGGCAGCTGCCGAGGTGCAGAGCACCTCGTCTTCGTCTAGCCGCATCGCCGGGGGCATGCCAGTGCGGCTGAAGGATGTGGCGCAGGTGCGCCAGGGCTACAAGGAGCGCGAGGCGATCATCCGCCTGGGTGGCAAGGAAGCGGTGGAGCTGGCGATCTACAAGGAAGGCGACGCCAACACGGTGTCCACGGCGGCGGCGCTGCGCAAGCGCCTGGAGCAACTCAAGGCGACCGTACCGGGCGATGTGGAAATCACCACCATCGAGGACCAATCGCACTTCATCGAGCATGCGATCAGCGATGTCAAAAAAGATGCGGTGATTGGCGGCGTGCTGGCGATCCTGATCATCTTCCTGTTCCTGCGCGATGGCTGGAGCATGTTCGTGATCAGCCTGTCGTTGCCGGTGTCGATTATCACCACGTTCTTCTTCATGGGCCAGCTGGGGCTGAGCCTCAACGTGATGTCGCTGGGCGGGCTGGCGCTGGCCACCGGCCTGGTGGTGGACGATTCGATCGTGGTACTGGAAAGCATTGCCAAGGCGCGCGAACTCGGCCTGAGCGTGCTGGATGCGGCCATCGCCGGCACTCGTGAAGTGAGCATGGCGGTGATGGCGTCCACCTTGACCACCATTGCGGTGTTCCTGCCGTTGGTATTCGTCGCAGGCATCGCCGGGCAGTTGTTCCGCGACCAGGCATTGACGGTGGCGATCGCGATCGTGATCTCGCTGGTGGTGTCGATGACGCTGATCCCGATGCTGAGCTCGCTCAAGGGGGCCCCGCCGATGGCGTTCCCGGACGAGCCGAGCCACCCGCAATGGCAGCCCGAGCAGCGCTGGCTCAAGCCGGTGGCGGCAGGCCGGCGTGGTGCATGTGCGAGCTTGCGCTATGGTTTCTTCGGTGCGGCATGGGCTGTGGTGAAGGTGTGGCGCGGGCTGAGCCGCGTGGTGGGGCCGGTGATGCGCAAGGCCAGCGACCTGGCGATGGCGCCGTATGCTCGTGCCGAGCGTGGCTATCTTGGGATGTTGCCGGCGGCGCTGCGGCGTCCCTGGCTGGTGCTGGAACTGGCCGCGGCGGCGTTCATCGCGACGGTGTTTCTGGTGCCGATGCTGGGCGCGGATCTGATTCCGCAACTGGCCCAGGATCGCTTCGAAATGACCGTCAAGCTGCCTTCCGGCACGCCGCTGGCGCAGACCGATGCAGTGGTGCGCGAGTTGCAGGTGGCGCACGACAAGGACCCGGGCATCGCCTCGCTGTATGGCGTCAGCGGCAGCGGCACGCGGCTGGATGCCAACCCCACCGAAAGCGGCGAAAACATCGGCAAGCTCACCGTGGTGATGGCCGGCAGCGATAGCCCGGCGGTGGAAGCGGCGGCCACCGGGCGGTTGCGCAGCAGCATGGTCGGGCACCCGGGGGCGCAGGTGGATTTCGCGCGGCCGGCGTTGTTCAGTTTTTCGACGCCGCTGGAAGTGGAACTGCGCGGCCAGGATCTGGGCGAGCTGGAACGCGCCGGGCAGAAGTTGGCGGCGATGCTGCGCGCCAACGGCCACTACGCCGACGTCAAATCGACGGTGGAAGAGGGCTTTCCGGAGATCCAGATCCGGTTCGATCAGGAGCGCGCCGGTGCCTTGGGGCTGACCACGTGCCAGATCGCCGATGTCATCGTCAAGAAGGTGCGCGGCGATGTGGCCACCCGCTACAGCTTCCGCGATCGCAAGATCGATGTGCTGGTGCGTGCGCAGCAGAGCGATCGCGCCAGCGTGGATGCAATTCGTCAGCTGATCGTCAATCCGGGCAGCAATCGTCCCGTGCGTCTTGCCGCGGTGGCCGAGGTGCTTGCGACGACTGGTCCGAGCGAGATCCACCGCGCCGATAGACACGGGTGGCGATTGTGTCGGCCAGCCTCAAGCACATCGACCTAGGCGCTGCGGTGCGCGAAGTGGCGACGATGGTGCGTAAGGAACCGCTCGCTGCGGGCGTGAGCATGCATATCGGCGGGCAGGGCGAGGAGTTGGCGCAATCGGTGAAGTCGCTGCTGTTCGCATTTGGGCTGGCGATCTTCCTGGTCTATCTGGTGATGGCCTCGCAGTTCGAATCGCTGCTGCATCCATTCGTCATTCTGTTCACCATTCCACTGGCAATGGTGGGTGCGGTGCTGGCATTGCTGATGACCGGCAAGCCGGTGTCGGTGGTGGTGTTCATCGGCCTGATCCTGCTGGTGGGTCTGGTGACCAAGAACGCGATCATCCTCATCGACAAGGTCAACCAGCTGCGCGAAGACGGCGTGCCCAAGCGCGAGGCATTGATCCAAGGCGCGCGTTCACGCCT
The DNA here is from genome assembly GCF_001304695.1 of Xanthomonas axonopodis. Lineage (GTDB taxonomy): Bacteria > Pseudomonadota > Gammaproteobacteria > Xanthomonadales > Xanthomonadaceae > Xanthomonas > Xanthomonas axonopodis. Next base: position 2,509 of record NZ_JFAQ01000239.1, read on the forward strand.
GCGGCCGATCATCATGACCACCTTGTGCCCCCTGTTCGGTTTCCTGCCGCTGGCGGTGGCGATGGGCGAGGGCGCTGAAGTGCGCGCGCCGATGGCCATTACCGTGATCGGTGGGTTGCTGGATTCGACCTTGCTGGCCTTGCTGGTGATACCGGTGGTGTACGACCTGCTGGATCGCCGCGCCGATGCCTACTACCTGGAGCGTGGCCGGCGCATGGCCGGGCAACGCACGCAGGCGGCGGGCAACGCCGACGGGCTGGAGGCGCTATGAGCGTTGCCGTCTTCAGCATCCGTCGCCCGGTCACCACCATCATGTGCTTCGTGTCGCTGGTGGTGGTGGGCTTGATCGCGGCGTTCCGGTTGCCCTTGGAGGCGCTGCCGGATATTTCCGCGCCATTCTTGTTCGTGCAATTGCCCTACACCGGCTCTACCCCGGACGAGGTGGAACGCAACCTGGTGCGGCCCGCAGAAGAAGCGCTGGCAACGATGACCGGCATCAAGCGCATGCGCTCGACCGCCACCGCCGACGGCGCGAACATCTTCATCGAATTCTCCGATTGGGACCGCGATATCGCCATCGCCGCATCCGATGCGCGCGAGCGGCTGGATGCGGTGCGCGACGATTTCCCGGAGGATCTGCAGCGCTTCCACGTCTTCAAATGGTCCAGCAGCGACGAGCCGGTGCTCAAGGTGCGCCTGGCCAGCCAGACCGATCTGACCGGCGCGTACGACATGCTCGACCGCGAGTTCAAGCGGCGCATCGAGCGCATCCCCGGCGTGGCCAAGGTGGAAATTTCCGGTGCGCCGCCGAACGAGGTCGAGATCGCGATCGCGCCGGATCGGCTCACCGCGCACGACCTCAGCCTCAACGACCTGAGCCTCAATGACCTGAGCGAGCGCTTGGGCAAGCTCAATTTCTCGGTGTCTGCAGGCCAGATCGACGACAACGGCCAGCGCATCCGGGTGCAGCCAATCGGTGAACTGCGCGACCTGCAGGAATTGCGCGAGTTGGTACTCAATGCCAAAGGCGTGCGGCTGGGCGACATTGCCGAGGTGCGGCTCAAGCCGACCCGCATGAATTATGGGCGGCGCCTGGATGGGCGCCCGGCCATCGGCCTGGATGTCTACAAGGAGCGCAGCGCCAATCTGGTGGAGGTGTCGAAGGCGGCGTTGAAAGAGGTCGAAGACATCCGCGCCCAGCCGGCGCTGCGCGATGTGCAGGTCAAGGTGATCGACAACCAGGGCAAAGCGGTGACCTCGTCTTTGGCCGAACTGGCCGAAGCCGGCGCGGTGGGTCTGCTGTTGTCGATCACGGTGTTGTTCTTCTTCCTGCGGCATTGGCCATCGACGCTGATGGTGACCTTGGCGATCCCGATCTGTTTCGCCATCACCCTGGGCTTCATGTATTTCGTCGGCGTCACGCTCAACATCCTGACCATGATGGGCTTGCTGCTGGCAGTGGGCATGCTGGTGGACAACGCCGTGGTGGTGGTGGAAAGCATCTACCAGGAACGCGAGCGCATGCCCGATCAACCGCAGCTTGCCGCGCTGCTGGGAACACGCGGCGTGGCCATTGCGCTCAGCGCCGGCACCTTGTGCCATTGCATCGTGTTCGTGCCGAATTTGTTTGGCGAAACCAACAACATCAGCATTTTCATGGCGCAGATTGCCATCACCATCTCGGTATCGTTGCTGGCGTCGTGGCTGGTGGCAATCAGCTTGATTCCGATGTTGTCGGCTCGCATGAAAACGCCGCCGATGGTGACCTCCGAGCACGGCGTGATCGCGCGGCTGCAGCGCCGCTACGCCAAGGTACTGGCATGGACGTTGGCGCATCGCGGCTGGAGTGTGGCCGGCATCATCCTGGTCAGCGCGATTAGCCTGGTACCCATGAAGTTGACCAAGGTCGACATGTTCGGTGGCGACGGCGGCAACGAGGCCTTCATCCAATACCAGTGGAAAGGCTCGTACACGCGCGAGCAGCTGGGCGAAGAGATCGGCCGTGTCGAACACTATCTGGAAGCCAATCGCGCCAAGTACCACATCACACAAATCTATTCTTGGTTCAGCGAAGTGGAAGGCAGCAATACGGTGGTGACCTTCGATGCGAGCAAGGTCAAGGACCTGCCGCCGCTGCTGGAAAAAATCCGCAAAGAGCTGCCGCGCTCTGCGCGTGCCGATTACAGCATCGGTAACCAGGGCGATGGCGGCAATGGCAACCAGGGCGTGCAAGTGCAGTTGGTCGGCGATTCCACCGACGCACTGAAAGCGCTGGCCGATGATGTGATTCCACTGTTGGCGCAGCGCAAGGAGCTGCGCGACGTGCATGTGGATACGGGCAACCGCACCAGCGAGCTGGCGATTCGCGTCGACCGCGAGCGTGCAGCTGCGTTCGGTTTCAGTGCCGAGCAAGTGGCCAGCTTCGTCGGATTGGCCTTGCGCGGCACACCGCTGCGCGAGTTCCGCCGCGGCGACAACGAGGTACCGGTGTGGGTGCGGTTTGCCGGCGCCGAGCAGAGCAAGCCGGAAGATCTGGCCAGCTTCACCGTGCGCACCAAGGATGGCCGCAGCGTGCCGTTGCTGAGTCTGGTGGAGGTGCAAATCCGTCCGGCCGCCACCCACAGATCGGGCGCACCAATCGGCAGACCACGTTGAACATCAAGGCCAATCTCGCCGAAAAGGTCACGACGCCCGAGGCGCGCGCGGCGATGGAAGCGCCGCTCAAAGCGATGAGTTTTCCCGCCGGCTACAGCTACACCTTCGACGGCGGCGATTACCAGAACGACGGCGAGGCAATGAACCAGATGGTGTTCAATCTGGTGATCGCCTTGGTGATGATCTACGTCGTGATGGCCGCGGTGTTCGAATCGCTGCTGTTCCCGGCGGCGATCATGAGCGGGGTGCTGTTCTCTATCTTCGGGGTGTTCTGGCTGTTCTGGATCACCGGTACCTCGTTCGGCATCATGTCCTTCATCGGTATCCTGGTGCTGATGGGCGTGGTGGTGAACAACGGCATCGTGATGATCGAGCACATCAACAATCTGCGCCGCCGCGGCACGGGGCGGACACAGGCCTTGGTGGAAGGCTCACGCGAGCGCTTGCGGCCCACCATGATGACGATGGGCACCGCGATCCTGGCAATGGTGCCGATCTCGCTGACCAGCACCACGATGTTCAGCGACGGCCCGCCGTACTTCCCGATGGCGCGCGCCATCGCCGGCGGCCTGGCGTTTTCGACGATGGTGAGCCTGCTGTTCCTGCCGACGATCTACGCGATTCTCGACGACATGAGCAGTGGCGCAGCGGCACTGGTACGCCGCGCGCGTGGTGTGCCGAAGGTAGGACCGACAGGCGCCGCGTTGGAGTCGTAAAAGCAGCAGTGCTCCCGTGTCTCACGACACAATGCGCTTCAAGCCCCTCTCCCCTCGGGAGAGGGGTTGGGGTGAGGGTACGGTGTCTACGGCTGGTACAAGGACCGAAGCACCTGCCTGTTAGTCGCTGGCTTCGGAGAGTGATGGCAGCGCGACCGGGGATCGGCTCCGTCGCGGCACATCCCTGTGTCGCTCTCCACCAATCCCCGGCCACGCTGCTACCTCGGTGTGTCGTTGCCAGGGCTTCAAGCAGCGCGGGTCGCGTGTTCAAGGATGCTTCGAAAGACCTTCCTTAGCCGACGATCACACTGGGTGATCGCCGCCATGCGTGCGTATTGGCTCTCCAGCGCCACCCTCTGCGAATCAGCGCATCTGGGTGACGTGCAGATTCAGAGCCATCCAACAATCACTCCGCTGGAGCTGGCGTCAGCACATCAACCCGCACGCACCTGCCGCACGATCGCCGCCGCCTTGGCCGAGCTTTCCTTGACCTTGTCCCATTGGCCCTGCGCCAGCCAATCCTTGGGGACCATCCACGAACCGCCGATGCACAGCACGTTCGGCTGCGCCAGGAACTCAACGGCGTTGGCCTCGCTGATGCCGCCGGTGGGGCACAGCTTGAGCTCGGACAGCGGGCCAGCCAGGCCCCTGAGCATCTGCAGACCGCCCACGGCGGTGGCCGGGAACAGCTTGCAGACGCGAAAGCCCAGGCCCATCAACGTCAGCAGCTCGGTCGGGGTGGCCGCGCCGGGAACCGCCGGGATCGGCGCATCCGCCAGCAGGCGCGCCAGCGGTGCCGGCGTGCCCGGGGTCACCAGAAAGTCTGCACCGGCATCCACCGACTGGCGCAGCTGCAATTCGCTCAGCACGGTGCCGGCACCGATCACGATGTTGGGCAGCTCGCGCTTGAGCATCGCCAGCGCGTCGATCGCCACCGGCGTGCGCAGGGTCAGCTCGATCGCGGGCAGGCCGCCTTCAAGCAACGCATCGGCGACGCGGCGCGCCTGATCCAGCGTGTCCACGGTGACCACGGGCAAAATGCCGGCATCGCGCAGCAACTGTTCGGCGGTGTTCTGGGTCTGGGCAATCGTCATTGCAACTCCGGGTGACGGCGACCGCCGGAGCGGTCGCAGAGAGGGAAGGGGATCAGGCGTCCTTGGACTCGTGCGGTGCCGCGGCGGCGGCCGCATCTGCACCGAGTTCGTACTCGGCGTCGTAGCTCTACAGCGCACCGTCCGGATGGGTCGGGCCGCAGGAAATCGAAATCGCGCCCTGGTCGGCAGGGCCGACGACCTGGCGGTTGATGGCGAAAAGATTGCGCCCCAGGTCATTGCCGGCAACGGACGTATTCGGCGCGATCTCACGCGATGCCCATTCTTCGGCCGAGACCAGCACTTCCAGCGTGCCGGCTTCGCCATCCAGGCGCACGATGTCGCCCTCGCGTACGCGGCCGATCGGGCCGCCGCGCGCCGCTTCGGGCGTCAGATGAATTGCGGCCGGGAACTTGCCCGAGGCACCGGACAGGCGACCGTCGGTGACCAATGCCACGCGCCGGCCCTGGTTCTGCAGCAGGCCCAGCAGCGGCGCCATCGAATGCAGCTCCGGCATGCCGTTCTCACGCGGGCCCTGATAGCGCAACACCACCACGAAGTCGTGCGGCAACACGCCGGCGGCGTGCAGTTTGTTGAGCACCTGCGGTGTATCGATCACCACGGCCGGTGCCTGGATGCTGCGGTGCTGCGGCTTGACGGCCGACAGCTTGATCAACGAGCGGCCAAGGTTGCCGCGCAGCAGGCGCAGCCCGCCTTGCGATTCGAAGGCATCGCCGACCGGGCGGGCCACGCTGTCATCGGCGGTGGTGGCGGTGCCCGGCACGTAGGTCACCTTGCCATCTTGCAGGCGGGGCTCATTGATGTAGGCACGCATGCCGCCTTCCACCACCGTGGGCAGATCGTCATGCATGTAGCCGGCGTCCATCAGCTCGCGGAACACGAAGGCCGTGCCGCCCGCGGCCTGGAAGCGATTCACGTCGGCTTCACCGTTCGGGTAGATGCGCGTCAGCAGCGGCACCGTCTGCGAGATCAGGTCCATGTCGTCCCAGGTCAGCACGATGCCGGCCGCACGCGCCACTGCGATCCAGTGGATGGTGTGGTTGGTCGAGCCACCGGTCGCCATCAGCGCGACCACGGCGTTGACGATGGCGCGCTCGTCGATCAGGCGACCGAACGGACGGAAATCCTCACCCAGCGCGGAGATCGCCAACGCACGTGCGGTGCCTTCGCGGGTCAACGCATCACGCAACGGCAGCTCCGGATTGACGAACGAGGCGCCGGGCAGCTGCACGCCCATCGCTTCGAGCAATACCTGGTTGGAGTTGGCCGTGCCGTAGAAGGTGCAGGTCCCGGGCGAGTGGTAGGACGAGGCTTCGGCTTCCAGCAGCTCGGCGCGCGTGGCTTCGCCAGCGGCGTAGCGTTCGCGCACTTCGGCCTTCTGCTTGTTCGGAATGCCCGGCGTCATCGGGCCGGCCGGCATGAAGATCGCCGGCAAATGGCCGAACGCCAGCGCACCGATCAGCAGGCCCGGGACGATCTTGTCGCAGACGCCCAGGTACACCACGCTGTCGAACATGTCGTGGCTCAGGCCGATGGCTGTCGCCTGGGCGATGTTGTCGCGCGAAAACAGCGACAGCTCCATGCCGGCGCGGCCCTGGGTCACGCCGTCGCACATCGCCGGCACGCCACCAGCCACTTGTGCGGTGGCACCGAGCGCGCGGGCCGTCTCGCGGATCAGCTGCGGGTAGTGCTCGAACGGCTGATGTGCCGACAACATGTCGTTATAGGCAGTGATGATGCCCAGGTTCGGCGTGGCCGCACCGCGCAGGCGCGATTTGTCGCCCGGCTCGGACGCAGCGAAGCCATGCGCGAGATTTCCGCAGCTCAACCGGCTACGGAACGGGCCCTCACGCAGGGCGGCATCGATGCCGGCCAGATACGCCGCGCGCGAGGGAGCGCTGCGCTTGCGGATACGGTCGGTGACGGCTTGGATATTTGGATGCAGGCTCATTGGCCACCGGCTATGAGAAACGGGGGGAAGAAAGCGTTTTTCTTAAATCCCCGCACATGGATGTGCGGGTTCTTGCGAAGGACTCGCATCGAGCACTCGCATTCAAGCACACCAATGCACCCGCAACCGCGGACCAGGCTGCTGCAGCGCCACGCGGATGGGATATTCGTTGACATCCCCGCCTGCAAGCGCGGCCTGCAGTACGTCCAGCTTCTGCTTGCCACGCAACAGCAGCAGGCGCGTCGGAATGCTGGCAAGCCCGGCGGGTGTCAGGGTGATGCGCAACGGCCATTGGTTCGAACCCGGGCAGCCGGTGGCATCCAGCGAGGCATACGGCTGCGGGCTGACGAGCGCCTTGGGCAGATCGGTAGCACCCGGGAACAACGAAGCGGTATGTCCGTCGCCACCCATGCCCAGCACTGCCAGGCAGGCAGGTGCGGCATGCGTGGCCTGCAGATTGGCGGTGTGCACGCATTCGGGCAGTTGCTTGCCAGGACGGACCAGCGGAATGAAGGTCGCGGCCGGTGCGTGGGTCAGGAAGCTGTGATTCACCAGCCAGGCATTGCTGTCCTGATCCTGCGGCGACAACCAGCGCTCATCGACTAGGCCCACTTCCACCCGCGACCAGTCCAGCGGTCGGTGGGCGAGGGACTCGTACACCGGCGCAGGCGTTGTACCGCCGGACAACAGCATGCGAGCCTGGCCGCGCCGGGAGATCTCCTGTTCCAGCAGGTCGGCCATGTCGCTGGCCACCGCCTCGGTCCACTCGGCCGGGTCGTCGTAGCGCACCAGGGTGATGCGCGGGTTGTCCTGCAGGTTCATCGCTGCTCCCCGGGGTGCTGACGTTGTGCATCCACCGCGTACGCGGCGGCGCCCAGCAGGCCGGCATGCGGGTGCATGACCGCCAGCGACGGCACCTTCGACATGATCGCGGAGAAACGGCCCTTGTGTTCGAAGCGCTGGCGAAAGCCGGAATGCTGCAGCGAATCCAGCACCTTGGGCACCAGCCCGCCGGTGAGGAACACGCCATCCCAGGCGCCCTGCATCAGCACCATGTCGCCGGCGATCGCGCCGAAGATGGCGCAGAACAGATCGATGGTGCGCGAGGAACGCGGTTCGCCCGCGGCCGCGCGTGCGGTGATGTCCTTGGGCTGCAGCGGGCCGGGATCGACGCCAGCGATCTCGCTGAGCGCACGATGGATGTTGACCAGGCCCGGGCCGCAGATCAGGCGCTCATTCGAAACCCGGCCGAACTGCTCGGACAGAATTTCCAGGATGCGGATTTCTTCCGGCGTGCCGGGCGGAAAGCTGACATGGCCGCCTTCGGTTTCCAGCGGAAAGCAGCGCCCGTTGCGGATGATCAGGCCACCCACGCCCAGGCCGGTGCCCGGGCCGATCACGCCATAGTTGCGCGCTTGATCGATCGGCGCCGGCCGCCAGCTGGCGCCGCCCACCTGAACCACGTCCTGTGGGCGCAGCAGGCTGATGGCCATTGCCTGAGCTGCAAAGTCGTTGATCAGATGCAAGGTACTGAAACCCAATATGGTGGCGGTGCGCGTGCGCGAGATCACCCAGGGATGGTTGGTGATGCGCGCCTCGTCGCCATCCACGCGGCCTGCCACGGCGAACACGCCCTGGGTGGCCTGCACGCCGATCTGGTCGAGGTAATAACGCGCGGCCTCGCCTAGCGAGGCGAACTCGACGACGGCGAATTCGCGCGAGGTGTCATCCAGCAACGGTACCGAGGCGTCGACATCGGCCAGCGCGAAGCGCGCATTGGTTCCGCCGATATCGGCAACCAGCACCGGCTTGGAAGGAGCGGTCATGCGTTGTTTTCCTGTGCGTCGGTGGCCGGGGGCAGGAAGTGGGTGGCCGATTTGGGACCCCAGCTGCCGGCCGGGTAGGGCTGTAGCGGCAGCGCGGCGTCTTTCCAGGCATCGCTGACGCTGTCGATCCACGACCACGCTGCCTTGACTTCGTCGTCGCGCACGAACAGCGCCGGGTTGCCGTTGAAGGCATCCACAAACAGGCGCTCGTAGGCGATGCGACGGTGCAGGCCGGTCGGCACCGACAGTTCCAGTTCCAGCGGCTGCAGTTCGATCGCGCCCCATTCCGGGCCAGCCAGGCTGCTCATCAGGCCGAGTTCGATGTTTTCCTGCGGCTGCAACTGGAAGGTCAGGCGGTTCGGCACCGCGTTCTGGCGGTCGGGGCGTTCGAACAGCCAGTGCGTCACCGGCTTGAGCGTCACCACAATGCGGGTGGAGCGCTCGGCCAGACGCTTGCCGGTGCACAGGTGGAACGGCACGCCGGCCCAGCGCCAGTTGTCGATATGCGCTGTCACCGCGACGAAGGTTTCCACGTCGCTGCCTTCCGGCGGGTGGTAGGCCTGCGCCGGCTGGCCGTTGATGCTGCCGGCGGTGTAGCGGCCGCGCACGCAGTCATGCGCAGCGTGCTCTGCGGTCATCGGGCGCAGGGCGCGCAGCACCTTGACCTTCTCATCGCGGATGCGGTCGGCTTCCAGCGAGGCCGGCGGCTCCATTGCCACCAGGCACAACAGCTGCAGGATATGGCTCTGCACCATGTCGCGCAGTGCGCCGGAGCGGGCGTAGTAGGCATCGCGCCCGTCGACGCCTTCGCTTTCGGCGACCAGGATCTGCACCGACTCGATGTAGGTCCGGTTCCACACCGCCTCCAGCAGCGTGTTGCCGAAGCGCAACGCGATTAGATTCTGCACCGCGGCCTTGCCCAGATAATGGTCCAGACGGAACACGCGGTCTTCGTCGATCAGCGCGCCGATCGACTGCAGGATGTCGCGGGCGCTGTCCGAGTCGTGGCCGATCGGCTTTTCCAGCATCAAGCGATGCGGTGCCGCCAGCGCGCCACCCAGCGCCAGGCCCTGGCAGGTGCTGATATACAGGCCCGGCGGGATCGCCAGATAGCTCACACATCGGCGGCTGGCCAGTTCGCGGACCGCGTTGGCAACCGAATCGGCATCGCGCAGATCCACCGAGCGATAGTCGACCCGCTGCAGCAACGTGTCGATCTGTTCGGCGGTCGCGATCGGCAGTGCTTCGGTCAGGCGCGGCCGCAGCACTTCGCGAAATGCATCGGTGTCGTGCGGCGACAGCGCCAGCGCACGGATGCGGAAGTCCTCCGGCAGCAGGCCGTCGATGAACAGACGCAGCAGGGAGGGAAACAGATAGCGCTGGGCAAGATCGCCGGTGGCGCCAAACAGGATCAGGGTGTTGTGCATGGACCGCGTTTCAGATTCTGGAGACATCGTTATCAGCAGCTTGTCGGAAAGGCGCCGGTCGTCCGGCGGTCGGTACGTCTGTTCCTGAGCGACACTCGCGTGCGCGCAGCGGGGGATGGACGCTGACACCCAATCCCGGATTGTTGCAGCAACTGGCGATCAGTGGTTAGCGCCATGGCGGCATAGCTGCACCTGCGTGACGGCATGCCATGCTTCGTGCGGCGAGCCGCACTGCAGGCGATGGCGTCGTCACTACATGGCGGCATGGTCCTCCGGAGATCAATGCTGCCATGTGAAAACGATTACATGTCAGAATAAACCAATGCATTCGTTTGCAGGTAATTCCTTGCAGGCGCATGCGGCGTCACCACCATTGGGAGGGCCGAGGGCGGGGCGCACAACTTACGTTGAGGCCGAACGATGGCGAAAGTGCAGTTGGAAGGTGTCCGCAAGGTCTACGACAATGGCCAGGTGGCGGTGCAGGGCGCGAGCTTCGAAGTCGCCGACGGCGAGCTGATGGTGCTGGTGGGGCCGTCCGGCTGCGGCAAATCGACTCTGTTGCGCATGATCGCCGGGCTTGAAGACATCAGTGCCGGCACGCTGAAGATCAGCGAGCGTGTTGTCAACGACGTGGCGCCGAAGGATCGCGACATCGCCATGGTGTTCCAGAGCTACGCGCTGTATCCGCACATGACCGTGGCCGAAAACCTGGCGTTCGGGCTCAAGCTGCGCGGGCATCCCAAGCAGGTCATCGCCGAGCGCGTCAACAACGCCGCAGAGCTGTTGGGCCTGACCCCGATGCTGGACAAGCTGCCCAAGGCGATGTCCGGCGGTCAGCGTCAGCGCGTGGCGCTGGGCCGGGCGATGGTGCGTGAATCCTCGGTGTTCCTGCTCGACGAACCGCTGTCCAATCTGGACGCCAAGTTGCGCCACAGCGTCCGCACCGAGATCGCGCAGCTGCACCGCAAGCTTGGCACCACCATGATTTATGTCACCCACGATCAGGTGGAAGCGATGACGCTCGGCCAGCGCATCGTGGTGCTCAAGGATGGCGTGATCCAGCAGATCGACAGCCCGATGGCGCTGTACGACCGCCCGGCCAATCTGTTCGTGGCCGGGTTCCTCGGCAGCCCGGCGATGAACGTGCTGCAGGGGCGTCTGGACGCGCAGGACGGCCTGGACCTGGTCATGGCCGATGGTTGGCGCGTGCCGCTGGGCGCGGCGCGGGTCGATGCCGCTTGGTTCGGCCAGGACGTGATCGTCGGCGTGCGCCCTGAGCACCTGCAGCCGTCCGACGATGCAGTGCTGGGCTTCGATGCGCGGATCGATGTGATCGAGCCGGTCGGCAACGAGATCTTCCTCAATCTCGACCGTGGCGGTCAGCCGCTGGTGATTCGCGTCCCGCCGCAGAGCTTGCCGGCGGTGGGCCAGCCGTTGCGCCTGGCATTGCGCAGCGAGGCCTTGCACTTCTTCGATCCAGCCACCGGGCAGCGGCTGGAGGTAGCTTAGGGCAACGCTGATCAAGCCCCGTTCCCGCGTTTCGCGGGAGGTTGGATGCACATAGACGATGGGGCGCGTAGATCGCTTTGCCCATTCAGGGCAATCCCGGTGATCGAGGCCTCTGTTGGGAGGCCTCTGTGCTTCATGTGGGCAAC
>NZ_JFAQ01000024.1 GCF_001304695.1 Xanthomonas axonopodis
CCCCCCCACCACGCACGCCAGATGCGTCAGAGCTGCAAAACAACTCAATGCGCCGCCGACGACCAGGAGTTTGTTGGTGGGGCCTTCCATGTGATTCCCCTTGCGGCCTAACGCTTGAGATAAGCCGCGCCGCAAAGCGGCTTCGGCTTGAATGAATTGTTAGGCCTCATCTGCGGCCCGCTCGGCACGCCGCTTTTGATCAAAGGCCTCGATGCAGGGCAGGTAAGGCACCTGCGTACGTGAAAAGAGCTGGAAGTATGTGGATACGGCCAGCTCTAGCAGCTCCGCTGCCTCCAACTTGGGATCGAAGTCTATTAAGCGGTCGCTGCGGCCGCGCCGGTGTTTGACCGAATTCTTTGCGGCGTACGTTTGGTCATGGAACCATTTCCCGAGCGACTCTTCACAGTGGGGAGTGCCGGACTCTGACAGTGCCAGGAACGCTTGCTTGAGCTGATCTGAGGCTGAGCCACTTCCGTGAGCTTCATCAACGGGGAGCTCCCGCACGTACACGGCCAACACTTCCTCGGCGGCACCCGCAAGATGCAGCGCCGAGTAATACAAGTCGCCACGGAGGTAGAGTTCAATACCTCGCGAGAGCAGCTCCAACGACGCTACGTATTTCGGCACGGCCACCCGATTGCTCCTATGAGGCCTAACAGCGCTTACACCCTACCGAGCCTCCCTGCGCACCGCAGTTAGCCAGCTCTCCCCGGTCGCTTGCCTCAGTACCGCTTTACGCCCGGCACCGTGCAGCCGACGATCTGCGATTTGGCCGAGGCGGCGTTTTCCTTTTCGCCACGCGCCAGCCGCGACTGCTCGATGGTGGCCCAATGGCGACGGCACAGCGGGCCGGTCTTGGAGCCCAGCTCGATCGCCTGCTTGGCGAAGCGCTCGGCGGCTGGCCAGTCGGCCTGCAGCACGGCCACTTCGGCGCGCTCCTGCAGAATGGCCGGATCGCCGGAGACCAGGCCCAAGGCCTGATCCAGGGCGGCGGCGGCGGCAGCCAGATCACCGGCCTGGCGCTTGGCCTTGGCGGTGTCGCGCAGATCATCCACCTGCGGGTCGCGCAATGGCTGAATCGACAACTCGGTGTCTTCCACGCCAGCCTCGCGTTCGATCGATGCCAGCCGCTGTGCAGGCGTGGTCGGATCGGCCGGCGGCGGCGCGGGCGGGGCGGACGGCGCACTGACGCAGGCGCTGAGTGCGGCAAGCACGCCGGCCAGGACAAGCAAACGGTGCAGTCGGTTCATGGGATCGCTCCAGGTCAATGCGCGGGTGGAGGTGACGCCGGCACGGGCGCAGGCGCTTGCGGCTTCTTTTCCAGACCGAAAAAGCGACGCCAGCCACCGCCACTGGATGGCTGGGCCGGTGCGGACGACTCGGCAGGCACGCCTTCGATCGACGGTGCATTGCCCGCGCACGGTGCGTATGCCGGCGTGAAGCCGACCACGAACGGGAACTGGCGCGCGCCCGGGCAGCCCGGGTCGGTCACGCCGGTGCCGCTGGCGTCCACCCACTGCCAATCCAGGCCCTTGCCGCTGACCTTCAATGGCGCACTCGGCAGGCGGGCAAAGATGCTCGACCACACCCGCATCGCACCGGTGGCGCCATACAGGCCGGTTTCGGCGTTTTGATCGTTGCCCATCCAGATCACCGCCAGGTGGTCGCCGGTGTAGCCGGCATACCAGCTGTCGCGACCGTCGTTGGAGGTACCGGTCTTGCCGGCCGACGACAGGCGCCCCAGGCCATCGCCCAGCAACTGGCGCGCGGTGCCACCGCTGACCACCTGCTGCAGGCCAATGCTGATGAGGTTGGCGGCCACCGAATCGCCTTCCTGCGCCGGCGCCGGGGTCTTGTCATAGCGCTTGAGCAGCTTGCCCTGCGGATCGAGCACGCCACGCACCGCATGCAGTGGCTGGATCTCGCCGCCGGCGGCCAGGAACTGATACAGCTGCGCCATGCCATATGGGCTCTGGTCGGTGGTGCCCAGGATCAGCGCCGGATTGGGCTCGGCCTTGATACCGGCCAACACCTGGATCAGCTGCGCGATGCGGTCCGCGCCGACCTGCATGCCCACACGCACCGTGGCCTGGTTGTAGGAATGCGCCAGCGCATCGACCAGACGCACCGTGCCGTGGCTGCGGTTGTCGGAATTGCCGGGCGACCAGGTCTTGCCGCGGCCAAGCTGCACGGTCACCGGCGAGTCGTCGACCCAGCTGGACAGCGCCCAGCGGTCCGGCGAGGCCAAGGCCAGCATGTAGACGAACGGCTTGAGCAAAGAGCCCACCTGCCGCTGCGCTTCCACCGCACGATTGAAGCCTGGCTTGGCCACATCGCGGCTGCCGACCACGGCCAGCACATCGCCGTTGTGCACGTCGGTCAGCACCAGCCCAGCCTGCAGCGGCGGGCGCGTCTTGTTCTCCAATCGCTTGATGGTGCCGGTCACCGCGCCTTCGGCATAGGCCTGCGCAGACGGCGACATGCCGGTGAGCACGCTCATACCGGCGCCCTGCAGCACGCCCTCCGGATAGTCGTGCGCCAGCTGGCGCCGTACCAGGTCCACATACGCCGGGAAGCGGTTGGCGGCGACCAGGCCGGGCTCGGTCGGCACGCCCAACGGCGCAGCCAGCGCGCGCTTGTACTCGGCGTCGTTGATCAGATTGTTTTCGTGCAGCTTGCCGAGCACGAAATTGCGCCGGTCCAGCGCGCGTTCCGGGTTACGCCGCGGGTCGTAGTACGACGGCCCCTTGACCAGCCCGATCAACAATGCGATCTGCTCGGTGGTCATCGAATTGAGTTCGCGGCCAAACCACAGCTCTGCGCCCGAGGACACGCCGTGGATTGCCTGGCCGCCGCGCTGGCCCAGATACACCTGGTTGAGATAGGCCTCCAGGATGGTGCGCTTGTCGTAGCGCGCCTCCATGATCACCGCGTACAGAATCTCGTTGAACTTGCGCGTGAGCGTCTGTTCCTTGCCGATGCCGAGCAGGCCGCTGCGGGCCAACTGCTGGGTCAGGGTACTGGCACCCTGGCGGACGTGGCCGCCGGAGCGCGCCATGATCCAGGCCGCGCGCACCATGCCGCTCAGGTCGATGCCGTGATGGCTGTTGAAGTCGCGGTCTTCCACCGCCTGCAGGCCGGTGACCAGCAGCTCGGGCACTTCTTCCATGCGCACCAGGCGGCGCTCTTCCTGCTTCTGGCCGTAGAGCGTGGCGATGCGCGCCGGGTCCAGACGTGCGCTTTTTAACGCTTTGCGGTCGCCGGCGTCGCGCAGGCTGGCCACGCGCCCACCGGCCAGGCTGACTTCGATACGGCGCGCCGGCACGCGTCCATCCACATCGATGTAGCCGCGGCTGGCGATGGTGAAGCGGCTGGCGTCCTGCTGGTAGGTGCCGGCCAGCTTCGCCTGACCGTCGTCGCGGTACGACGCCGCGTCCAGCTCGGTCTTCAGCGTGGCCGCATCCAGCGCGTTGCCCGGCACGAGCACCAACGGCCGGCCATACACGCGGGTCGGGATCTGCCAACGCAGTTCGCCGAAGCGCTGGGTGACCTGCTTGTTCAGATACATCGTGTAGGGAATCAGGAAACCGAGCGCCAGCGCGAACGCGGCAAATCCCCAGACGATGAGTCTGCGTTGCCAGCGGGAGCCTTGCGCGTTGGTGTCGTCCTCGAAATCGTCGGGAGCGTCGTTGTCGTGGCGTCGGGGCACAGGAATGCGAGAATGTAGAGTCAGGCGAGTCTAGCAGCGCTGTCATGGCTGTGACCTGCCGGGCCCGTCGGCCGTTAAGAGCGGCTAACAAAACGACCGATGCCGCTTCGCTAGGCGCGACGTGTTCTCGGCAGCAGCAAGCATGGTTCGTACACTGCGCTGGCAGATGCAACGATTGCCTCGACCCGCGCGCTGCTCGCTACGTTTACTGCCATACTACGCTGGAGTTCCAACGCAATGTCGATGTCTTTGGCCGATGCGCGCTATCTGTTCAATCGCGTCCTCGGCCTGATCCACCGCAGCGTGGCCAGCCTGCGCACGCGCGGCTGGCGCGCTACCTGGCAGCGCATTCGCGTGCACACGCAGGCGCCCCCGGCCGCCCTGGGCACGCCGCTGTGGCTGCCGCAGGCCGCCCCGTTTGCGGCATTCGCGCTGCCGCACAGCGCTACCCCGCGGGTGACGGTGGTGATTCCGGTCTACAACCACATTGCGCACACCTTGGCCTGCCTGCGCGCGCTGGCGGCGCATCCGCCGCTGCCGAGTGTAGAAATCATCGTCGTGGACGACGGCAGCAGCGACGCCACCGCTGAACAGTTGCCGCAGATCGCCGGTCTGCATTACCACGTGCGTGCGAGCAACGGCGGTTTCATCGCCGCCTGCAACGAAGGCATTGCGTTGGCGCGCGGCGATTTCGTGGTGCTGCTCAACAACGACACCATTCCGCAACCCGGCTGGCTGGACCGGTTGATCGACACCTTTGGCCAGCATCCGGCCGCCGGCCTGGTCGGTGCGCAGCTGGTGTACCCGGACGGGCGCCTGCAGGAATCCGGCGGCGTGGTCTTCGCCGATGGCAGCGCCTGGAGCTACGGCCGCTTTGAATCGTCCGAGGACCCGCGCTATGCATATGTCCGCGCGATGGACTACTGCTCGGGCGCGGCAATCGCGCTGCCGCGTGCGCTGTTGCAGACACTGGGCGGGCTGGACCGGCGCTACATGCCGGCGTATTACGAAGACACCGATCTGGCGTTTGCAGTCCGCGCGGCCGGATATCAGGTGCTGGTGCAGCCGGCCAGCAGGGTGGTGCATGACGAGGGCACCAGCAACGGCACTGATACGCGCACCGGTGTGAAGGCCTACCAGGTGCGCAATCAAGGCGTCTTCGCCGAAAAATGGCAGCGGCCGCTGAAAACGCAGTTGCCGGTCGGCACCGTGCCCGGGCCTGCACTGCTGCACCGCCACCAGCGACAGGTCTTGATCCTGGACGAGTGCGTGCCGCAGCCGGACCGCGACTCAGGCTCGCTGCGGCAGTTCAACCTGATCCGACTGCTGCGCGGAGAAGGCGCGCACGTCGTCTTCGTGCCCACACGCCGCGAACACGCCGGGCGCCACACCCAGGCATTGCAGCAACTCGGTGTCGAAGTCTGGTACGCGCCGTTCCTCGAAGGCATCGGCAGCTGGCTGCGCAGCCATGGTGCGCGGTTTGCGGTGGTGCTGCTGGTACGCCACCACGTGGCGCATGCCTGCCTGCCGTTGCTCAGGCAATACGCGCCTCAGGCGCGCAGCTTGTTCGACACCGTCGACCTGCATTACCTGCGCGAACGCCGCGGTGCCGAGCTGGCCGGCGATGCCAATCTGCTGCGTAGCGCAGAACGCACCCGCGTGCGCGAGCTCGAGATCATGGCGGCCACCGATGTCACCTTGCTGGTGTCTGCCGCGGAACAGGCACAGTTGCGTGCCGATGCGCCACACATCCGCACTGCCCTGCTGTCCAACCTGCATGAAGTCGCCGGCAGCGGCCACAGCTTCGCGCAACGCCGCGACCTGGTCTTCGTCGGTGGCTTTCGTCATCCGCCGAATGTGGATGCGGTGCAGTGGTTCATCAGTGCCATCTTTCCGCAGGTCCGTGCGCAGCTGCCCGAGGTGGTATTCCACTGCATCGGTGCCGACCAGCCTGAGGCCTTGAAACTGTTGGCCGACGAATGCCCCGGCGTGCAGCTGCATGGCCATGTCCCGGATCTGGTGCCGTTCATGGACGGTGCGCGCATCGCGGTGGCGCCACTGCGTTTTGGCGCTGGGGTGAAAGGCAAGATCAATCTGAGCATGGCGCACGGCCAGCCGGTGGTCGGCACCACCTGCGCGGTGGAGGGAATGCACCTGCGCGACGGCGAGGATGTGTGCGTCGCCGACGATGCGGACGCGTTCGCCGCTGAGATCGTGCGGCTATATCAGGACGCAGCACTGTGGCAACGTCTGGCCGACAACGGCTTGCGCAACGTAGCCGAGCATTTTTCGCTGGATGCAGCGCGTGACACGGTGCGTGCGTTGTTTATTGCTGAGTAAGCAGGTGGTTGGAACTCCTGCTTGGATCGTTTGCATCGCGAAACGCCGCAGTACATGGCTTGATTGGCGATTGATCCGACTGCGCCGTATCGGAAGGATTCGCATTTACCCTCATCCGCGCCTTCGGGCCACCTTCTGCCGGTAGAGAAGGGAGTGTGCGCAGCAGCTCGCATTGCGTGCTTGTTGCAAGGCTGCACCGCATGGTTCACATGCGTCTGCAGCAAGTGTTGCATCTGATGCATACATGGTGGCTTGGAGCGTGGGACGGTGCCTGCACCTGATGCAACAAAGGCCGTAGACCATGGGACTGCGCACGCTCGGCGGGCTCAGAAGTTGCCCGTATCGCCGGCAACCGCTCAGCGCTGCTCGGCCACCGCCTTGACCCGTCGCGTGAACTCAGCCAACTCCGGCAAGCCCGGATCCAGCTGATGCGCCTCGTCCTGCGCACGACGGGCGAAGGCTGCGTCTTCCTGGCCCAGCCGTTCGCTCCCGACCGCCACCCAGCGTTGTGCAAGGCGACGTCGCGCACCGGCCAATGCATCGGCATTGGGTGTCAGCGCCTGCCAGGCATCCAAGCATCCACGCGCGGCGCGCAGGCGGTTGTTGCGCAGTTCGTCCTCGAAACAGCGTTGGCTGGCCGGTACCAAGCGCGCCGCTGCCTGCAGCACCCGCGGATCGCGCGGCGCCAGCGCCTGCGCGGCACGCACGGCGTCGTAGGCGCTGGCGCCGGGCGGGGTCATCCAGTGTTGCTGCGCTTCGGCATCGGCAACGCGCTGCAGCAATGCCCGCAGACGGCGCTCGCGCGTGACCCGCGACAGGCTCGCGTCCGGGCCGCGCTGGGCATCGCGCGCGCGCGCAATCGCTTGCTCGGCCTGCACGATCGACGCGGCGCCGGGCACCAGAAGCTGCGCCTGACGCAACGACTGCAGCGCATCGTCGAAGTGGAAATCCGCCGCCTGCCGGCTGGCCTGTGCGGCGTATTCGTCCGCCACCTGGTCGCGGCCTCGCTGGGCAATTGCATCGTCGGGTTCGGCGGCCAGCACCGCGTTGAAATCGCGCGCAGCCGGGGCCAGGCGACCACGTCGCAGCAAGGCCTGCGCATGTTGACGTCGCTGTTCCAGCACGCGGTGGTACTGGCCCTCGGTCAGCGGCATGTCGACATGCCCGGCGTCGTAACGCTTGGCCGCGGCCAGCAACGCCGACGTCTCGGCCAGCGCATCGCGCGCCAGTGCATGGCGTGCCTGCGCCAACAGATCGGTCAAGGCGTCTTCGCGGCCTTCCAGTGCGTCGGTGCGGTCGGGCGCCAGGGTCAGGATGCGCTGGTAGAGCGGCAACGCACTATCGGGCGTGCCGTCCAGGCGGCCCTGCTGCTGGGCAATCGCCGCCTGCGCCAATAAGGCATCCAGCCCGACCCGGGGCGCCTGCAGCGCGCGCAGCCGCGCCGCGACCGGGGCGATCTGCGCCTGCGGCACCTCCAGGGCGCCTGCCAGCGCCAGCGCACGCTGCGCTGCTTCGGCATCGCCTGCTGCAACCGCTACACGTGCCCGCACTACTGCGGCAGCGCCGGTGCGCGCCAGCCCGGCACGGGCTTCGCCACGGTCGCTGTCCAGTGCAAGTGCGGTGGCGAACAGTTCCCGCGCCCCGCTGCCGTCGGCGGCGCTGAGCTGGCCGCGCGCCAAGGCCGCATCGCCCCGCTGCAACAATTGCTGGATGCGCGTGTCCGGCCACAGCCAATCGGCCAGCGGCTTGCGCAGCACGACCACCATCAGCAGCAAACAGGCGCACAGCGCGAGTACCACGCGCCAGAGCGCACGGCTGCGCAGTGGCGCCCAGAGGCGGGGCGATCTGGCCCAGCGCGGGAGCGGAGACATACGGTGGCGTCCATCCTTGACGCGACCTGACGGGGACGCGTTCACCGCCTTATGGTAGCGGTGGAGGTTGCGAAGGCGGTGTGGGCTCTTCGGGAATCGGGAATGGGGAATCGTCAGGCGAGCACAGCGCACGTCCCCTCATGCTGCGTTCGGATCGTAGGCGCTGGCAAGATCTTCAGCGCTCACCCCAGCCGCCGCACCTCGCTTACCCCGGGCAACGCGTCCAGCTTACCAAGCAGACCGGACAGCTGGTCGTAATCGCTGACCTTCAAGCGCAGCCGCAGTTGCGCCCTGCCGGTATCGCGCACGTTGTCGCTGTTGATTTCCAGCACGTGCGCATCTTCCTGGGCGATCAGGTTGGTGATGTCCTTGAGCAGCCAGCGGCGGTCCACCGCGCGCACCTGCACATCCACTTCGTAGCCGCTGCCGGCCTTGCCCCACTCCACCGGCAACACGCGCTGCGGGTGGGCAACGGCCAGGCGCGCCAATGCCGCGCAGTCGGTGCGGTGCACGGTGATGCCGCGACCGCGGGTGAGATAGCCGGCAATCGGTTCGCCGGCCACCGGCTGGCAGCAACGCGCCAACTGCACCAGCAAATTGCCCACTCCCTCGACGGTGAATTTGGATTTCCCCAATCCATCGCGCCGCGCGGTCGGCCGCGGGGGCGTCGGTACTGGCGGCTGGGACGCGGCACGCTCGGCTTCCAGCAACGCACGGCTGACCTGGTTCGGACCGGTATCGCCCAGGGCGACCTGGATATACAGCTCGTCGACGTTTTCGGCATGAAATTTGCGCGCGGCTACGCTCAGGTCCGCATGCTGCAGGCCCAGGCGCTTGAGCTCGCGATCGAGCAAGTCCTTGCCCGCCTGCACGTTGCGCGCGCGGTCCAGCTTGTGGAACCAGGCACGCACCTTGTCGCGCGAACGCCCGCTGGCCAGAAAGCCGTTGGAGGCCAGCAGCCAGTCGCGGCGCGGGTCGGCTTCCTTGGCGGTCATGATCTCCACCCGGTCGCCGCTGCGCAGCCGATAGGTCAGCGGCACGATGCGGTCGTTGACGCGCGCGCCGCGACAGCGATGCCCGACCATGGTGTGCACGTGATACGCAAAATCCAGCGGCGTGGCACCTTGCGGCAGATCGATCACCTCGCCCTTGGGGGTCAGCACATATACGCGGTCTTCGATCAGCTCGACATCCAGCGCGCCGGCCAGCTCGCCATGCTCGCCCTCCTGCACCTGCTCCAGCAGCTGACGCATCCACAAAATCTTGCGGTCGAACGCCTTTTCGCCGCCCTTGCCGCCTTCCTTGTATTTCCAGTGCGCGGCCACGCCGAGTTCGGCCTGGGCGTGCATTTCGAAGGTACGGATCTGGATTTCGATCGTGCGCCCTTCTGGGCCGACCACCGCGGTATGCAGCGAACGGTAGTCGTTGGCCTTGGGCCGGGCGATGTAATCGTCGAACTCGCTCGGCACCGGCGCCCACAGCGAATGCACCGCCCCCAGCGCGGCGTAGCACGCCGCTACGTCGTCGACCATGACCCGCACTGCGCGGATGTCATACAACTGGTCGAACGAGAGCCGCTTTTTCTGCATCTTCCGCCAGATGCTGTAGATGTGTTTCGGCCGCCCGCTCACCTCTGCGCGCAGCCCCTGCTGGGCAAGCGCTGCCGACAAAGTGCGCTTGACCGCTTCCAGGTAGCGCTCGCGCGCCACGCGGGTTTCGTCCACTTCACGGGCGATGCGGCGATAGGTCTCCGGCTCCAGATGCCGGAACGCCAGATCTTCCAGCTCCCACTTCACCTGCCAGATGCCCAGCCGGTTCGCCAGCGGCGCGTGGATGTCGCGCGTGAGCTGGGCCAGCGCGCGGCGCTGTTCCTCGTTGAGCCGGTCGGCCACGCGCATGCGCGCCAGTTGCCGTGCCAGCAGGATCGGCACCACGCGCAGATCGTGGATGATGGACAGCAGCAACCGCCGTAGGCCTTCACTGTTGCGCCCAGCCTCGCGTCCAGCATGCAGTGCCCAGACCTGATCGGCTGCATCCAGGCCGTCCAGCAGGCCTTCCACCGCCACCCGCCGCTCCGCCGGTTGCCACGGCAGGCCCGCGATCGCGCCACGCAAGGCGGGCAAATCGAACAGCAACGCTGCAATCAGCGTGGCTTCGTCGGCGGCCAGCAGCGCCAATGCATCCAGGGTGTCGCCGAGCAATGGCCACGGCACGCTGTCGGTGTGCGCGGGCGGCAGGTCCTGCCAGGCCTGCGCCAGTGCATCGCGCAGTGCGGGCGCAATGGAGGCCACGGCAGGATGCTGCAGCAACGTTTGCAGGCGATCGAATGAGGAACTGGTCACAGCGGTGGACACGGCGGCGGGCAACAACGGGGAGCTGACGACTACGGTAACGTGCGCGTCACCTTCTCCACAACGCGTTTTACCGAGGCGCTCTCGGCGCGGGACGAGGCGCGTGCTTAGGCCAGGTTCACCCGGCAACGTCTTGATTCGTAACCGCCCGGCGCGAAAAGCGACACGGTGCAGAAAGCGGAAATCGGCACCGACGCACCTTTTTACTTGCCCTTTACAACTGCACCACATCGCCTGCCTATGCTCGGAACATGTCGTGCGCTGCATCCGGCGGCCAGCGACGTTTTTCCCAACTGCGAGGTAGCCGTATGAAGACCTGGAAGAAGCCTGTCGTTCGTGAAGTCAATTGTGGCGCCGAAATCAACTGCTACGTCTCCGGCGAGTTTTGACCCTGCACACTTTACGCTCACCTTGCCGCCCTTCCTCTTGATGCATGACCGGCAGTTGCCGGCAGATTAGGTCACAGTTCTCCATGCGCATCATCGTCTTGGGATCGGCGGCCGGCGGTGGGCATCCGCAGTGGAATTGCCACACGCCCGCAAGCCTGCGGGCGTGGCAGCAAACAGACGGTGCCCAGCGTCGTACCCAGGCCAGCATCGCGGTCAGTGCCGATGGCAAGCGCTGGGTGCTGATCAATGTCTCTCCCGATTTCCGCCAACAAATTCTCGCAACACCTGCCTTGTGGCCGCAGCACGGGCTGCGACATTCGCCGATCGAGGCAGTGCTGCTGACCAGCGGCGAGATCGACCACATCGCCGGGCTGCTCTCGATGCGCGAAAGCCAGCGGTTTTCGTTGCATGCCAGCAACCGCGTGCTGGACCTGCTCGCGCAAAACCCTATCTTCGACGCCGTCAACCCGCAGCACGTGAGCCGGCAGCCATTCGCGCTGGACGCGCCGCTGGCGCTGTGCGGGCTGCAGCTCACGCCGTTTTCGGTGCCCGGCAAGGTGCCCTTGTTCATGGAATCGCGCAGCGGTGGCGACCTGGCTGGGTCCAATGAAGAAACCCTCGGACTCAGCATCGACGATGGCCGCCACCGCATGCATTACATTCCCGGCTGCGCTGCGATGACCGACGCCCTGCGCGCGCGCCTGCAGGGAGCCGAACTGGTGTTCTTCGACGGCACGTTGTGGCGCGATGACGAGATGGTGCAGCTGGGCATCAGCCGAAAGACCGGCCAACGCATGGGCCACATGAGCATCGACGGCCCCGACGGCACCATCGCCGCATTCGCGCCGTTGAACGTGGCACGCAAAATCTTCATCCATCTCAATACCACCAATCCCGTGCTCAACACCCTTTCGCCCGAGTTCGCCAGCGCGCGCGCCAGCGGGTGGGAGGTTGCGCACGACGGCCTGGAGATCGCCCTGTGACCGCTCCGCTCAGCCCCGACCAACTGGAAGCGGACCTGCGTGCCATCGGCGCGCGTCTGTATCACGACCAGCATCCGTTTCATGCGCTGTTGCATCACGGCAAGCTCGACCGAGGCCAGGTGCAGGCCTGGGCGTTGAATCGCTTCGAATACCAGCGCTGCATTCCGCTGAAGGACGCCGCGATTCTGGCGCGCATGGAAGATCCGGCGCTGCGGCGGATCTGGCGGCAACGCATCCTCGATCACGACGGCAATAGCGCCAGCGACGGCGGCATCGCGCGCTGGCTACATCTCACCGATGCGCTTGGCCTGGACCGCACACTGGTGGAATCGGGCCGTGCATTGCTGCCCGGTACGCGCTTTGCGGTGCAGGCGTACCTGCAGTTCGTACGCGAAAAGAGCCTGCTCGAAGCAATCGCCTCGTCGCTGACCGAATTGTTCGCGCCCAACATCATCGGCCAGCGCGTGGCCGGCATGCTCAAGCATTACGACTTCGTCTCGTCCGAAGCGCTGGCCTATTTCGAGCATCGCCTGACCGAGGCACCCCGTGATTCGGATTTCGCGCTGGATTACGTCAAGCAGCATGCCGATACGGTGGAAAAACAGGCGCTGGTCAAGGCCGCGTTGCATTTCAAGTGCTCGGTGCTGTGGGCCCAACTGGATGCACTGCACGTGGCCTACGTATCGCCAGGCATCGTATGGCCGGATGCCTTCGTGCCGGACCGCGACGCCGGCCGGGTCGCAGCATGAGCGGCATCACCCGCGATAGCCAGCCGGCCCTGCGTGCAGGTGTGCGCCTGCAGCACGACCGCGCGCGCAACCAGTGGGTCTTGCTGGCGCCCGAACGCGTGGTCGAGCTGGACGACATTGCCTTGGTGGTCGCGCAACGCTACGACGGCACGCGCTCGCTGGCGCAGATCGCACAGGAGCTGGCTGCAGAATTCGACGCGGACGCGGCGCAAATCGAAGCCGACGTGATCGAACTCACCGATACCCTGCATCAAAAACGTTTGCTGCGGGTATGAGCATCGCGCCGCCACCGCTGTCGGTGTTGCTGGAATTGACCCACCGCTGCCCGTTGGCGTGCCCGTATTGCTCCAACCCGATCGCGCTGGCGGCGCTGCGCGAAGAGATGGATACCGCAGGCTGGCGCTCGCTGTTGCAGCAGGCTGCCGACATGGGCGTGCTGCAGGCGCACTTCTCCGGTGGCGAACCGATGCTGCGCAAAGACCTGCCCGAACTGGTCGCACATGCGCGCGCGCTCGGGCTGTACAGCAACCTGATCACCTCCGGGGTTGCTGGTGGCGAGCCGATGCTGGACCAACTGCAGGCGGCCGGGCTGGAGCATGTGCAATTGAGCGTGCAGGACGTGGACCCAGCCGGTGCCGATCGCATTGCCGGGTATCGCAACAGCTTGTCCAAAAAGCGCGAATTCGCCGCCGCCGTCCGCGCACGCGGCCTGCCGCTGACGATCAACGCGGTACTGCACCGCCATAACGCCGAGCGCGTGCCCGGCATGATCGCGCTGGCGCTGGAATGGCAGGCCGAGCGCATCGAAGTGGCGCATACCCAGTACTACGGCTGGGGCCTGCGCAACCGCGCTGCGCTGATGCCCAGCCGCGCGCAACTGATGGCCACCATCGACGCGGTGGAAACCGCGCGTCGCCAGCTCGGCGACCGCCTGGCGATCGATTTCGTCACGCCCGATTACTATGCGCGCCAGCCCAAGCCTTGCATGGGCGGCTGGGGCCAGCGCTTCGTCAATATTTCCCCGCGCGGCGATGTGCTGCCATGCCATGCCGCCGAAACCATCCAGGGCATGCGCTTTGACAATCTGCACGAGCGCTCCCTGGCCGATATCTGGAACAACGGCGAAGCCTTCGTGCGCTTCCGCGGCACCGCCTGGATGCCGGAAGTGTGCCAGGGCTGCCCCAAGCGCGAGATCGACTGGGGCGGCTGCCGCTGTCAGGCGCTGGCGCTCAGCGGCGATGCTGCCACGCTGGACCCGGTCTGCGAACGGTCGCCCCTCCATGCGCAGGTGCGCGCAGCCGCCGAACAGGAGTCGGCATCGCCGGCACCGGCCTTCGTCTACCGCCGCCCCGAGCGCCCGGCAGCAGCCACCGTCGACACGCTGGAGTAAGCCGCGTTGGCCGGCGCCAACAGCGTCTACACTAGCCATCTCTTCTTCGGATGGCTTTCATGTCGCTCAAGCGCCGCATTCCCTTGCTGGTTTGCCTGACCCTGGCGTTGCATGCCGCCCCCGCCCTGGCGCAACGCGCGGTGCAAGGCGACCTGCAGTCGCAGATGAGTGCCGAACAGTTCAAGGCCGCCGGCCTGGACAAGCTCGATGCCAGCGAACTGGCTGCGCTCAACGATTGGCTGCAGGGCAAGGTCGCTAAGGAGGCCGCAGTGGTGGTCGAACAGGCCAAGGAAGCCGGACGCCAGGAAGTGATCGTCAAGAACCGCGGCTTCTTCGACTTCGGCAGCAAGGAGCCGATCGAGAGCACGATGGTTGGTGAATTCAAGGGCTTTGCGAAGGGCCGCGTCTACACGCTGGCCAACGGTCAGGTGTGGGAACAGACCGATGCCGCCAGCCTGTCCGGCGTGCGCAAGGACGCACCCAAGGTCAAGATCAAGCCGGGTCTGGTCGGCGTGTGGTATCTGCAGATCGAGGGTTACAACACCACGGCCAAGGTACGGCGGATCAAGTAAAGGCACCGGCCAAGCTTGCGCGGCTGCCGAAGAGGTGGCCGCGCCTGGCATCGGCCGCCGCCGCTGGGGGTTGCGCATGCGACATTGCAACTGCAGCTGCAGCCTTAGCATTTCGCTCGCTGCAGAGCAGCGCATGCGCAAGGCAGCGCTGTTGCCGGCACACGGAGCGCAAGCGTAATTACACACCCACTACGTCCAGGCGCAGCTAACCTGGCGCGCCGACTCATCGCACTCGGCATCGCGCAGACGCAGCCCATTGCCGGTCGCAATAGGTGCCGTTCTTCTGACCGATAGGGACCACGCGTACACTCCTGCACACACTGCGCCACCCACCCGTCGCTGACGCGACTGCTGACCACGCTTTCCCACGTGATTGGTCGCAGCAATCGCTGGCCACACGCACGGTCTCTGGAGAACATGCATGTGCTCGATGACCTATTGCAGCCTCGCACTGTTATCGTCCCTGACCCTGTTTGCAGGCGTCGCGGCCGCTGATCCACTCGCTTCTGCTGCCTCGCCGGTGGAGCGATGCGCCAATGCGCCGGAGGTTGGCTTCGGGCAAGCCCTGGTGTGTTACCGCGATGCCATCGAACAACAACCGCTGACCTATACGCGCGTTGGCACCAGCAGCGTTGCCGGTGTCGAGCGGCGCGACTACCTGCTGACCTCGCAGGACTGGTCGCCCGAGGGACTGGTCACGCCGGCGCGCTGGCAGCATGACGTGGCGATCTACGTGCCGAAAGAGGCCTTGCCCACGCGCGCAGTGTTGATCTCAACCAACGGCACGCGCCATCCGGTTGATAGTGGTGCGGCGCAGCCGGCCAGCGAGTTGCCACCCGAGGCGCTGGCGGCGTTGGCGCACCGCACCCGCACGGTGGTGATCGCGCTCAGCGACATTCCCAACCAGGCGCTGACCTACCAGGGCGATGCCAGCCCACGCCGCGAAGACGACAGCGTGGCCTATAGCTGGTCGCTATTTCTCAAGGCGCCGCAGCAGCGAAAGACACTGCCGCTGCACGTGCCGATGGCGGCCGCGATTGCGCGCACCATGAGCCTGGCCGAGCGCGAACTGGCCCCACTGCGAATCCACCGCTTCGTGCTTGCCGGCGCCTCAAAACGCGGGTGGGCCAGCTGGCACGCCACCATCGCAGACCAGCGCGTAGAGGCGGTGGCGCCATTGGTGATCAACATCCTCAACATGCCGGCAGTGCTGGAGCATATGTCCCGCACTTATGGCGGCAACTGACCGATCGCCTTCAATGCCTATGCAAAGCAGGGCATCACCTCACAACTGCAGACCCCGGCCTTCGCGCAATTGGTGCAGCTGCAAGATCCGTTGAGCTATTTGCACACGCCGTACCGCACGCGGCTGGCGGTACCCAAGTACATCGTCAATGCCAGCGGCGACGACTTCTTCCTGCCGGACAACACCCAGTTCTTCTACAACGCGCTGCCCGGCAGCAAGGCGCTGCGCGTCCTGCCCAATAGTGCGCACAACATCCGCGCCTCCGTCGTCGATACCCTGGCGCCGTTTATCACGCGCCTGCAGCAGCAGCGCCCGCTACCGCAGGTGAGCGATGTGTTGCGTCCGGGCAAAACACCGCAGATCCGCTTCCGCTCCTCCGAGCGGCCAACGCAGGTGCAACTGTGGAGTGCACATAATCCAAAGGCGCGCGATTTCCGCTACGCCTGCGGCGGCATACGCTACAGCGCCACGCCGATTGCGCTTGCTGGCGGCGGCACGGTCCCGGTACCGGTACCGGTGCAGATTCCGGAGAACGGCTGGAGCGCGTATTTCGTCGAAGCCACCTACGCGGATGGATTCGTTGCCACCAGCCAGACCTATGTGCTCGGCAAGCAGGGTTACCCCACCCAGGCGCCGCCCACCGATCACGCGGCCTGCAGCACGTTGCCTGGCGTGATCGGCGGTGCCGCTGTGCACTGACGCAATCGTTGAAACATGCTGGATCGCGATCGCCGACCGAAGCAACTTCCGGGCAGCTGAGCGCCACCGCTCAATTGCCGAGTCCGCTTTACGGCAACCATTGCGCCACGTTGGACGCATTTGTCCACTTTGCGCAACGAAGTCCGCACAGACAACCTCGAACAGCACGTTTTCGCACTTGAGCACGCCAGCAAGATCGATTCAACCCGACTAATCCATTGACATCGTTGTTACCAACTCCTACACACGCCCCTAATCGCTGACGGCATCGGCCGGTCAGACGGACCAAAGGACTGAATGTGGCTGCAATTTCGCGTTCCGCTTGCGCCTCTGCCTCGCCCGATGTTCCCGTTGCCACCAGCTTCGTCGCTGCCGATGTCGGCGGCACGCCGCATGTGCGTGTCGGGCACCTGCTGCAGGCACACGATGCAGCCATCGAGCTTTCGCATTACCGCACCTATCGGTGCGCCGAACACGCCAGTCTCCAGGCCATCCTCGGGGGACTTCCTGCAGCACCGGCGCGGCGTCGATGCAGTGGTCATCGCCAGTGCCGGCGTGGCGCTGGACGATGGCAGCTTCATCAGCAACAACCTGCCATGGACGATTTCGCCCAGCCGCATCGGTGCTGCACTGGCAGTGCGCAACGTGCACCTGGTCAACGATTTCGAGGCGGTGGCCTACGCAGCGTCGCAGATGGAACAACGCGCCGTGCGCGTGCCAACGGGCCGATTCTGGTGGTCGGCCCCGGCACCGGCCTGGGTGCAGCACTGTGGATCAATGCCAAGCCACGCGCGATCGTGCTGGCCACCGAACCGGCCAAGGTCGCGCTGGCCAGCACCCACCCGCGCGAATACGCCTTGCTGCAACGGCTGTTGCGTGGCCGGCACTATTTGCCGCTCGAGCACGTGCTCTCCGGCCCGGGATTACTGCATCTCTACGATGCGGCGTGCGAGCTGCATGACGCAACGCCGCGTCATCGCCTGCCCGCCGCCGTGACGCACGCAGCGCTGCACGAAGACGACGCACTCGCGCGCGAGTGCCTGCAGATGTTTTGCGGCCTGCTGGGGAGCGCGGTCGGCGACATGGCGCTGGCCTACGGCGCTGCCGGCAGCATCTATCTGGCAGGGGGCTTCCTGCCGACGATCGACCAGTTCCTGGCTGGCAGCACCTTTGCCGAGCGCTTCCTGGACAAGGGCAACATGCGCGCGGTGCTCGAACGCATCCCGGTCGAATTGGTCGAGCACGGGCAACTGGGCGTGCTCGGCGCGGCCAACTGGTATCTGCAACACCACACCCCCCCTGTCGTAAGCGATCTACCACGCGTTCTACCCCGAGCGCGTCCGCAAGACCCCGCATCCGGCGAGCGGCAGCCCGCCGTCCATCCCTGTGCGTGATGAGGAGAGACATCATGAAATACAGCACCACCCTGCTGTCCAGCGCCATCGCAATGTCGCTGGCATTCGCTGCGCAAGCCCAGGACAGCGCTGGTACGCAAGCCACCGACCTGGACGCCGTCCAGGTGGTTGGCATCCGCGCCAGCCTGGAAAAATCGCTCGATACCAAACGCAACAACACCGGCATCTCCGAGGCGATTACTGCCGAAGACATCGGCAAATTCCCAAGCACCAACGTGGCCGAAGCGCTCTCGCAGATTCCCGGCGTGACGTTGGACAGACGCTTCGGGCAAGGCGAGCGCGTGAGTATCGACGGCACCGACCCCAGCCTCAATCTGTCGTTTCTGGACGGGCATCCGGTGGCGCAGGCGATCTGGCTCTACGGCGAACAGCCCAGCCGTGGTTTCGATTACACCCTGCTGGCCCCGCAGATCCTGGGCCGTGCGGAAATCCTCAAATCCTCCGAAGCGCGCCTGACCGAAGGCAGTCTCGGTGGCACGGTGCTGATGCATACGCGGCAGCCGCTGGATCTGAAGGTCAACGAAGTGGCTGCGTCCATCGGCTACAGCCACAGCGACCAGGCCAGCCAGGGCAAACCCGACGCGGCACTGCTGTATAGCTGGAAGAACGCGGCGCAGACCTTCGGCATTGCGGTGTCGGCGCAGCATTACGAAGAACGCGTGGACCGCCGCGGCATGGAAGTCTTCGGCTACGTACTGGCGCGACAGCTACCTGGCCGGCGGTTATGTGGCCGGTGCGGCACCGGCCAGCGTAGACGATTACGCCGAACTCGGCGCCAGCATCGGCTACGGGTTCAGCCCGAACTGGTCGCTGCAGGTCGACGCGCAGAACCTGCTGGATGAGGAATATCTGCAGTATCTGGGCGACAAGGACCATCTGGCCGGCCGCTACAAGAGCGGTCGCCGCTACATGGCCAGCCTGCACGTGAAGTTCTAGCGCAGCCAGCAACGACTGCGCTCACCGCCAGGCGGGCGCAGTCGTTGCTCATAGCCGGCGCGTACCACTTACGTCCGGCTATGAGTGCGCAGTCCGCGCCGACCTGACCACTGCTCGCTACGGTTTGCTGGCCGCTCTCAGCCTCGAAGACGGACGCCGCGTGCGTTGTAAAAGCGCACGCGGCTTTGTTCGGATGCACGCCCTACACGAAGGCTCAACTGCGCAATGCAGCGACCCGTTGCGACAGCTTCTTTGCCGAGACGCCGGATTTTGCACCCAGCTCCTGCGCAAATACCGACACGCGCAGCTCTTCTAAATCCCAGCGCAGCGCCTGCCACTCCTCGCGGTTTTGCAAACCGCGCGCGGCGGCCTCTTGCACTGCATCCACGAACGGCTTGAGCTCGAGCATGCGCGCCTGGTCGCGCGCAGGATCGCGCTTTGCGCGTTCGGAGCGCAGGATCATCGCCCTGAGGTAGCGCGGATAATTGGCCAATGCGTCGGCCGGCGTGTCGCGCAGGAAGCCTGCATGCACCAGCGCGCGCAGTTGCTGCTCCATGTCATCCAGATTGCCGCGTGCCCAGCCCATCAACGGTGCTTCCAGCAGTGGCTTGAGTTCGGCCACCGCGCCCAGAATGCTCTCGGCCAACTTCAAGCGCTCCATCGCTTCGCCGAACAGCCGCTTGATCGCATCATCGCGGCGCTGCGCAAATGCGCCGGGGTCGCGAATGGCGCCTAGGCCATCGGCCAGCACGGCGTTGAGCGCCGCATCGACCAGATCGCTACACAGGCGTTCCTGCGATTCGATCGCCGCATACAGCAGCCCGGTCTTGGGCGACACCGGCAGTTGCTTGCGCGCCTGCTTGATCTTGTCGGCCAATGCGATTTCCAGCAATCGCCGTACGCCGCGCGGATGCGCCCGCACCGCTTCGTTACGGTCGGCGAAGATGCGCAGCGCCGCGTTATCGCCCTGATCCACCAGCGCCGGGTACGCCGGCACGCCGGCCTCGCCGGCCACCTGTTCGGGAATCGGCGCGGTGGGAAAATCGCGCAATCCTTCGGCGGCCAGCGCGCGCCCGGCCCGTGCGGCGAATGCCCGCCCGGCACGTTCGCCGAAGCGCGCCCGCAGCCCGTCCAGATCGCGCGACTCGGCCAGCACCCGGCCGTCGTCGGCGCGCAGGCGCAGGTTCATCAGCAGATGCGTGTCCAGCGCCCGCTCGTCGAAATCCAGCGCCGTCACCTGCGTCCCGGTGGCCTTGGTCAGAAAGCGCGCCAGCTCGCCACGGATATCGTCGGCCGAGGCCACGCTGTAGGCCTCGTAGAACGCGCGCCCGAAATCTGGTGCCGGCACGTAGTTGCGGCGCTGCGCCTTGGGCAGGCTGCGAATCAACGCAGACGCCTTGTCGGCGACGAAGCCCGGCGCCAGCCACGACAGGCGCGCCGGATCCAGCGCATTAAGCAGGTGCAGCGGCACCTCCAGCGTCACGCCGTCGTCGATGACACCCGGCTCGAAGCGGTAATGCAAGGGCAAGCGCGCATCGCCGAGCGGAAAATACTTCGGAAAGCGATCGGCTTCGCTGCCTTCGCCCGGCAGCAGATCGTTCAACGACCAATGCAGGCTGCGGCGCTTGTCCGGCGGCAAGGTCTTCCACCAGGCATCCAGACCACTGGCCGAATGCAGCTCGGCCGAAATGCGATCCAGATACCAGCGCGCCTGCCAGGCTTCGTCGGCAATGATACCGGCGCGACGCAACTTGGCCTCTTCTTCGCGCGCCTGCTCCAGCACTTTAAGGTTATCGGCCACGAATGCGGCGCGTGTGTTGATTTCGCCGGTGACCAGGCCCTGGCGCACGAATAGGTCGTGCGCTGCGGCCAGATCGATCTTGCCGAAATGCACGGGCTTTTTCGGCGTCAGCACCAGCCCGAACAGGCTGATCTGTTCCGATGCGACCACCTGCCCCTGCGCACGCGACCAGTGCGCATCGAAATGCTTGCGCGCCAGCAGATGCGGCAGTTCGGCGATGGCCCAATCCGGCTCGATCGCGGCATTGGTCATGCCCCAGACTTTCTGCGTGTCCAGCAACGTGGCCGCCAGAATCCACGGCGGCGGCTTGCGCGCCAGCGCTGAACCCGGAAACGGCACGAAGCGGCGTTGCCGCGCGGCTAGATAATCGCCCTTTTCGGTACGATGGCCGATCTGCGTCGGCAGCCCCGCCAGCAGCGCGCGATGCAGCGCCTGATACGCCGCCGCACGTTCGCGCTCGCTGCTGCGCGCCGATGCTTCGGCGGGCTCGGCCTGCTTGTTCGTCGCCGCCGGCGCAGGTGTCGCAGGCACTGCATTGGGATCCGGCTTGCCTTCGCGCGCCAGTCGCGCAGCACGGTGCAGCTGGCCACGCGTGGGCCGGTTGGCGTTGTGGCCGTCCTCGCGGGCAGGCGCGCTGGCACCGGCCAGCAGTGGCGCCAGTATCACATTGGCCGGCTCTTCGTTCCAACCCAGTTCTTCGCACAGCAACCGCAGTTGCCGATGCAGCTCGCGCCACTCGCGCATGCGCAAGAAACCGAGGAAATGCCGGTTGCACCAGTCGCGCAGCTTGGATTGGGTGAGATCTTCATGGACCTGCCGGTACGCATCCCACAAGCGCAGGATGCCCACGAATTCAGAGCGTGCATCGGCAAACAGCGCATGCGCGTTGTCGGCGGCCTCGCGTGCTTCCGGTGGGCGCTCGCGCGGATCCTGGATGCCCAGGAAGGCGGCGATGATGATCATTTCGCGCAAGCAACCATGTTGCTGCGCGGCCACCAGCATGCGCGCCAGCTTGACGTCCACCGGCAAGCGCGCCATCTGGCGACCAGTTGCGGTCAGACGCCGCTCGGCATCGATCGCACCCAGCTCCAGCAGCTGTTGCCAGCCATCGGCCACCGCGCGTTCGTCGGGCGCTTCCAGGAACGGAAAGTCTTCGATCCGGCCCAGCCCCAGCTGCAACATGCGCAGGATCACGCCCGACAACGAGGAACGCCGGATCTCCGGATCAGTGAACGCCGGGCGCGCGGCAAAGTCCGCTTCGGCATACAGCCGGTAGCAGATGCCCTCGGCAATGCGCCCGCAGCGGCCCATGCGCTGGTTGGCGCTGGCCTGCGAGATCGGCTCGATATGCAGACGGTCC
Source organism: Xanthomonas axonopodis (assembly GCF_001304695.1). Lineage (GTDB taxonomy): Bacteria > Pseudomonadota > Gammaproteobacteria > Xanthomonadales > Xanthomonadaceae > Xanthomonas > Xanthomonas axonopodis. Next base: position 21,812 of record NZ_JFAQ01000024.1, read on the forward strand.
AGCTTCTGGCGCGGGCTGTAGCGTTTGACGCGGGCAAGCCCCGGATCCACCACGTAGCGGATGCGCGGCACCGTCAGCGAGGTTTCGGCCACGTTGGTGGCCAGCACCAGGCGCCGGCGCGGCCCGGGATTGAATACCCGGTCCTGATCGGCCGCCGACAGCCGCGCGTACAGCGGCACCACTTCGGTTTCGCGGTATTTGCGCCGTTCCAGCGCCTGGTGCGCATCGCGAATCTCGCGCTCGCCCGGCAGGAACATCAGCACGTCGCCGCGCGGGTCGATGCGGGTGATCTCGTCGATGGCCACCACGATCGCATCGTTGACGCTGCGCTCGCCCTCGCGCCCGTTGCCGTCGTCGTCGTCATCGCCACCCGCCTCGCCCTCCAGCGGGCGGTAGCGCACTTCCACCGGAAAGGTGCGGCCTTCCACGCTGATCACCGGCGCATTGTCGAAGTGCTGTGCAAAGCGCTCGGTATCGATGGTGGCCGAGGTGACGATCAACTTCAGATCGGGGCGCTTGTGCAGCAACTGCTTGAGATAGCCCAGCAGGAAGTCGATGTTGAGGCTGCGCTCGTGCGCCTCGTCCACGATGATGGTGTCGTAGGACGACAGCCAACGGTCGCTGGCGATTTCCGCCAGCAGGATGCCGTCGGTCATGAACTTGATGCGCGACTGATCGCTGACGCGATCGGTGAAGCGCACCTGGAAGCCCACCATTGTGCCCAATGGCGTCTTCAACTCGTCGGCCACGCGCGCAGCCACCGCACGCGCGGCGATCCGGCGTGGCTGGGTGCAGCCGATCATACCCGCGGCCCCTCGCCCTGCCGCCAGGCACAGCTTGGGCAACTGGGTGGTCTTGCCCGAGCCGGTTTCGCCAGCGATGACCATCACCTGGTGATCGCGGATCAGCGCGATGATGCGCTCGGCCTCGCGCGCGATCGGCAACTGGCTGTCCAGCGTGATGGCCGGCTGCTGCTCGGCCCGTGCCTGGCGTTGCGCCTGCGACGCCGCCAGCGCCTGCTCGAACGCATCGCGCACCTGCGGGTTGCCCGGCTTGCCCTGCCAGCGCGACCATAGGCTCAGCAAACGGCCACGGTCGCGGCTCATCGCGCCATCCACGGCACGGCGGCGCTCACGCAAGGTGTCGGCAAGGGTGGAGTCGATAGCGCTCATTGATGGAAAAATGTGAAAAATTGAATGACGTTTGATCCTTTAGGCTGTCTATTGTGACGCCATATCAGTTCCCCAAGACATCAACCCTGCAAGGACCATCCCATGTCCAAGAAAAAAAACGCCAACAAGCCCGTCGTCGTCAGTGATGCCCTGCCGGTCGCCGCTGCATCGGCACCACATATCGATATCGGGATCAAGGACAGCGATCGCAAGCAGATCTCCGACGGTCTGGCCCGCTACATGGCTGACGCCTTCACCTTGTATCTGAAGACCCACAACTTCCATTGGAACGTCACCGGGTCGATGTTCAACTCGCTGCACACCATGTTCGAAACCCAATACACCGAACAATGGGCGGCGCTGGACGAGGTGGCCGAGCGCATCCGCGCCCTGGGCTACAACGCTCCGGGCTCTTACCGCGAATTCGTTGCGCTGACCTCGATCCCGGAAGAGCCGGGCCTGAGCGACAGCGCCGACTGGCGCGAGATGGTGCGCCAGCTGGTCAGCGGCAACGAAGCGGTCTGCCGCACCGCACGCAAGGTGCTGGGCACCGCCGACGACGCCGGCGACGACCCGACCGTGGACCTGCTGACCCAGCGTCTGCAGACCCACGAAAAGTACGCCTGGATGCTGCGCTCGCTATTGCAGTAAGCACGGGGCGCATACAACTGGACATTGCATGCTGATGCAATGTCGCCCCGGACTCGGTGACGAGCACGACGGGATCGAGTTCGGGGCAGCGGTGGTGGCGCGTTGGGACCACCGCCTTGGTCACCACGGAACAAGCGCTGGGGTCAGATGATGTGGCCGGATAGCAGCGCACAGCTTGGGCGCCGTTGCCGACTCAAAACGCGCTTGCCGCTGCGCCATCGGGACAGACAGCGAGCAGACATAAGGGCTCTGGCATCGAAAACGCCGGCCCCGCGGCGAGGGAAGACCCACCACAGACGTTCAGGCCCAGTGCTAGGCGCTCTGCCGCAATTTGGAGACGAGAAATAGCGGACAGGTGAGCTGGATGCCTGCTTCCGCACGGCGCATGAGCACCGTATTGGAGTCCCACCGCAGCCAGCGCGGCGCGGCCGACTCGAAATGCTGGCCGTTGGCGGACGGTCGTTCGGCGTATCCCAATCTGCGCAGTTGATTCGCGATCAGCAGCGCATGAGCGGCCGGCAGGCAGGTGACGACGGGCAGATTGAGCACGCGCATGGCAACCGCCGCAATCAGCGCGCCAACGACGGCTGCATGGGCCATACCCGCGTCATGGAAGATGAACCGGATCAGCCAGGCGACACAGCCCACGCTGCCGACCACCAGCCCCAGCCACATCCCTGCATCCCGCCACGATCCGAAGGGATTGCAGGAAACGACTCGCCATTGTCTGCGTTCGCCCATTGTTCCATGCATCTCCGTCGTTCCGAGCCGTCCCAGTGCCAGGCTGGAGTACGCCTCAAGTGGTATTAAATCGTCACGTTAGTCGCCAGGCGAACGTGGCAGGGAGTTGGAACGGCAGGCGCACACCTACCGACCCAGTGCACCGGCCCAGCACCGCCGGGCCGATGCATTGGCGTGTCTGCTAGCCGCGCTTACTCAAGCGCCCGTCCCACCAAGCCACCAATCGCCGCCCCTGCGGCAGCCCCGATGATGATACCGGCGACTTCGCCAGCCAGACCACCGATCCAGCTGACCTCGGCGCCGATCGCAGCACCGGCGCGCGCGCCGGCAAGCCAACCACCTGCACCACCGGCGCCAGTTGCCGCATCGGCAATCACGCCGGCACCGGAGACCTGCATGACTTCTGACTCTGATAGAACAAACATCTTCGACATTCCTTTCAGCTATTGGCGGCAGTGTGCTCCCGTCCTGCCCAAGCATCGGTAGAAAATGATCGCCACCACCGATCGGGTGAGGACTGCAGACCGATTGCGCCATGCTGCCAACTCCTCATGGGCACATGAAACGCCAGCCCCCTTTGCCTGACAAGACGATTGCTGTGCGACAAACGACATGCGGCACGCACACTGTCGAGCGGAAGTGACACAGCACGACGAGTCGACCCGATCTGTACCGGACCGGATCGCGCATCGGTACCTGCGTCTGGCGGTGCGGCGGGCCCCGCGGCGCCGTATCTTCCGCTGCGGCGCGGTACGCGCGGTAAATCCCGACGCCCACGCGCGCACGACACCGTACCGGCGACCCGGCCAGGGCTTGACCCGCACGGTATCCTAGGCGGATGTCTTCCCCCGCCCACGAACTGCTCAGCCGCGTCTTCGGCTACGACGACTTCCGCGGCCCGCAGCAGGCCATTGTCGAACACGTCGCTGCCGGCAACGATGCCCTGGTCCTCATGCCCACCGGTGGCGGCAAATCGCTGTGCTACCAGGTGCCGGCACTGCTGCGCGATGGCATCGGCATCGTGGTCTCGCCGCTGATCGCGTTGATGCAGGATCAGGTCGAAGCCCTGCGCCAGCTCGGCGTGCGCGCCGAGTTCCTCAACTCCACGCTGGATGCAGAAAACGCCCAGCGCGTGGAACGCGCCCTGCTGTCCGGCGACCTGGATCTGCTCTACGTTGCGCCAGAGCGCCTGCTGACCCAGCGCTTCCTCTCGCTGCTGGAACGTAGCCGCATTGCGCTGTTCGCCATCGACGAAGCGCATTGCGTCTCGCAATGGGGCCACGATTTTCGCCCCGAATACCGCCAGCTCACCGTGCTGCACGAGCGCTGGCCGCATATTCCGCGCATGGCGCTGACGGCCACCGCCGACCCGCCGACCCAGCGCGAGATCGCAGAGCGCCTGGACCTGGCGGACGCGCGCCATTTCGTCAGTTCCTTCGATCGCCCCAACATCCGCTACACGGTGGTGCAGAAGGACAACGCGTGTAAACAGCTGCAGGAATTCCTGGGCCGTCATCGTGGCTCGGCCGGCATCGTCTATGCGATGTCACGGCGCAAGGTGGAAGAAACCGCGCGGCAACTGTGCGCGCAAGGCTTCAATGTACTACCCTATCACGCCGGCCTGCCGACAGAGGTGCGCGCCGAAAACCAGCGCCGATTCCTGCGCGAGGACGGCGTCATCATGGCCGCCACGATCGCTTTCGGCATGGGCATCGACAAGCCGGACGTGCGCTTCGTGGCGCACGTGGACCTGCCCAAATCGCTGGAGGGCTACTACCAGGAAACCGGACGCGCCGGCCGCGACGGCGACCCCGCCGAGGCCTGGCTGTGTTACGGCCTGGGCGATGTGGTGCTGCTCAAGCAGATGATCGAGCAGGGCGAAGCGGCCGAAGAGCGCAAGCGTCTGGAACGCGCCAAGCTCGACCACCTGCTGGGCTATTGCGAATCGATGCAGTGCCGCCGCCAAGTGCTGCTGGCCGGCTTCGGCGAAACCTATTCCAAACCCTGCGGCAACTGCGACAACTGCCTGACGCCGGCCGCCGCCTGGGACGCCACGGTGGCTTCGCAGAAAGCGCTCAGTTGCGTCTACCGCAGCGGGCAGCGCTTTGGCGTGGGCCATTTGATCGACATCCTGCGCGGTAGCGAGAACGAGCGTGTCAAACAGCTGGGGCACGACCAGTTGAGTACCTACGGCATCGGCCGCGATCTGGACGAACGCACCTGGCGCGGCGTATTTCGCCAACTGGTGGCCGCCAGCCTGCTGGAAGTCGATAGCGAAGGTCATGGCGGCCTGCGCCTCACCGACGCCAGCCGGCAGGTGCTCAAGGGCGAGCGCCAGGTCATGATGCGCCGCGAAAATCCGGCTGCCGGGCGCGAGCGTAGTGCGCAGCGCACCGGCCTGCCGGTCCAGCCGCAGGATCTGGCGCTGTTCAATGCCTTACGCGGCTTCCGCGCGGACCTGGCCAAGGAACAGAACGTGCCGGCCTTCGTGATCTTCCACGACAGCACCTTGCGCAACATCGCCGAACAACGGCCGACCAGCATCGATGCGCTGTCGCGAGTGGGCGGCATCGGCGGCGGCAAGCTGGCGCGCTACGGCGCGCAATTGATCGAGATCGTGCGCGACCAGGGCTGATGCAGCAGCGTGTGTCAACACAACACCGCAGACGGCACAAAAATCCGCAAGATCGACAGCGCGCATTCAATCAGCCGTTGCTAGTTTCACAGAGCGAGCTGGCACGCGCTGCCAGCCCCTCTTCGTAGAGTCCAACCGATGAAACGCAGCCTGCTTGTCCTGGTCACTCTGTTTGCCACCGGCAGCGCCGCCGCTGGAAGTGCGTGGGCCCAAGCCAGCGAAGGTAATCCCGAAACGGCGACCGCACGTTCGCTGGACCTGAGCATTCCGCAAGCCCCGGTGCAGCTCCGCTCCGACCCGGAATACAGCAACGACCCGCCGGGCACCTTTTACGGCGACAAGAGCGGCCCCAAGCCGGCACTGGCCCGGCCAAGTGCCGCTGCTATCGCTGCCGAGCGTGCCGAGCAATGCCAGGGCAAGCTGCATGGTGCTGTCGAAACCGGCTTGGGCTATTCCAGCCGCGGCGGCAACAGCAACTGGCAGGCGGTGAATTTGAATTCCTGCAAGACCTATTACGACGACGACGGCAAGACGCACCAGATTGGCGTCAGCATCAGTGTCGGACGTGGTGAGGGCTCCATCTTCGGCCGGCGTTATGCACCTGGTGGCTATGGTCCGGGCCCGTTCGGCTGGTAACCATACGGCAAGGTTTGCGTTGACAGAGGGTTCACTGCCGCATCGCTGAGAATGTGGCCTGCCTTACGAGACCAGCTCATGCCACAGAACAAGGAACGGCCGGTTGTCTTCGTTGTCGAAGACGGCGACGGAACCCGACAGCTCAGCTGCCTTGTGCTGGAGAGCTACGGTTTTACCTGCCGCAGTGCCGGCTCGGTCGAAGAAGCCCTGACCTTGATCGAAAGCGACCCGCGCGTGGACGTGCTGTTTTCCGATATCCATTTCCCGGGCGGCCTGACCGGTGTGGACCTGGCGCTCAAGACCGCACACGCGCCCTACAACCTGCCGGTGCTGCTGACGTCCGGCCTGGCGGTCGAATACGTGGAAGAGATCCTGCCCGACGGCGTGGCCTTCCTGGAAAAGCCGTATACCCCTGAGCAACTGCTGAGTGCGATCCGCAGCGTGATGGCCAAGCACCGCGTGCCAGCCACGCCGGTCGCGTAACACGAGCGGCCGCGACTGGACGGCCGCCCGCAATCCCGGTATTAAATGCCCGCACTCGCGCGATGCGGCGGCAACGGGAATTGACCACGACACTCTAGTACCACAGACGCGGCGCAACGCCCGCCTGGTGCCGCTTTGCCTTACGCCGCGGCAACATGAAACATCTGGTCATCGCAGCCATCGCCATAGCTGCGCAAAGCGGCTGCGCAACGATCGTGAACGACGCGACCCAGCCAATTCGCACGCCACCAAGACAGCGAACGGGCAACTGGTTCCCGGCGCCGACTGCGCCATCAGCAACGAAAAGAGCCGCATCACGGTGAAGTCCGGCCAGACCGCACAAGTGCATCGTTCCGCGCGCGATCTGGAGATGACCTGCGTGCTGCCCGGCCAACGCGATGCCGCAGGCCGTTCCATCTCCCGCGCCAACATCGGCGTTGGGGGCAACATCCTGATCGGCGGGGCGATCGGCGCCATCGTCGATCACAGCAAGGGCACCGATTATACCTACCCGAGCTGGATCCAGTCGGTGTTCGGGCAAACGCTGAGCTTCGGCCGCCATCGTGAAGACCGGGGCCAGCGCTGCAGGGTGAGAACGCGCACGGCGTGGTGGTTGCAGCCAACGCCAGTTGCGGCAGCTCCAAGCACGCGCCGGCGGTCACCCTGCCCTTGGCAAGCGAACCGGGAGCCTCCGAGCAGGCAGGCGTTACGGCAGCGCCTGCGGGCCCGGCCGTGTCGACCACGCCGGCGGCAAGCTGCGCCCTGGGCATCAGCAATGGCTTGCAGTACGGCACCGTGCAGGCCACCAGCGCCACGCGCTTCAGCGCGGTTTGCAGCAGCGGCAATACGGTGCAGATCGATTGTTCCGGCTTCCGCTGCACCGCCACCTTTCAGTAATGCATTGGGCCGGGGTGTGGGCACAGGCCCAAGGTGATGCGCAGATCGCCGCGACGGCTGTCAGAAACGCCCCGACAGCTTGTCGGCTCGCCCCCGATTTACATGACCGATGTCGCAGTTAAACTGCAGCTACCGGACGCGAGGCCTGTTGGGCCGCTCAACTCGCGAGACGCAGAGCACGTCCCTGCCGGGACACAGATGCGTGAAGGCGCAACACACTCGCCGCGCCTTCGCTGCGATCTGCGCGTACGTTTCTCCGTGAAGTCGTGTAGCAGGAAAGAATTGCCGCCGGGTGCGATTCCAGGAAGATCGGCCTCGTCCTGTAATCGACCGCAGTTCAACCGCCGTTGCGGCCGCGCATCACCTCCCTGGCACTCAATCCGCGCAGCATGCCCATGTGCGTGCATCACGCCGCAAGCGCTTGCCTGGCCGCCAGCTCATGCACGGCGGCCCTCCTTCCCGAATCACACTGCAGCGACACGCTCCGATACGTGCGAGGTGGCTCATTCCTTGCTGCCCTGATCGATGCAAGGCAGCGCCAGCTGCCAAACCACTCACGCAGATGCTGGAAAGACAGCACTCCGCGTCATCGACGCTGCGCACATATGCGTCTGCTTTTTGTGGCAAGCCATGCATTTCACGCGATCAAGCAGGCTGCTCGCTAGGCTAACGTCATTGCAGCGCTGTGCTGCACAAGACTGTTAGGAGTTCCGCATGGGCGACAATTCGTTTTTATCTCCGGCCTTCATCATCCTGGTCATTGGTGTGATTGCCGTTGTGCTGTTTCTGGTCACGCGTGCCAAGAAAAAGCGCAACAAGAAATAATCGCTGCATGCACCGCTGGCCGTGACCGAGCACACTGGCACACCGTCGCTACGTCATTGCACGGCAGCCTCCGCAGCCGTATATCTCCTGCAGTCAGAATCGCTCACCTGCTGGCAGGTAGCGCCACTCGCCGATTGCAAGTTTGCCTAGCGACACCCGGCCCACACGCAGGCGGCGAATGCTCACGACTTCCAGGCCCACTTCGCCGCACATGTAGCGCAGTTGGCCGGGCTGCACGTGCTTGATCGCAAACCGCAGGCGGTTTTCGTTTTGCCAGCTCACCTTGCAAGGCGGCAGGCTGCGCTGCCGGTAAACCAGGCCATGCGCTAGCCGGGCCATCCCGTAGGGGCGCAACTCCCCCTGCACTTCAACCAGAAATTCCTGTTCGATCGCGCTGGCGTCGGCGCTCAGCCGACGCAGCACGCGCCCATCCTGGCTCAGGATCAGCAGGCCGCTTGCGGCGTCTTCCAGCGGCAGCGGTGCGTGCAAGCGTAGAAAGTGCCGCTTGAGCACACGTACGTTGGACTGGTACAGCGCGCTGCGCGTTGCCGGCGTGGCCAGCGCCAGCGCGGTATCGGCGCTGATGCCTGCCGGCTTGTGCAGCAACAAGGTGGCGGGCTCGGCAGGCGCCAACACCGCATTTTCGGCCAGGGTGACCTGTACTGCGGTCGCCAGCGCCTGCGGTTCTTCGACCACCACGCCGTCCACGCTGACCCAACCACCCTCGATGTAGTGCTGCGCCTCACCACGCGAGCAGCCGAACGCGGCAGCCACACATTTATCGAGACGGATCGGGTCAGACATCGGGCAAGCTCAGCACCAGTGGACGGCAGTGTACGTGCTGGCTGCTCGCCCGCGTGAGTCGCTGCATGGCAGCGGTGGGTCGCTGACCAAAGCATTCGACGGTGCGCATCCGCATGTCGGCACTGCCCGCTGGCAGCGCAACGGCAAACGCCTTGTGTACCCAGACACCAGCCAACGCTTCTGCACCACACGACAACGTGGGAAACTCGACGCTCACATCAGGAGATCGCAGATGTTTATCCACTTCGGCACCGCTCGGGTCCGCCTCAACCATATCTCTGTCATCAGCGACCCTTTCAACGCTGGCGAAAGCTTTGGGTCCTACTGCCACTCGGTTCGGGTCGTGCTGATCTCCGGCGAAGAAGTCTTTGCGCGTTTCAACAGCGAGAGTGGCGCTAAGCAACTGCACGCAGACGTGCTCGCTGCGCTGGAAGCCTGAGCGCAGAGTGATCGCCATTGCGTCGCGCTGCTCGCGCACGCGATGGCTCAAGCTGCAGCAAGCGGTGTTCCCGGCATGCATGCGGCGGCGCGGCAACACACTCAGCGCGCAGCGTGGGCGCACCTTCATATGAAGTACGTCGCCCGGCCTACCCGCCACCGGGCGCGCGGCAGATCGTTGGCCGGCACTCGGTGCAGAATTCGGCCCTGCATTCCAATCCAATGACAGGCCGCGCCCATGTCAGGACACGGGAAGCTGCTGCCAGGAAACTTCCGATCTGTAATGAATCAGCGGTAGGTATTTTCGATCGACGGTCTTTAGCTCCCTGCAATCCGGCCGCTAGCTGGGCAAGACGCTTGAGTCGATGCACCCCGCATCCACCGAGCTGCTCAGCTGCACTACCTGGAAGCGGTCATGAATGACCTTCTGCAACGCCTCAATGTCGGCCGTCGCCTCAGAATGGCCTTCGGTATTCTGATCCTGCTGTCGGGCCTGCTGGTGGCCACCGGCCTGATCACCATGTCCAATGCGCGTTACGAGCTGGACACCATCGTCAACAACAACATGGAAAGGATCCGGCTGTCCTCCGAGATGCTCGACGCCAACACCAACGTGGCGATCGGCTTGCGCGACGTGGTGATGGTGTCCGGCGATGCGGCCAACCGGCGCGCACTGGACATCATCGAAAAGAGTCGTGCGCGCTACAAGTAAGCCCAGGATGCCTTGGCTGCGATGCCAAGCAGCGAACTCGAAAAAAAGGCGCTCGCACTGGTGCAGGAAAAGCGCGACGTCTCGGTCAAGTTCAACAACCAGATTCTCGACTACGGCATGCGCGACCAGAATCAGCAAGCGCAGGCCTTGCTGCAAGGCGCTGCCGCTGCGGCGATGGACCAGCAACAGCCGCAATTGCGGCAACTGCTGCCTTGGAGCGCCGTCTCAGCAAGGATGCTCACGCGGCAGCGGTTGCATCGATGCATGACGGCAAGATAATTCTGGCCAGCGGCGGCATTGCTGCGCTGGTGATCAGTGCGCTGCTCGCCTGGTTGATTACGCGCAGCCTGACCAGGCCGTTGAGCCAGGCCACGCGCACTGCCGAAGCCATTGCCGCAGGCAATCTGCGCAACGATGTGCACACCACCGCAACGGATGAAACCGGCCGCTTGTTGCAGGCCATGGACAAGATGCAACTGCAGCTACGCAACCTCATTGCGGCGCAGACCGACATGGCCAAGCATCACGACAACGGCCAGATCAGCTTTCGCATCGACGCAACGGTCTTCCCGGGCGACTACAGCCGCATGGCCAACGACACCAACGCGTTGGTGGCCTCGCACGTGGCCGTGCAAAACGATCTGGCGCGCATCATGGGGCGCTATGCCATCGGCGAACTCTCCGAAGACATGCAGCCCCTGCCGGGCGAAAAGGCCGCCTTCAGCAACACCATGTCGCAGGTCAAGCTCAACCTGTCGGCGATGAATCACCAAATCAAGCACCTCGCGCAGGCGGCCGCCAATGGCGACTTCAGCGCAAGTGGCGATGTCGAGCGCTTCCAGTTCGCCTTACGCATCATGGTGGAGAGCCTGAACCGGCTGATGTCCACCGCGGACGGCAATCTGCAATCGCTGTCGGCACTGCTGCAAGCGATCGCAGCGGGCGACCTCACCGCACGCATGAGCGGCGACTTCCGCGGCGTGTTCGCACAGATGCGCGATGACGCCACTGCAACGGCGAGCCAGCTGGCGCAGATCGTCGGCAACATCCAGCAGTCGGCCGTGTCAATCAACGCGGCCGCCAGCGAGATCGCCGCGGGCAATCAGGACCTGTCGCAGCGGACCGAGCAACAGGTGGCCAACCTGGAAGAGACCGCCGCGTCGATGGAAGAGCTGACCTCCACCGTCAGGCAGAATGCCGAGAGTGCGCGCCAAGCCAATCAACTGGCGATCGGCGCCGCACGCGTGGCCTCGGAAGGGGGCAATGTGGTCGGCAAGGTCGTGGACACGATGAGTGGTATCGAAGCCTCGTCCAAGAAGATCGCCGACATCATTTCCGCCATCGACAGCATTGCCTTCCAGACCAACATTCTGGCGCTGAACGCCGCGGTAGAAGCTGCCCGCGCAGGCGAACAAGGTCGTGGCTTCGCGGTTGTCGCCTCGGAAGTGCGCACACTGGCGCAACGCTCCTCCGGCGCAGCGAAGGAGATCAAGGACCTGATCGACGATTCCGTCCAGCGCGTGGCCGAAGGCTCGGCACTGGTGCACAGCGCCGGCAAGACCATGGGCGAGGTCGTGGCCAGCGTCCAGCGCGTCACCGACATCATGGGCGAAATTTCGGCGGCCTCGCAGGAGCAATCTGCCGGCATCGAACAGGTCAATCAAACCATCACGCACATGGACGAAACCACGCAACAAAACGCGGCGCTGATGGAAGAAGCCACAGCCGCCGCCCGCTCCATGGAAGAACAAGCCGTGCCACTCACCGACGCGGTTGCGATCTTCAAGATCGATACACAGCGGGCACGCCGGGCAGACACGCGCGCTGCCGCACCGGTCGCGCATCTGTTGAACAACGTACGCCACGCCTGAGCAGTGGCGTGGTTCACTGGCCCTGCAAAGGCGCAGCTGGTTGGAGCGTACCGAAGCGGTTGTCGGCGGCAATCGCAACACGCCTCTCACGGCATCCCAAGCGCGCCCTGGAGGCGCGCTTGGCTGTGGCAACGGCGCCGCCCACATTTCAGGGGCACCATCCACGGCAGTGTCGCCTATTGGCTGCCAACCAAACTGCCAAGACACGGCGAAGTAGCGAGCAATTGCTGCACCAGCGGCAATCCGATGGCCCTGACCTGGCGGTGTCCTGCAACAGATCACGATGGATCTGTATGTCCTGCTCCGATGTGTCGGCGGTTTTGCGCAATCACTGTAGAACGTGCTCCGGGCTGAGCGATCAGCGCAGCGCCACGTGCGCGGGTAGCAGCAACAGCACACACAGCAGCAGCATGAAGACCGCGATCAGCCCATCCAGTATCCGCCACGCACGCGGATGCCGGAACACCGGCTGCAACAAGCGCGCCCCATAACCTAGGGCAACGCTGATCAAGCCCCGTTCCCGCGTTTCGCGGGAGGTTGGATGCACATAGACGATGGGGCGCGTAGATCGCTTTGCCCATTCAGGGCAATCCCGGTGATCGAGGCCTCTGTTGGGAGGCCTCTGTGCTTCATGTGGGCAAC
>NZ_JFAQ01000240.1 GCF_001304695.1 Xanthomonas axonopodis
TAATGCCGGGACTGAACATCTTACTGGTGCCGGATCACAGATTCCAGTCGATCCGCATGCCCGCAATCAATGCATTCTTCAGATCGTTGGTGCGCGTGGATTCGTTGAACTGGTCGGGGTTGATCACGTAATGCAGGTTCGGCGCGATGCGCAGGCGCTTGGTGACCTGGATGCCGTAGCTGAGCTCCATCATGATCTGGTTGTCGGCCGGGGTACCGGTGCCGCCAGCGGAGGCGCGGGCCAGGCGCAGATTTTCGATTGCAGCGTCGGTGTACTTCTGCTGGGTGATCACGAAGGCGATGTTGTCCTGCGGGCGGCTGGCGAAGGTGCCTTTCTGCACCAGGCCGAGCTGGATGAAATGATCCTCGATGGCCTGGCCGGCAGTGCGCTTGAGCACCGCGCCGAATACGGTCAGGCCGCCTTCGCCGGTCGGGCCGGATCGGGTGACCTGCTGTTCGAAACGGGCGAATGCGCCCGCGCGGCCTTGCTTGTTGGCGTAATCCAGGCCGGTGAGCAGCGCCGGGTTGTCGTTGCGGTCGCGCAGCGGGTCGGTGTAGTCGGAGTTGTCCTGCCAGCCGCCGAGTTCGTACATCGCCGCCAGCGTGCCGTCGCCGCCCTTGTTCTTGTAGCCGATGGCGTAGGGCACCACCACGCCGGTGGTGTCGTCGGTGCTCCACTTCAGACCGTGCTGGCCGTCCTGTGCCTGCACCGGGTTCACCTCGTAGGCGCCCACATGCAGGTACACCTTGGGCGTGACCCAGGCGGTGGCATGCGCAGCCCAACTGGAGACCGGCCAGTAGGTGAAGTTGCTGGTGCGGAACACGAAGGTGGGGTTGCCGCAGGCGGAGTTGCCCTGAAAGTACTGGCACAGGTCCGAGCCGAGGAAGTGGATGTTGGCCACGCTGCGGCCGGCTTCCAGTTCCAGGCGGTCGTTGAACAGTTTTTGCAGCAGGGTGAAGTTGGCCAGGCGCGTGCCCTGGCCGCCGTAGATTTCCTGCACCGAGGTGCTGTTGCCGATGCTGCTGTTGGCCAGGTTGGTGCCGTGACGGTTGGTGACGTACACCTTCACCGTGGCGCCATTCCAGCCGAACAGGCGGTCCATGTCGACATCGGTGCCGACCATCAACTGGCCGGCGTAGGCGTCGCCGCTTTTGCGGCCGCCGTCGATCATCGAGGCCGCTTCGCCGGTGTAGCCCAGCTTGAGCTTGAAGGCGTCGGCGGCATCCTGCGCGTGGGCGAGCGGGGCAAGTGCCATGGTCAGCGACAGGCACAACAGG
>NZ_JFAQ01000241.1 GCF_001304695.1 Xanthomonas axonopodis
GTGGGTGAGGTTGCTCTCGTATTCGCCAATGTCATCGGCATCCGGCGACAGGTCGATGTCGTGGAAGCAGTAGTACGGCACCCCGAAGCTTGGTGAAAAACTCGAACGCCGCATCGGCCTTGGCTTCGGCGCGGTTCAACGCGGTATTGCCCACGTCCCACGGATACGCACGCGTGCCCGGGCCGAACGGATCGGCGCCATTGCCGCAGAAGCTGTGCCAGTAGGCCACGGCAAAGCGCAGATGCTCGGCCATGGTCTTGTCGCCGATCGTCTTGTTGGCGTCGTAGACCTTGAACGCGAGCGGGTTGTCCGAATCGCGGCCTTCGAAACCGATCTTGCCGATGCCGGGGAAATATTCTTTCGCGCCGATGTACACGGTGTTGGTCATGGGTGAAGCTCCTGTGTCAAGGGGAGGGGGGCAGTGGAAGGCATGGTCACGCGCGCGCAACATAAAATGTTAGCGCTACCAAAATCGCGTCTGAAACAAAGCCCCGCCATGGAGCGAAGCTGGAGATGCCGTGCCTATCCGAGGGGAAACTGTCTGTGCGACTTTACCCAGTCCCGCGCGGAAAGGCTTGCTGCGCTGCGAGATACGAACTGGTCCGTGGTTGCCGGATGGGTGTGATGCCGGTGATGCGCCTGGCGTGCTGCCTCACCCGCCCTTCGGGTATCCTCTCCCGCGCGCGCGCGAGGGGACTACGTGGAGCAGGCGCGCGCTTTCCGTCAACAGGCGTTAGCTCCCTTCTCCCGTTCACGGGGGAAGGTGCCCGAAGGGCGGATGGGGGGCCGCCCTGCCACCCACCAGCTACAATGGCCGGCTTATGACCGCTGTCCTGCCGCTGCCGCAACCCCTGGCCGATCCCGCGCCGCGCGACCCGCGTCAGCGGTTGCAGCGCGAACAGCTGCGCCTGGGCAAACGCCTGCAGCGCCAGGTGGGCCAGGCGATTGCCGATTTCGGCATGATCGCGCCCGGCGACAAGATCATGGTCTGCCTGTCCGGCGGCAAGGACAGCTACACCTTGCTGGACATGCTGCTGCAGTTGCAGCGCAAGGCGCCGGTGCCGTTCAGCCTGGTGGCGGTCAATCTGGACCAGAAGCAGCCCGACTTTCCCGCCCATGTGCTGCCGGCCTACCTGCGCGGGCTGGGCGTATCGTTCGATATCGTGGAGCAGGACACCTATTCGGTGGTCAGCCGGGTGATCCCGGCCGGCAAGACGATGTGCTCGCTGTGCTCGCGGTTGCGGCGCGGCGCGCTGTATGCCTACGCGCAGGCCCATGGCGTCACCAAGATCGCGCTTGGCCATCATCGCGACGACATCGTCGCCACCTTCTTCATGAACCTGTTTCACCACGCGCGTCTGGCGGCGATGGCGCCCAAGCTGCGCAGCGACGACGGCGCGCATGTGGTGATCCGCCCGCTGGCCTACGTGCGCGAAGCCGACATCGCCGCGTACGCGCAGGCGCGGCAGTTCCCGATCATTCCGTGCAACCTGTGCGGCAGCCAGGAAAACCTGCAGCGCCAGCAGGTCGGCAAGCTGCTGCAGCAATGGGATCGCGAGCAACCCGGGCGCGTGGAACAGATTGCACGCGCCTTGGGCGATGTGCGCCCCGAGCAACTGGCCGACCGCACGCTGTTCGATTTCCTGGCGTTGGGCCGCAGCGGCGATGCGCCGGGTGATTCTGATCCTGATCCCAGCGCCTGGCTGTCCGCCAGCCACGCCACACACGACAGCGACTGACCCGGCCGATCCGGCTGCGGCAGTCTTTTCACCTTCCTCGTCTTTCTTCATTCGGTCCAACGCATGTTCTTTCGCAATCTCACCCTGTTCCGCTTTCCCACGACCCTGGATTTTTCGCAGATCGACACCTTGCTGCCGCCCGTGCAGCTCAAGCCGGTCGGCCCGCTGGAAATGAGTTCGCGTGGTTTCATTTCCCCGTTCGGCCGCGACGAGCAGGAAGTGCTCTCGCATCGTCTGGAAGATTTTCTGTGGCTCACTGTCGGTGGCGAGGACAAGATCCTGCCCGGCGCGGTGGTCAACGATCTGCTCGAGCGCAAGGTCGCCGAGATCGAAGAGAAGGAAGGCCGCCGCCCCGGTGGCAAGGCCCGCAAACGCCTCAAGGACGATCTGATCCATGAACTGCTGCCGCGCGCCTTCGTCAAGAGCTCGCGCACCGACGCCATCCTTGACCTGCAGCACGGCTACATTGCGGTCAACAGCTCCAGCCGCAAGAGCGGCGAGAACGTGATGAGCGAGATCCGTG
Source organism: Xanthomonas axonopodis (assembly GCF_001304695.1). Classification (GTDB taxonomy): domain Bacteria; phylum Pseudomonadota; class Gammaproteobacteria; order Xanthomonadales; family Xanthomonadaceae; genus Xanthomonas; species Xanthomonas axonopodis. The sequence continues at coordinate 2,263 of NZ_JFAQ01000241.1, forward strand.
GCGCGCTCGGCAGCTTCCCGGCGCTGCCGCTCAATGCCGAAGTGGCCCCGCGCGCCATCCTCACCGGCTGGATCGCCGGCGAACCCCTGCCCGAAGGCCTCAGCCTGGGCGAAGAGTGCGAGATGAAGGATCCGATCGAAGGCGGCGCGGTGGTCAAGTGCCAGCACCAGGAACTGCGTGGCGACGAGATCGACAAGCACCTGGAGGCCGGCAAGCAGGTCACCAAGCTGGCGCTGGTGCTGGACGACAATCTGTCGTTCGTGCTCGGCGACGATCTGGTCATCCGCAAGCTCAAGTTCCTCGACGGCGCCCTGGACCAGCTCGAACACAGCGAAGACGACGGCGCACGCGCCGAACTCGACGCACGCTTTGCGTTGATGAGCGCCGAGATCCGCCGGCTGTTCCTGTTGCTGGAAACCGCGTTGAAATTGAGCAAGGCCGAGTAACCGGAACGTCGAACGGTGGCGTCGTTGAGGCGCGATTCGAGGCGTGAATCAACAGCTTTCGGTGAGTCGAGGGCGCGATGCCCTTACCACTTGCGGGACACGCCGTGAATTCATCCTTGGAGGCTCGGTGGCGGCATCCATGCCGCCCCATGGCCCCGCAAGCGGCAAGGACACCGCACCAAAGCGTTCTTACGCTGCTTTCGTGAAGGACATACGTGGGATGTGTTCTGCGACGGTAGCGGATAACAGCCCCGGCAACAAAGCCGCAGATCAGCTGCTTTACAACTGATCCATCGGTTGTCCGATCGCTTCCAGGCAGGGCACCGATCACGGTCTGGCCGTCACTGCGTGCGGCAGTCAACGCGTCTCACCGCCTGACACATCGCGGCGGTATCCTGTGCGCATGTTCAAGCCTGTCCGCTGCCTGATTGCACCGCCCTCGCAAGTTGTCGAACGCGACTGCGTGCGCGTGCAGCTGGACGGCCGCGACATCGCAGTGCTGCGCGTGCGCGACCCGCGTGCGCGACGCATCAAACTCAGCGTCGACGAACGTGGCGCACGGCTGACCTTGCCGCTGCGCGCGAGCCTGATTTCCGGCGAACGGTTTCTGCATGCGCATCTGGACTGGCTGACCACCCAGCTGTCGCGGTATCAGCAAGTCGATGCATTTCCAGCGCTTGAGCGTGGCGTGCCTGGGCAACTGCCATTGCGCGGTGCGTTGCTGCCGTTGAGCTGGCACGAAGGGCGCTATGCACGCATCGATATCACCGAGGACGGTGCGCAGTTCCATGTCCCCGCCCGTCTGGGCGATGCTGGCCTGCGCCGTACCTTGAAGGAATTCTACGAAGCGCAGGCGCGCGCCGATGTCGGCCGCTGGCTGCCGAGTTATCTGCCCGGCTTGCCGCGCGCACCGGCACGACTGCGGCTGAAGGTGATGTCCTCGCAGTGGGGCTCGCTCGCACCGGACGGCTCGATGGCGTTGGACCTGGCGCTGGTACTCGGGCGCCCTTCCGCGTTCGAGTACGTGCTGGTGCACGAGCTCTGCCATCTGGTGCAGGCCAACCACTCGCCCGCGTTCTGGGCCGAAGTGGAGCAACGTTTTCCCACCTGGCGCGCGGAGCGCAGTTACTTTCACGAACACGGCCGCCAGCTCAAGGCGCAGCTGCGTCGGTTGTTGCACGCCGAATAACGCAGGCGCAGCGCGCCTCGCTCAGAAGCGGTGGTTGTTGCAGCACTGGCACCCGTTTGCGTGCAGGCAATGGGGCATCGACGCGGCAATCCCGGCGGCCGTGCATGCGTCGACGCAATCGTTAACGCCACTGGTAAGACGCCGCCCTGGCAAGTTGTCGGCAGGCCAGTGGTGACAACCAGCCAAAGCGTTTCGACAGGGCGCTTTCGGCGACCGCGACACCTGCCTCCAGCATGCGTGCCGACATCCAGTGGTCTGCGTGACACGCAGCCGTCCATGCCTGTTCCAACACAACGCGATCGTCCGCGTCCAAGTAGGGAGCCGCACGCACCACCTGCATAAATGTCCACGGCGCATGCCACGAATCGAAGGATTCAAGCGCACTGACAACACGGGCGGCATCTGCCATGGGTCTAGTTCACCGGCGTGCGACGCGTCGGCACGTCACGCACGCGGCAACGCATCCAAAAACCCGTTGATCACCGTCGCCACCGTTTCCGGCACCTCCATATGCACATGTGCAGCCGCGCATCGCGCATCATCGCCACGCGGTGATCGCGTAGCGCAGCCGGGAAATACGGCTGTGCGGGCGTGGCGAAGATTGCCTGGGTGGGGCAGGCAATGGAGGCAAGCAGCACATCGATCTGCGCTTCGGTCATGCGGATGGCGGCCGGGGTCAGGCGCGGATCGCTGCACCAGCTGTAGCCACCTTCCACCACGCGCACGCCGCGTTCGACCAGCAGCCGTGCAGCCGGTTCGGTGAGCTGGTTGACCAGCATGCGCGCGCGCACCGGCATCTCCATCGACGGAAACACTCGCAGCGGCCGCTCTGCCAACGTGCGTGCCGACGCGACTGCATCGCGCAGGCGTGTGGCGGTGTTTTCCACCGGCTCGGCCAGCGCACCCAGCGCCTCAATGGCGATCAAGGCCTCCACGCGCTCGGGCGCAGCGGTGGCCAGCACGCTGGCAATGCCGCCGCCCAGCGAGTGGCCGAGCAAGGTGAAGCGCTCCCAGCCCAGGGCATCGGCAACCTGCAACAACACGGCGATCGTGCTGCTGAGCGTGTATTCGGCGCCTACCGGCAGCCAAGCGCTGTGGCCATGGCCGGGCAGATCCAGCAGCACCAGATCCAGCTCCTGCGTGTGCAGATGCGTACTCAGCGGCACGAAGCTGGCGGCGTTATCGAGCCAGCCATGCAAGGCCAGTACCCGGCGCGCGCCGCGATCTTGGTTGCGCAATCCGGTGAGCCGGCCGATGGCCAGCTCGCACGCAAACGGCTCCAACCTCACGCGCGGCGCGCCACGGCGGCCAGCGCGTGCGCATGCGCATCGCTGGCGTTGAGGCAGGGGATGTAGCTCAGTGTGGCACCACGTTCGGCCAGCGTTTCGGCAAAGCCCAGCGCCACTTCTTCCAGCGTTTCCAGGCAATCGGTGGCAAAGCCCGGGCAGACCAGATCGAAGCTGCACACACCGCCTTCGGCCAACGCCCACAGCGTGGGTTCGGCGTACGGTTGCAGCCAGCGTTCGGCGCCGAAGCGCGACTGGTAGCCCATCTGCCACTCGTCCGCTCCCAGTCCCAGCGCCGCCACAATTGCCTGCGCGCTGCGTTCGCACTGCTGCGGATACGGGTCGCCGGCATTGGCCACGCGCTGCGGCAGGCCGTGGAAGGAGAACATCAGCTTCTCGCTGCGCCCATGCACCTGCCAGTGCGCGCGGATCGACTCGGCGATCGCCGCCACCCAACCGGCGTCCTCGCAATAGTCCTGGATCACCTCCACCGCGATCTCCGGCGCGCTGGTGCGCCATGCATCCACCACGTCCTGGATCGAGGCGGTCGTGGTGGTGGAATACTGCGGATACAGCGGCAGCACCACGATGCGCTTGATGCTGCGTGCGCGCAGCCCATCCAGCGTCTTGCGCAACGCCGGCTCGCCGTAGCGCATGGCCCATTCCACATGCCAGTCGGGCATCACCGCTTGCAGACCGTCGGTCAGGCGGCGCGTGTAGACCGCCAGCGGCGAACCTTCGGGCAACCACACCTTGGCGTATTTTTCGGCCGATTTCGGTCCGCGGATCGGCAGGATCACCCCGTACAGCAGCGGCTTCCAGAACAGTGGCGGAATCGCGACCACGCGGCGGTCGCTGAGGAACTCGGCCAGGTAGCGGCGCACGGCCGGGGCGGTCGGCGATTCGGGGGTGCCGAGGTTGACGACCAGCAGGGCGGTATCGGGTGTCGTGTTCATGCGCACCATTCTGGCAGAGCCGGGCACTGCTGCCGACAACAGCGCACCGATCGCTGCGATCGGCCGTCCTTTCCATGCAGGTTGCGCTCACCACCGATTCATTGCGCCAGCACTAACGTCGCGGCATTGCTATCTTTAACGGATTCTTCCTGGGAGCTTGTCATGCCTCGTTTGTCGCGCCTGGCCCTGTTGTTGTTGCTGACGTTGGCCGCCGGCCATGCCGTCGCCGGCCCGGAAGAAGACCAGCGCGCACGCAATGCAGTGCGGGTGCTGACCGAGATCATGAAGATCCCCGAGCAGGCCATTCCGGACAAACTGCTCGACGAAGCGCGCGCCATCGTGGTCATTCCCGACACGCTCAAGGCCGGCCTGGTGATCGGTGGCCGTCGCGGCCACGGCTTGATGTCGATGAAGAATGCCGACGGCAGCTGGTCGCAGCCGGTGTTCGTCAAGCTCACCGGCGGCAGCATCGGCTTCCAGGCCGGCGTGCAGTCGTCCGACGTGGTGCTGGTGTTCCGCAACGACCGCAGCCTGGACAACATCGTCAACGGCAAGTTCACCCTTGGCGCGGACGCCGGCGTGGCCGCAGGCCCGGTCGGGCGCAACGCCGCCGCGGCCACCGATGGCCAGCTCAAGGCCGAAATCTGGTCGTGGTCGCGTGCCCGTGGCCTGTTTGCCGGCGTTGCGCTGGACGGTGCGGTGTTGCAGATCGACGATGCCGCCGACCTCAATGCCTACGGCAGCGGCGCGACCCCGCGCATGATTTTCGAAGGCCGCACCAACGAACGCCCGTCCACCGATGTGATCGCTTTCCGCGACCGGCTGGAAGAGGCGACCTACACCGCACGCGCCAATCGCGGCAGCGATGCCGCCGCCGATGGCGCGTCGCCGGCACCGCGTCCGCAAACCCCGCCGCCGGCGCAGGCACAGCAACCGGCCAATGTGCCGCCGCCGGCCAGCGAAGCCAGCACCGTGCCGATGCAGCCCAGCACCACCCCGCCCGCCCAGCAGGGTTTTCAGCCGGTCTCGGAGGGCGAAATCCGCACCGAATCCCTAGACGGCAACCGCTAACGCACTGTCATCCCCCAGCGCGGTGCGCTGGGGTATCCTGCGTCTTCCTTCTTTTCAGCAAGCGAGCAGATCATGGGCGGTTTCAGCATTTGGCACTGGCTGATCGTGCTGGTGATCGTGTTGCTGGTGTTCGGTACCAAGCGGCTCACCAGCGGTGCCAAGGATCTCGGCAGCGCGGTCAAGGAATTCAAGAAAGGCATGCGCGACGACGACAAGCCGGCCGGCAAGCTTGGCGACGACTCCCGCACTGCCGAGCAGGCGCGTGAGGCGCAGGCCGAACGCGACCGCGACGCGCGCTGATCCGGAGCGGCGCAGGTGTTTGACATAGGTGCTGGCGAACTGACGCTCATCGCGGTCGTCGCCCTGGTGGTGCTCGGTCCCGAGCGGTTGCCCAAGGCGGCCCGATTTGCCGGATTGTGGGTGCGCCGTGCCCGAATGCAGTGGGATTCGGTCAAGCAGGAACTCGAACGCGAACTCGAGGCCGAAGAGCTCAAGCGCAGCCTGCAGGATGTGCAAGCCTCGCTGCGCGAAGCCGAAGACCAGTTACGCAACACGCAGCAGCAGGTCGAGCAGGGCGCCCGCGCGCTGCATGACGACGTCGGCCGCGATATCGACATCCGCGCCAGCGCCACGCCGGTGGCAACGCCGCTGGAACTGGCGCATACGGACGTGTCCGCCCGCCCTGATGTCGATACGGCAGCAGGCGCAACGGATGCGGCTGGAACAACTGCACACACCGCGCCTGTGATTGCACAGGCTCAACCCATTGCGCCAGCGCCGCATCAAATCCTGGTCCCGGCTCCCCACGACACGATAGTGCCGGCGCCGCACGCCGCGCATCTCACCAGCGCGTCCGAGCCGGTAGCCGTCGCGCCAGTCGATGCGGGCACACCGGCTGCGCCGACCAAGATCCAGGAGAAACAGCCGTGAGCCTGTTCGACGACGCACAGGCCGAAAGCAGTCTGATCGAACATCTGGTCGAATTGCGCGCCCGCCTGGTCCGCGCGCTGATCGGTCTGGGCGTGGTGTTGCTGGCCCTGCTGCCGTTCTCGCGGGCGATCTATTCGTGGCTGGCCGCACCGCTGATCTCGCAGCTGCCGCTGGGGCAGACGATGATCGCAATGAATCCGGCCGGTGCATTTTTCGCACCGCTCAAGCTGACCTTCTTCGTGGCGGTGTTCTTCAGCGTGCCGTGGCTGCTCTATCAGGCCTGGGCATTCGTGGCGCCGGGGTTGTACCAGCGCGAAAAGAAACTGGTATTTCCGCTACTGGCCTCGGCGGTGGCACTGTTCTACATCGGCTGTGCGTTCGCCTATTTCCTGGTGTTGCCGGCGGTGTTCCACTTCCTGACCACGTTCAAGCCGGACGTGATCGCCCTTACCCCGGACGCCAATTCGTACCTGGATTTCGTACTGGCGATCTTCTTCGCCTTCGGCGCCAGCTTCGAGCTGCCGGTGGCATTGGTGATCCTGGTGCTGCTGGGCTGGGTCAGCCCCAAGCAGCTCAGCGAAGGCCGCGGCTATGCCATCGTCGGCATCTTCATCCTGGCCGCCGTGCTCACCCCGCCGGACGTGGTGTCGCAGCTGATGCTGGCGATCCCGATGTGCCTGCTTTACGAGCTGGGCATCATGGCCTCGCGTGCGGTGGCACCGAAGGACGCGGCGTCCAACGCTGCGAGTTGAGCAGACCGGTGCGGTATGCGTAATGCCTTATGCGCCATCAAGCCGTCGGGATGGCAGTCACCGTCCACGCGAAAGCGAAAGGAACATCAAAAAGCCGCTCTCTTCGAGCGGCTTTTTGCGACGCATCGGCATTTCAAAGACGGCTCAAGCCACAAACACATCCGGCCGCGATGGCGGGGCTGGTTGGGCGGCGGCGCCGTCGTGGGTGAACATCTGCTTCCATGCTGCGTACACCGAGCCGGCGAACACCGGCATCAGCACCGCCATCAGCAGCAGCTGGGCCAGCCACATCGTCACGGTCTGGCCGGCGATCAGGCCGACGATCAGCGCGACGATCATGACCGCGAAATAGATCGCGAAGATGGCGATGAAGGCCAGTACGAAGAACACCAGCATCGCCGGCAGGTTGTGCAGGCTGGCGCGCAGGCTTTCGCGCAGCGCGTGACCCCCGGTGCTGCGGTCGAACATCACCTGCGGTGGCATCACGAACAGCGCCAGCGTCATCGCCGCGAAGGTGGCGATGGTCAGCAGCAGCCACAGCAGGATGCGCCCGGCCGGCAGGCTGGCGGCAAGCTGCTCGATCTGCACCGGGTCCGGCTGCGCGCCGGACTGGCTGATCTGGTTGATCTTGACCATCACTTCGGACAACTGCTGCAACCCGCTGGCGCCGATCATCGCCAGCAGCAGCACGCCCAGCAGCAGGCCGGCGATCAGCTGCGGCAGCAGCGACACCAGCAGATGCGGCGCACGGCCGTCCTGCAGGCCGTGCAGCAGATGCGACGGTTTGGCGATGCGGCCTTCGTCCACTTCGCGGATGGCCCACAGCAGGCCGCCCATGAACAGCGGGCCGGCCAGCGCCAGCAGGAACTGCAGAGCCGGGCCCAGCAGCGGCACCAGGACCGACAGCGACACCACCAACGAGGCGGCCACGCTCCAGATCACGCCCATCGAGCCAAGCGCCAGCGGCGCCCGCTTCAACAGCGAGAAACCGGTCAACAGCCACTCCGCGCCGGCAGATGCCGGCACCTTACGAATTTCGCTCATTCCCATTCCGGATCGATACGCGCGCCGGACCATCCGGCGTCACGCGATTATCGCTGCTTTTACGTGCGCGCGGCGGGATCAGCGCTCACTGTTTGCAACCGGCGTGCGTGATGCACGAAGCGGCGCAACAGCTTGCGGGCGATGGGGGCGGCGGTGACCTCGCGGGCGACCGTGCGGGCGCAACGTCCATGACGGGCGATACAGTCGGCACGCGCCTGCACATAGCCGCGCATGTGGTGGGTGGCGAATTCGGGGTGAAACTGGACGCCCCAGGTGGCCCGGCCCCAGCGGAAGGCATGGCAGCGGTCTTGCCTGGAGTGCGCCAGCACGATGGCGCCATCCGGCGCGCGCATGACCGTCTGCAGATGGGTGGCATGGGCCGGGAACTGCGGTGGCAGGCCCGCAAACAAGGGGTCTTGCTCGGCCGGTGGGTGCAATTCCAGTGCGATGGTCCCGGATTCGCGCCCGGCCGGGTTGTAGTCGACCTCGCCACCCAGCGCATGCGCCAGCAACTGGTGTCCGTAGCAGATGCCCAGCAGCGGCATGCCCTGATGGGCGGCATGGCGCAGCCATTCGGCACTGCGTTCGCTCCAGTCGGCGCGGTCGGTCACGAAGGCCGCCGAACCGCTGACGATGATGCCGGCAAAGTCGGCCGGGTCGGGCAGCGCGTCGCCATTGGCCACGTCGATGGCCACCGTTTCCTGCTCGGCCAGTCCGGCCGCCACGCGGATCCAATGCGGAAAACGGCCGTAACGCTTCATCTCCGGCACGGGCTGCCCGGTTTCGATGATCAGGAACGGCAAAACGGACATGCGCGAAGATCCGGACACAACAGATGCCCCCGATTGTAGGCGGCAGCGACGCGTTTTTTTCAAGCGGCACTCCAGGACGCGTGCTGCGGGTCATTGCCGAATGACATGTCCTGATTCCCTCGCAGTTGGATGGCGGTGGTGGTGACGGGAGTTGCCGGCGGTGGCACGCCTTGTATATCGACAGAAAAGCGCATGACTGGATTGACAGCGACCTTGTGGCGTCGCTGTGGGCAGGTCCACGCAAGGTTCGGCTGGATTGGTATGGAAAAACATCGAATCGTGCATAACCATCAGAACACGGTGCTTGACGGCCGCGGAGCACGTCGCCGTGGCGGCGTGCTGAATCCCAGGCGTTCAATCCATGCTATGTGTTGGGGCCCTTGGCCCAACACGCAGCGCGCGTCGCACACGTCGTCGATGCTTCGTATCGAACAAGTCGCTCGCGGGCAGATTGACTAAAAATTTTGGGCATGAAAACCCATGCCACCAATCCAAATGCGTTCCGCACAAACTCGCCTTACGCTCATGAGGAAAAGCCCAGGCTAACGAAGGATCAGGCAGCGGCCAGCACCAGCGGCACGCATCAACCGCTTGGACGGCCTCCTAGAAAACGGCGGAGGATGGAGTCGGATGACCGAGGAGCGTCGACGCGCGACAGGCAACCCTTTACGGCAAGCGCCGTAAAAGAAGAGCACACCGATGCCAGCGAAGGCGCATCGGACAGGCGCTCTCGGCACTGGCAGCCCTCTGCCGTAAACGAGCGCATCAAAACCGAGCGGTACCCTGACAAGGGGAGCGCCGACGTCGGCGCCTCGTCGCATCGTCGGCCCCAACGACCGACGCAGCATGGTTTGGAAACAAGGGAAAATTTTCGACCGACCGAACGGCAACCCGAGCGAATCGTAGGAAAACGACCGCGCGAAGAGCAAGAACCCTATCGGCAGTCAAAGCGCTCAGGCCATGGCACGCGGCTGACAGCCGAACTGCGCAGGGCCCAATATCATCTGGACGTGGCGGCACAAAAACGGCTACAGGCGCAGCGACAGCAACAGCTGCGACAGTTGAGCGAGCCCCACGGAATCCGCCGGAACCACAACGTCGACCTGTGCGTATCGATGGCATGCGACAACGAGCTGGCCGATTGCATGCGCGGCAGGATGGCGTTGCCCTTCCTGGAAGAGAGTTTGCATGCGCAAGTCAACGCCAGTCGGCTCGACAAATACCTTCAGCTGGTTGCCAATGCACAGCGCGCCAGGGGGGGAACGCCCCGCGATCTCGATCGTTGCACCGAGCTTGCAGCGCAGTACCTCTACCAGACCAGGTGGTTCGAAGGCACATCGCTGAAGCAGCTGGCGCATGTGGGCAACAAGCTGAGCAAGCACCCGCACCAGCCCGCGTGCATGGAGGCAATCGCGTGGATCGCCGGGCAAGTCGATCAGGCCGATGATCTTGTGGGGCTGGGTAGCTACCCGTCCGCTCTGCTCCTGAACGCCTTCGCAAAAAATATCGACAGCGGTCGGTGTGAACGCGCGGTGGCGCGTGTGGCACGTCACCTGCTGCGTGATGGCCACGCCTGGCAGTCTCTGAGTGCGCAGAACATCAGCCTGTCACTCAGTTCCTTCAGCAAGTGGTCCGATCATCCGGATTGCCAGGCCGCGGCGCATCGGCTCGCCGTGCGTGTCGCAAGCGACAACTGCTTGCGTCATGCGATGGATGCCCAGAGCGTGGCGACCACGCTCAACGCCCTGAGCAAATGGCCCGACACGTCGGTCTGTGGAGTCGCCGTCGGCGCGCTGGCCGAGCGGCTGGCCGACGAGGCCCGGTTGCGCAAGGACCTGAGTCCGCAGGAACTGACCAATGCGCTCAACGCCCTGAGCAAATGGCCCAATTCTCCGGTCTGTGCGGCCGCCGCCAGTGCGCTGGCCGAGCGGCTGACGGACGAGTCCGAGTTGTGCGTGGCTCTGGATCCCATCAACGTGGCGCAAGCGCTCAACGCCCTGAGCAAATGGCCCAATTCTCCGGTCTGTGCGGCCGCCACCAGTGTGCTCGCCGGGCGGGTGGCCGGCGATTCCGAGTTGCGCGAGGGCTTGACCACGCGAGGCGTGTCCAATGTGCTCAACGCCCTGAGCAAATGGCCCGACGACGCGGTCTGTGCAGCCACCGTCGCTGCGCTGGCCAGGCGGCTTGCCGACGATCCCGAGCTGCACGAAGACCTGGGCCCGCAAGGCGTGTCCAACGTGCTCAACGCGCTGAGCAAATGGCCCGATACGTCGGTCTGCGCAGAAGCCGCCAGTGCGCTGGCCGAGCGGTTGGTCGACGATCCCGAGTCGCGCCAGTCGCTGGACCGCCAAGGCGTGGCGAACGTCCTCAACGCCCTGAGCAAATGGCCCGATACGCCGATCTGCGGGCAGGCCGTCAGTGCGTTGGCCTGGCGGCTGGCCCACGAGCCGGAGTTGTGTACGGCTCTCGACGCGATCAACCTGACCCAAGCGCTGGGTGCCGTGAGCAAATGGCCCGACGAGGAGGTGTGTGCGTCCGCCGGCAGCGCGCTGGCCAAGCGGCTGGCATGCGAGCCCGATGTGTGCGAGGCCCTGAAGCCGCAAGAAGTGGTCACCGTGATCCATGCCCTGAGCAGATGGCCCGACAACGAGGTCTGCGCGGCCGCCGGCAGCGCGCTGGCCAAGCGGCTCACCGATCCTGCTGTGTGCGCGGCGTTCGACCTGTTCCTGATGGCCGTCGCGCTCAAAGCCTTGAGCAAGTGGTCCGACAATGCGAGCTGTGCGGCCGCCACCAGCGCCCTGGCCCAGCGGCTGGCATGCGAGCCCGATTTGCGCACGGCCCTCCACCCGCAAAGCGTGGTCGTCGCGCTCAACGCCCTGTGCAAATGGCCCGACATGGCCGATTGCGCTGAGGTCGTCAGCGTGCTGGCCGAGCGCCTGGCCGACGATCCCGGCTTGCGCGAGGCACTCAACGCGGTAGACGTGACCAACGCGTTGAATGCCTTGAGCAAATGGCCAAACAACCAGGCCTGTGCCGAAGCCGCCAGTGCACTAGCCAGGCGCGTCGTCGACGATGGCCTGTTGCGCACTGCCTTCAATTCACTGGATGTTGCCAATGCGTTGAATGCCTTGAGCAAATGGCCCGACAAGGCGGACTGTGCGGCCGCCGCCAGTGCGCTGGCCGGGCGGCTGGCCGACGATCTGGAGTTACGCACGGCCTTCAATCCATTTGACGTGGCCACCGGACTCAACGCCCTGAGCAAATGGCCCGACAACGAACACTGTGCGGCGGCTGCCAGTGCACTGGCCGCACGGCTGGTCGACGATCCTGGGTTGCGCAATGCCCTGCACCCGCAAGACTTGGCCATCACGCTCAACGCCCTGAGCAAATGGCCCGACACGCCGGTCTGTGGCGACACGGTCAACGCGTTGGCCGCGCGGCTGGCATTCGAGCCCGATGTGCGCCAAGCCCTCAAGCCGCAAGAGGTGGCCAACGCGCTCCATGCCCTGAGCAAATGGCCGGACAACCAGGTGTGTGCGGCCGCCGCCCGTGCGCTGGCCGAGCGGCTGGCCGACGACCCTGGGTTGGTCCGGGCGCTGGACCCGCAAGGCGTGGCAAGCGTGCTCCATGCCCTGAGCAAGTGGTTCGACACGCCAATCTGTGGGGCCGCCGTCAGCGCGCTGGCCAAGCGGCTGGCCAACGAGTCCCGGCTGTGCAAATCCCTGGAGCCCCACCAGGTGGCGAGCGTGCTCAACGTCCTGAGCAAGTGGTTCGGCACGCCCGTTTGTGCGGCTGCCGCCAGTGCGCTTGCCGGGCGGCTGGCCGACGATCTTGAGTTACGCAAGGCCCTGACCCCGCATGGCGTGGCGACCGTGCTCAACGCCCTGAGCAAATGGCCCGACACGCCGGTCTGTGGCGACGTGGTCCACGCGCTGGCCGCGCGGCTGACCAACGACCCCGAGTTGTGCGAGGCGCTCGACTTTTCCAGCCTGCCCCAAGTGCTCAACGCCCTGAGCAAATGGCCCAACACGCCGGTCTGTGGCGATGCGGTCCACGCGCTCGCCGCGCGGTTGGCCGACGATCCAGACTTACGCCATGCCCTGGACCCGCAAGGCGTGGCCAACGCGCTCAACGCCCTGGGCAAGTGGCCCGACAACGCGCTGTGTGCGGCCGCCGCCCGTGCGCTGGGCGAGCGGCTGGCCGACGATCCTGGGTTGCGCAAGGCCCTGGACCCGCAAGGCATGATCAATGCGCTCGGCGCCATGAGCAAATGGCCCGCCGACGAGATCTGTGCAGCGGCCGCCATGGCGCTGGTCGCGCGGCTGACCGACGATCCGGACTTGCGCGAGGGCCTTGGCCCTATCAACGTGACCCAAGCACTCAATGCCCTGAGCAAATGGTCCGGCACTCAGGTCTGCGAGACAGCCACCGACCGCTTGGCTGCGAAGCTGGCCAACGAGCCCGGCTTGCGCAAGGCCATGGACGCGCAAGGCGTGGCCATCGTGCTCAACGCGCTGAGCAAATGCCTCGCCAGGCCGGTGTGCCAATCGGCATTCGTGCTGCTCGCCGAGCGCGCAGGCTCGGCCGAGCTGCCCTGGCGGCAGTTTGAGATGCGTGGGATCGCCATGGTGGCCAATGCGATGTCCCGCTTGCTGCACCTGGACGATGAGGACGATGAGCAGTTCCGGACCCAGGGCGTGGCCAAGCTGCAGGCGATGGCCGGGCACCTGGACCTGCACCGCGAGCGGTTTGCATCCGCCTCGGCCGCAGATATCGGGGTGCTCTTCAAGGCCCTTGCATCGGCGCGGCTGCAACGCCAGATGCGTCCGCTGGGAGAGCCCGCGCTGGAGCGGGTATCGGCCCTGATCGGGGGCGATGGATTACGCCAGACCAGCCTTGAGGGGATCGGCAGCCTCTGCTTGGGACTGTTGCCGCTGATCCGCAGCCCGGAGTTGGGCCCCCGGCATCGGGGCCAGGCATTGCGCGTGTTCGATGCGTTGCAGCCGCGCCGATGCAAGGGCCTTGAAGAGCACCCCGATATCTGCGGCCGAGGCGGATGCAAACCGCTCGCGGTGCAGGTCCAGGTGCCCGGCCATCGCCTGCAGCTTGGCCACGCCCTGGGTCCGGAACTGCTCATCGTCCTCATCGTCCAGGTGCAGCAAGCGGGACATCGCATTGGCCACCATGGCGATCCCACGCATCTCAAACTGCCGCCAGGGCAGCTCGGCCGAG
>NZ_JFAQ01000242.1 GCF_001304695.1 Xanthomonas axonopodis
AATGCCGGGACTGAACAGGTAGGCGCTGAAATATCCCAGTTCCCAGTGCGAGCAGGAGACGAATCCGAACCGCGCGGCGTCCGGCGTCCGATGCGCTGCCGGCAGGGTGCGTGCGCTGCCGATCGGGCTGCGCGCGCCCAGTGCCTGAAAGCAGTACCAGTAAGGGCGGTCGGCCGCCAACCCGGTGAGCTCCACGTGCACCGCGTGGCCCCAGACGGGGCTGGCGACGGTCTCTCCCTGGCGCACGATGGTGCGCATCTGCGGGTCGCTGGCCACCTGCCAGCGCACCGGCACCGCTGCGTGCAGGCCGCCGCGTCCGTCCGGATCCAACGGGCGGGGAGCCAGCCGGGTCCAGAGTACGAAGCCATCGGCCAAGGGGTCGCCGGCGGCCACGCCCAGCATAAAGGGATCGGCACTGCCGCTGGCACGTGCGAACGGGCTCAGCAGCCCCGCCGCCGCCAGACTGGCGCCCGCGATGAGGATGCGTCGCCGGCCGCGGTCCGGTGGTGCGAGCGTGGCAGCGCAACCAGGCAGGGGTGAGGCGGCAGACGGGTCGATCACAGGCATGGACAAAAGACAGGCAAGCAGACGAGACCATGCTGTGGCCACGACATGTCCGTTTTGTGTCACATGTGACAGCGTCACTGCCGGTGGTTCAGCGCTGGCGGCCACGGCGCGGGACGGGCAATGCGGCAGGAACGGCCCGCCGAGGCAACCACGTCATGGCCAGCCGCGATGCCGAGATCGGTACGCGCATGCCCGCCAGCCCAGCTGCGATAATCGCGGCATGAACGATGCCGCACTCGCCCCCGATGTCTCCGCCGCGCTCGAACGCGGTCTGCAGGCCCAATCCCTGGATGCGGCCTTCGCCGCACCGTTGCTGCGCTACCTGGCGCTGCTGGTGCGCTGGAACAAGACCTACAACCTCACCGCCGTGCGCGACCCGCGCGAGATGGTCACCCGCCATCTGTTCGATTCGTTGACCATGCAGCCCTATATCGCCAGCGGCACCCTGGCCGACCTGGGCACCGGCCCCGGCCTGCCCGGCATCCCGCTGGCGATCACCCGCCCGCAGCTGCAGGTGACGCTGGTGGAAAGCAACGGCAAGAAGGCGCGCTTCATGCGCGAGGCCTTGCGCCATCTGGAGTTGGGCAACGCCCGCGTGGCCGAATCGCGTGCCGAAGCCCTCGACGAGCCGGCCGCCTACGACCACCTCACCGCGCGCGCGCTGGATACGTTGGCCGGCATCATCGCCGTCGGCGGCCATCTGCTGCGCCCGGGCGGCAGCCTGTTGGCGATGAAGGGCGTGTACCCGCACGAGGAAATCGCCGCATTGCCCGCCGGCTGGACGGTGGGCGAGGTGCACCCGCTCCAGGTCCCCGGCCTGGAGGGCGAGCGGCACCTGGTGGTGGTGCGCAAGGCCTGAGCCAATCGGTCTCAAAGCGCCCTCACCCCAACCCTCTCCCGCAGGCGGGAGATGGAGTGAGTAGCGTCCCTGACAAGCTCAGCGCCTGCCTTCGCTGGACAAGCACACCAGCCCCCTTCCCCCGCCCTCGGCGAGCGCACCAACTCCCGGTCTCGGCGAGCACACCAATTCCCTAGCTTCGACAAGCAAAGCAATTCCCTGCTTCGACGAGCACAACAGCTCCCTTCCCCCGCCTGCGGGGGAAGGTGCCCGCAGGGCGGATGGGGGGCAGCGCCGACACTCCAGCCATGCCCGTGCACCAGCCCGCGTTGGGACTTCCGGCCCATGGCAGCTCACGCGCGGGTTGCCATGATCGGGCGTTCGCTCCAGATCAGGCATTCCGCACGTGACTTCTCCGCTCGCCATCGCCCTTGCGCTCGCCCTGCTGTGCGCAGGCTTCGCCGCCACCTCGGCGCAGGCCGCCACGCCTCCCGCCCCGGCCACGCTGACCGCCGAGGCACCTGCCGACGCGCGCTTCCGCGCCATTTACGAGAAAGAGTGGGCCTGGCGCCAGGCCGAGACCGGCCAGGCCGACGAAGACAGCGACACCACCGGCGACAACACCCATCTGCCCGATGTCAGCGCGGCCGCGCAGCAGGCGCGTCTGGAGGTCTGGGACGGGGTGCTCAAGCAGCTCGACGGCATCGACCCGAAGCAGCTCTCGCCCGCCAACCAGATCAACCTCGCCATCTACCGCCCACAGGTGGAAAACCTGGCCGCCGAAGTACGTCTGCGTGCCTACGAAATGCCGTTCAATTCCGACAGCTCGTTCTGGTCGAATCTGGGTTTCATGGCGCAGCGGCCGATGAAGACTGCGGCCGAGTACCGCGCCTATATCGCGCGCCTCAACGATGTGCCGCGCTACTTCGACCAGCAGACCGCCAACATGCGCGCCGGCCTGGCACGCGGATTCAGCGTGCCGCGCGCAGTGCTGGATGGGCGCGATGTGTCCATCGCCACCGTGGCCGATGTCAAAGACCCGACCGAATCGACCTTTGGTGATCGGCGGCGTCGTTTCGTCGACCTTGCTGATCTTGCTGGTGCTGTGCTGCTGGCTGCATCGGCGGAGCAATTGAGAGTCTGGTCCGGTTGCCGTGTTGGTTCATTCGCTATCCTTCCAATAGCGTCGTGCTGAATCCGAGCGGGCCGACTGCAGTTTGCGAACGAACGATAAAGGACGGTGCACATGATCGATTGGCCCAACATCCTCGCCACTCTGGCCGCCGCCGCGATCGGCGGTCGGGTGGCCGCTGGTGTGGCGAGCAGGCAGATCAAGGCTTCCTTGCAGGTTGAGCGGGAGAAGGTGAGGCAGGAAACATCTAAAGAGCTGATAGAGGCGATCGACTCCTTTGTGCATATTGCTTATCGCCATGACAATGAGGAGAAACGCCATGAACGGCAGCGCTTGCGGCGTAGGATTCTTTCGCTCACGGCACTGGCGTTGCCCGAGCAGTTTTCCGACACACAGCGGCATCTGGATATGATCGACCGCTGGTGGTGGAGGAAGCAGTGCCAACCGTCTGCGCCGCCGATACAGGGAACCGGATTCACGGCGACCAACGATTTCTTCGAAGGGATAAAGACGAGGTTGTTCCGGGACGTATTTGGGCAACGCATCGAATTCAGCGGCGAAAGCGAGCGCACGGAAGCAGCACCAAGTGGAAATTAGCTACGCCCCGGACTGGGCGGCGGTGGGAGGCATGCCCGACGTAGTGATCATGGTATGTGCGGTCCGCCAGCCGCTTGCGTATGCTTTCCCGGTAAGTGCTTGCAGTACAAGGAGTTGCCATGCATAATGCGCGGCTCGCTGTGCCCGGATCGCTCCGGATGGCGGCACCCAGCGCAATGGGGTTGCCGGCCTGTTCCAGCGTAAGTTCTTGATTCCCAACGTTGCGTGGCAGCCCTGGCGCTGTCGGGGCCGCCGCTCCCCAGGCTATGGGTGGCAATTCATTTATCGAGGTGCGTAATGTCCCGCGTATGCCAAGTGTCCGGCAAGCGTGTGCAGACGGGTAACAACGTCTCCCACGCAAACAACAGAACCCGTCGTCGCTTCCTGCCGAACCTGCACGAGCGCCGTTTCTGGGTTGCCAGCGAAAACCGTTGGGTGAAGCTCCGTGTCTCCGCGCATGCATTGCGCACCATCGACAAGAACGGCATCGATGCCGTTCTGAAAGAGCTGCGTGCGCGCGGCGAAAAGGTCTGAGGAGTAAGCAGTCATGGCAAAAGGCAAGCGTGACAAGATCCGTATGATTTCCTCGGCCGCTACCGGCCACTTCTACACCACGGATAAGAACAAGAAAAACACTCCGGGGAAGATGGAAATGATGAAGTACGACCCGGTCGTGCGTAAGCACGTGATGTACAAGGAAGGCAAGATCAAGTGATCGACTGATCGCTGGATTCGCTTTCAAGCAAGCACCCGCCGAAAGGCGGGTGTTTGCGTTTGGGCGAATCGATCGCAGTGTTCTTGATGGATGTGTCGATTATTTTCCGATTGCACCTATCTGGGTCAGCGCGCGTTCCCCTCTCTCCCGGGTGCGCTCCAGCCGTGGATACACTCGCCGCGCACTGCTCTCGAACACCTTGTGCTCAGCCAGCCAAGGCCAAGGTCAAAATCGACAGCGGTGCGTGGCAGAGCCTCTCTCCCTTGGGGAGAGGGGTTGGGGTGAGGGAACGGGCGAAGCCATTGGCAAATGGATGACACGCGGCTTCGCACGTCCCCTCATCCGGCCCTTCGGGCCATCTTCTCCCCCCAAAAGGAGGGCAATGTCCCGATGGGAGAAGCGCTACAGACCCCGCGCACGCAATTGCGCGTCCAATCTCGGATACACACGACGCGCATTGCCCTCGAACACTTTGCGCTTGTCGGCTTCGGAAATCGCCAGCGCATCGATGTAGCGTTTGGTGTCGTCGAAATAGTAGCCGGTCTGCGGATCGATGCCGCGCACTGCGCCGACCATTTCCGAGCCAAAAAGAATGTTGTCGATGTCGATCACCTCGAACAACAGGTCGATACCGGGCTGGTGATACACGCAGGTATCGAAGAACACATTGCGCATCACATGCGTAGACAGCGCAGGCTTGCCCAGCATGTCGGCCAGGCCGCGGAAACGGCCCCAGTGATATGGCACGGCACCGCCGCCGTGCGGAATGATGAAGCGCAATTGCGGAAAATCGGTGAACAAATCGCCTTCGAGAAACTGCATGAAAGCCGTGGTGTCGGCATTGAGGTAATGCGCGCCGGTGGCATGGAAATTGGCATTGCAACTGCCGGAGACGTGCACCATCGCCGGCACGTCCAGTTCCACCATTTTCTCGAAGAACGGATACCAGGCGCGGTCAGTCAGCGGCACGCCATCCCAGTGCCCGCCGGACGGGTCGGGATTGAGATTGCAGCCGACGAAACCCAGTTCGTTGACGCAGCGTTCCAGTTCGGCGATGGCGTGCGCGATCGGCACGCCCGGCGATTGCGGCAGCTGGCATACGCCGATAAAGGTCTCCGGATACAGCTGTACCACGCGTGCGATCAGGTCGTTGCAGTGGCGCGTCCACACCTGGCTCACCGCTTCGTCGCCGATGTGATGCGCCATGGTGCTGGCACGTGGCGAAAAAATCGTCATGTCGGCGCCGCGCTCGCGCAGCAGGCGCAGTTGGTGCAGCTCGACACTTTCGCGCAGCGCATCGTCGGAGATATGCGGATACACCGGCGCCGGCAGCGTTGCATCGGTGTAATGCGCGATCTGCGCCTTGCGGAACGCATCGTGCGCGGCGGGCGCGGTGGTGTAGTGGCCGTGGCAGTCGATGATCATGGCGATGGTCTGTGTGTTGCAGCCGAAGCGGTGCGCCAGCGATTGCCAGCGCGCAAGGTGGGACGGTCGGGTGGACGGAAGCTGCAGGTCGCCACGGCGGTGCTGGTCCCAATGTGCGGATGGGCACGGATCGCGCACTGCGTGTCAATGGTCTGCTTGAGCGGCACACGCGCGCACGCGCCGCTGCGATGGCGGCCGCTGCAGCTTGGCGATGCATCGGAAGACTCAGCCATACAGCTCGCCATCGAACAATTTGCGCGCCGTGCGCACCACCGCGGCACCGACCACGGCGCCCTGCGCGTCGAGATCGATCAGGCAGCTGCTCGCACCGCTGGGGTGTTCGACCTCCAACCGCTGGCTGCGCCCGCCGGGCACCTGCGCCAGCGCGTGTGCGGGTGAGCCGGGCAACAGGCAGGCGGTGGCGACGGTGACCGCACCCAGCACGCCAATGGAGGCATGGCAGCGGTGCGGGATGAACGAGCGCACGCTGATCGCACCACCGGCGCGCGGAGCGGCGACCAGCATCATTTTCGGCACCGTGGCGTGGCGGACATCGCCCAGATGCATCAACGGACCTGCCTGCAGACGCAGCGTTTCCAGGCGCGCCCTGAGCGCAGCATCGGCGTCGAGCGTGGCGCGGTCTTCGTAACCGCTGATGCCGACATCGCTGGCGCGTAGCACCACGCACGGCATGCCGTTGTCGATCAGCGTGACTGGCAAACCGTCGAGCGTGTCCACCGCATGCCCGCTCGGCAGCAGCGCGCCGCACGAAGAACCGGCGATGTCGGCGAATGCCAGCGTGATTGGCGCGGCCGTGCCGGGGACGCCGTCGATGCGGGCATCGCCGTCGTAACGCACCTTGCCATCGGGTGTCTGCACGGTGGCGGTGGCCAGGGTGCCGGTGTTGCGCATGAAGATACGCACCTGGGTCTGGCCGTGGCGTATGGGCAGCAAGCCGCGTTCCAGCGCGAACGGGGCAACGCCGGCCAGCATGTTGCCGCAGTTCTGTGCATCGCTGACCTGCGCCTGTTCCACCGCGACCTGCAGGAACAGATAGTCCACGTCGGCATCGGCATGCGCCGAGCGCGACACCACGGCGACCTTGGAGGTCAGCGGGTCGGCGCCGCCCATGCCGTCGATCTGGCGCGCATCCGGCGAGCCGTAGGCGCGCAGTAAAAACGCATCGCGCGCGGCGGTGTCGGCGGGCAGATCGTCGGCCAGAAAGAATCCACCCTTGGAGGTGCCACCGCGCATCCACATCGCGCGCACGCGCTCAGACATAGCGCAGGCCTTTGGCGGCCAGACGTTCGCGCATCGCATAGATGTCCAGGCCCAGTTCGCCGCGTGCCAGGCGTTCGCGCTTGAGCAGCTCGCGTGCCTCGCGCGCCTTCGCTTCGGTCAGCACGTCGGCAGCGGTAGCACGCGGCACCACGCAGACGCCATCGTCGTCAGCCACCACCACATCGCCTGGCTGGATCAGTTGCCCGGCGCACACCAGCGGCACGTTGACCGAACCGAGCGTCTCCTTGATGGTGCCCTGTGCGCAGATGGCGCGGCTCCATGCGGGGAATTGCATGGCGGTGAGATCGCGCACATCGCGCACGCCGGCATCGATGATCAGGCCGCGACATCCGCGCGCCTGCGCCGAGGTGGCCAGCAGGTCGCCGAAGTAGCCGTCGCAACAGTCGCTGGTCGGCGCGACCACTAGCACATCGCCTGCGTGCAGTTGTTCGATGGACACATGCATCATCCAGTTGTCGCCGGGCGGAATCGACACGGTGACCGCGTTGCCGGCGATGCGGCAGCCGGCGTAGATGGGACGCAGCCGATGGTGCAGCAGGCCGCTGCGGGCCTGCGCTTCGTGCACGGTAGCCACGCCGGCTTGCGCCAGCCCTTCGACGATGTCCAACGGCGTGCGCTCGATCCGGGTAACGACCTGGCTCATCCATCCATCCTCGTTAAGAGTGCGCCGAGTCTGGCTGGGCAGAGCCAGCTGGCTCAAGATTCATTTGAGGTATGCATATTGGTTTTGCTTATAGTTAGAGCATGCAGTCGATCCCGGAACCGAATCTGCGTCACCTTTACGCGCTGGTCGTGGTGCACCAGGCCGGAAGCATCAGCGCGGCGGCGCCGCGGGTGAATTTGTCGCAGCCGGCGCTGACCCAGGCCGTGGCGCGGTTGGAGCAGCAACTGGGCGTGCGCCTGTTCGACCGGCACCCGGGCGGCATGCTGGCCACCGAGGCTGCCGGGTTGCTGGTGCCGCGTATCGAGCGGGTGCTGGCGCATCTGGGCCGGGGCATCGGAGTCGCGCGGCGTGCGCTGCGCCTGCCCGCGCGCCCAGGCCTGGAACGGCGGGTGTCGCTGGGCCAGCTGCAGGCCTTGGTGGCGGTGGATGTGGCAGGCAGTTACGCGTTGGCGGCGGTGCGCGCCGGTGTTTCGCAGCCGGCGATCTACCGCGCGGTGAAAGCGCTGGCCGATCTGATCGAAGTGCCGCTGACGGTACGCCGCGGCAAGACCATGCAGCCCACGCCGGTGGCGCTGCGGCTGTTGCGGCAGGTGCGGCTGGCGCTGGCCGAGCTGCGTGCCGGGCTGGACGATGTGGCCGCGTTGCGTTCGCAGCACGCCGGGCACCTTACCCTGGGGGTGATGCCGCTGGCGCGCGCCATCCTGTTGCCGCAGGTGCTGGCGCGGTTTGCGCGTGCGCACCCGGGGGCCAGCGTCCAGGTGGTCGAGGGCCCGTACGCCCAATTGCTGGCGCAGCTGCGCGAGGGCGGCCTGGATCTGTTGATCGGTGCGCTGCGCGACCCGTTGCCGGTACGCGATGTGCTGCAGGAGCCGCTGTTCGACGACGAACCGGTGATCGTGGCGCGTAGCGGCCACCCCTTGGCCGGCCAGGACTACGCGTTTGCGCAACTGCGCGATTACCCCTGGGTGATCGCTGCCGCCGGCACGCCGGTGCGCGCGCGCTGGGAGCAGCTGTTCGCCGACCACCAGCTGGAGCCGCCGCCGGTGCGCATCGAATGCGGCGCCGAACTGACCGTGCGTGGCCTGCTGCTGGAAGGCGACTGGTTGACCTTGATGTCGCGCGACCAGTTCCTGTTCGAGCGCCGCGCCGGCCTGCTCGAGGAGATCGGCAGCGCCGGGCCGCTGCTGCGCCGGCAGATCGGCATGACCACGCGCAGCGACTGGTATCCCACCTGGATGCAGTCGGCCTTCGTGCAGACATTGCGGCAGGTCTGCGCCGAACGCGTGCAGCCGGCCGATGCGCAAGGCGGGCCGTTTCGCTATTGCCCGCCTGTCTGTGCGCCACCACCGTTGCGTTTGCGCGCGGCCAAGTCAGAATCGGGTTCCTGATGAAAACGGACCACTGATGCTGCCCGATTGGGTCACAGGCACCTGGCTGCTGGCGCTGGACTGGGCGATCCGCCTGGCCGCACTGCTATGGATTCCCGCCCGCACCACGCCGGGTGCGGCGCGCAGCTGGCTGCTGCTGATCGGCTTCGTGCCGGTGGTCGGCCTGCCGCTGTATTTGCTGTTCGGCCACCCGTGGTTGTCGCGGCTGCGGGTGGAGCGGCAAGCCACCGCTTCGCAGGTGATTCGCGAACAACAACTGCCCTTGCATGCGTTGCGCTGGATGCCGCAGGCAGACACCAGCAGTGCCGAAGTGGTGCCGCTGATCGAACGCGAAGGCGATTTCATGCCCACGCTGGGCAACGCGGTGGAATTGCTCGACGACTACGCGCAGTCGTTGCAGGCCCTGATCGCGGCGATCGACGCGGCCGACAAACGTGTGCATCTGCTGTACTACCTGATGTTCGACGATCCGGTGGGCGAAGCAGTTGTCGCGGCGCTGGAACGCGCCAGCGCGCGCGGCGTGCGTTGCCGCGTGCTGCTGGATGCGGTGGGCGCCAAGCGCGGCCTGCGCCGCTACCGCAAGCGCCTGAAGGCCGGCGGCGTGCAGGTGCTGGCGGTATTGCCGGGCGGTTTGCGCTGGCGTCGCAGCGGCCGCATGGATCTGCGCAACCATCGCAAGATTGCGGTGCTCGACAACCGGGTGGCGTTTGTCGGCTCGCAGAATCTGGCCGAGGCCGGCTTCATCCATGACGTGCCCAATCGCGAGTTGGTGGCACGCGTGCGCGGGCCGGTAGTCAATCATCTGGAAGCGGTCTTCGCCAGCGATTGGTTCACCGAAACCGGAGAGCGGCTGGACGTGTGGCCCGACGCACCGGTCTGCGAGGCCAATATCGCGACGCAATTGCTGCCCAGCGGGCCGGCGTATCCGTTCGAAAATGCGCGCGATGCGATCAATGCGGTGATCCACCTGGCGCGGCGCAAGGTGGTGCTGGTCACGCCGTACTTCGTACCCGACGAAGCCTTGCTGAGCGCCTTGCGCATCGCCGCAGTGTCGGGAGTGGATGTGCAGTTGATCCTGTCCGAGCACAACAACCAACGCCTGGCCGCGTGGGCGCAGGAAGCCTATTTCGAAGAGTTGCTGCGTTGCGGGGTGAAGATTGCGCTGTATCGCCCGCACTTTCTGCATGCCAAGCACCTGAGCATGGATGAAGACATCGCGCTGGTGGGCTCGATCAACCTGGACATCCGCTCGTTCGCGCTCAACGCCGAGATCGGCATGCTCTGCTACGACACCGGAGTGGTGCTGCGGTTGCGTGAGATCGAGCAGGACTATCTGGCCAATGCGCGGCAATTGACGTTGGAACAGTGGCGTCGCCGCCCGGCCTGGCGCCGCAGCCGCGAGGGCATTGCCCGGCTGGCCGATGCGTTGATGTAGGGCGCTTGGGTCAATCCAGGCGCATGACCTGGAAGACGTTGCCCTCCGGGTCGCGGTCGTCGTACATCTGGTACGCAAAGCCGGCGTAACGTTTGAGCTCGCCCACATGCACGCCTGCGTGCTGCAGTTGCGCGCGATGCGCGGGAAGATCGCTGGTAATGGCGAACACCAGCTTGGTGGTCGCGTGTGTCGCATCCGCGACAGGGCCCGGCGCAGGCGTCGATGGCCGCTGTCGGTAGGCGTCGCCCACCCGGTGCAGCGCCAGCTCGATGCCGCCAGCTGCGAGCACCACCCACTCGTCGGCAATCTCCTCGGCGACGGGGAGCGCGAAGTGGGTCTGGTAGAACGCCTTGCTTGCCGGCACATCGTGGACGTAGAGGATGTGCCTGACCAGGGCGATGGACATGTTGCAGATTCCCCAAGCGCGCGTGCCGATCCTGACCAGCCAATCGTAAGCGCCTGGCATGCAGGGCGTGTGGGAGGCTTTGACACACGCACTTCGCTTGCGATGCCGTGGAAGACAGCCACTGCCGGTGACGGCCTGCGAGTGTGGCGGATGCATCGCCTACAATGTCGACATGAATACACTGCGTGATCCCGGCGATGCGGTCATCGCCATCGTCGGTGGTGGCGCCTCCGGTGTGCTGGTTGCGCTGCAGCTGCTGCGCCAGGCCGCAGCGCCGTTGCAGATCGTCCTGATCGAGCCGCATGCGGCGCTTGGCGAAGGCGTGGCGTATTCCACTGCGCGCGGCGAACACCTGCTCAATGTGCCGGCTGCGCGCATGAGTGCGCTGCCGGAGCTGCCCCACGACTTTGTCGATTACCTGCGCGCAAACGCCTGTTGCCCCGAACTGGACGATGCGCAGCTGCCGCAGCAGTTCGTGGGGCGCCGGCACTACGCGCCGTACTTGCGCGACCGCCTGCAGGCGGCATGCGCGCGCAGCCCGGCGACGCTGCGTGTCCGCTGCGCACGCGTGCAGGCCCTGCAACCCAATGCCGATGGCGCACTGTTGCAGCTGGACGACGGACAGCTGCTGCAGGCGAGCGTGGTGGTCCTGGCAGTGGGCAATGCGCTGCGACCGCTGCCGCTGCGGGGTGCCACCGGGCTGTCGCACACGCAGTGTGTCCAAGCCTGGGAGACCGAGGCGGTGGCAGCGCTGCTACCGGACGCGGCCGTGTGCATCGTCGGTTCGGGCTTGAGCATGGCCGATACCGTGGTGACGCTGGCAGCGCAGGCGCATCGGGCAAGCGTGCATGTGGTGTCGCGGCATGGCTTGCTGCCGTTGCCGTTGCCGCAGGCGCATGGCGACGTGACGCTGTTCGATCCACAACCGCTGCTGACAATGCCGCTGCGCGCGCGCATGCGCGCACTGCGCCAGCATGCGCGTGCCGCCGCCGCGCAGGGCCTGCCATGGCAGAGCGTGATGGAACGCATCCGGCCGTTGAGCCAGGCGTTATGGCAGACGCTGTCGGTTGCCGATCAGCGCCGTTTTCTGCGGCACGTGGTGCGCTACTGGGACGTGCATCGGCATCGCATCGCCGCAACGGTGCATGCGCAGCTGCAGGCGATGCAGGCACGCGGTCAGCTGCAGGTGCATCGCGCACGGCTGGATATGGCCTTCGAGGTGGGCGCTTGCGTGCGCGTGAGCGCCGGGGCCGCCAGCGCCGGACATGCCTTGCAGCTGGATGTGCAGACGCTGGTCAATGCCACCGGCGTGGAAATGCGCGTCCAGGCAATGCGCAACCGACTGCTGCAGCAATTGCTGGGACAGGGCATTGCAGTGGCTGGTCCGCACGGGATTGGTGTGGACACCGGCGCCGATGGCAGCCTGACCGATGCCGATGGACGTGCGCAGCCGCGGTTGCGGGTGATCGGCAGCCTGCGCATCGGCACGCTGTGGGAAAGCCTGGCGGTGCCGGAGTTGCGCGAGCAGGCTGCGGCGATTGCGCGGGATGTGCTGCTGCTGGGGCGGTGATGGATTGACGGTACGCAGGTTCCGGCCGGAGAAGTTATTCCTTCTCCCGACAGGACATTGGCCTGCTTCATGGGGGAGCAGGCGCTCGGCGGGGGCGGATGAGGGGTGCCGCAGAAATTTACGAGCCTGTGCAGCGACAAACGCCTCGCCATGCGCCCTGACAGGTGACGCACGCACTGCTTCGCTCCGTACCCTCACACCCCACCCCCTGCTCCGCGGCTGCGCCAGCGGCGCGGCCGCTCCAAGACACGCGCACCGTCGGTTCGCAAGCCGCGCCTTCTCGGCCCCCAGGAGAGGGGCCATGTCAGGCGAGCCATCACCACAATCCCAACCGCTTC
This sequence comes from Xanthomonas axonopodis, assembly GCF_001304695.1. Lineage (GTDB taxonomy): Bacteria > Pseudomonadota > Gammaproteobacteria > Xanthomonadales > Xanthomonadaceae > Xanthomonas > Xanthomonas axonopodis. The sequence continues at coordinate 12,378 of NZ_JFAQ01000242.1, forward strand.
ATCGCAATCTCAGCCGCAGCGACGCCACAACCGGTAAAATGCACCGGTGGATGTCTCTCATTTGCTCGATCATTTAAACCCCGCCCAGCGCGAGGCCGTTTCCGCGCCGCCGGGGCATTACCTCGTGCTGGCCGGCGCCGGCTCCGGCAAGACGCGCGTGCTGATCCATCGCATCGCCTGGCTCAACGAAGTCCAGGGCGTGCCCAATCACGGCATCTTTGCGGTGACCTTCACCAACAAGGCTGCCGGCGAGATGCGTCACCGCACCGACCTGCAGCTGCGCAATGGCAGCCGTGGGATGTGGATCGGTACCTTCCATGGGCTGGCCCATCGCCTGTTGCGTCTGCATTGGCAGGATGCGCGGCTGCCGGAAGGTTTCCAGGTCATGGACAGCGACGACCAGTTGCGGCTGGTCAAGCGCGTGGTGCAGGCGCTGGAGCTGGACGAGAGCAAGTATCCGCCCAAGCAGGTGAGTTGGTGGATCAACGAGCAGAAGGATGAGGGCCGCCGTCCGCAACATATCCAGCCCGAGCCCAACGACGACTGGACCGAGGTGCGCCGGCAGGTATATGCGGCCTACCAGGAACGCTGCGACCGTTCCGGGCTGCTGGATTTCGCCGAGTTGCTGCTGCGCGCACACGAGTTGCTGCGCGACACGCCTGCCTTGCTGGCGCATTACCGCGCGCGCTTCCGCGAAATTCTGGTGGACGAGTTCCAGGACACCAACGCCATCCAGTATGCCTTCGTGCGGGTGCTGGCCGGTGAATCGGGCAACGTGTTCGTGGTGGGCGACGACGACCAGGCCATCTATGGCTGGCGCGGTGCCAAGGTCGAAAACGTCCAGCGTTTTTTGAAGGATTTCCCCGGCGCGCAGACCGTGCGGCTGGAGCAGAACTACCGCTCCAGCGCGAATATTCTGGGCGCCGCCAATGCGGTGATTGCGCACAACCCGGACCGTATCGGCAAACAGTTGTGGACCGATTCCGGCGATGGCGACCCGATCGATCTGTATGCGGCCTACAACGAATTGGACGAAGCGCGCTATGTGGTCGAGCGTGCACGGCAGTGGGTGCGCGACGGCGGCAGTTATGGCGAAGTGGCGGTGCTCTACCGCAGCAACGCGCAATCGCGCGCGCTGGAAGAGGCGCTGATCTCCGAACAGTTGCCGTACCGCGTGTATGGCGGCATGCGCTTCTTCGAACGTGCCGAAATCAAGGACGCGTTGGCTTACCTGCGCCTGCTGACCAATCGCAGCGACGACGCTGCGTTCGAACGCGCGGTCAACACGCCCACACGCGGTATCGGCGACCGGACGCTGGATGAGGTGCGCCGGCTGGCACGCGCCAGTGCGCTGTCGTTGTGGGAAGCGGCGATGCTGTGCACGCAGCAGAACACGCTGGCCGCACGCGCACGCAATGCCCTGGCCACCTTCCTTAGCCTGATCGGCCAGCTGCATGCCGAAACCGGCGAGATGGAACTGGCCGAACGCATCGACCATGTGCTGATGCACTCGGGCCTGCGCGAGCATTGGGCCAATGAAAGCCGTGCCGGGCTGGATTCGGAATCGCGTACCGAGAACCTGGATGAACTGGTGTCGGTCGCCTCGCGCTTCACCCGCCCCGACGACGAAGACAGCCAGGGCATGACCGAACTGGTCGCCTTCCTGGCCTATGCCTCGCTGGAGGCCGGCGAAGGCCAGGCGCAGACTGGCGAAGAAGGCGTGCAGCTGATGACGCTGCATTCGGCCAAGGGCCTGGAATTTCCGATCGTGTTCCTGGTCGGTCTGGAAGACGGCCTGTTTCCGAGCGCGCGTTCGTTGGAAGAGAGCGGGCGGCTGGAAGAAGAGCGTCGCCTGGCGTACGTGGGCATCACCCGCGCGCGGCAAAAGCTGGTGCTGTGCTACGCCGAATCGCGCCGCATCCACGGCCAGGACAACTACAACGTGCCCTCGCGCTTCTTGCGCGAGATTCCGCGCAACCTGCTCAACGAAGTGCGCCCGAAGGTGCAGGTTTCGCGCACCGCATCGCTGGGCGCGGCGCGCGGCGGCCCGGTCCATGGCATCGTGGAGACCGCGCCGATCAAGCTTGGCGCCAATGTCGAACATCCCAAGTTCGGCGGCGGCGTGGTGGTCGATTACGAAGGCGCTGGCGCACATGCGCGCGTGCAGGTGCAGTTCGACGAAGTCGGCGCCAAATGGCTGGTGATGGCCTACGCCAATCTGACCGTGGTGTAGTCAGGTTTGCACTCGCCTGCGCTTGCGTTTTCTTTGGCAGGCGAGGGCGTAGCGCGGTGGCACTGTGCATGCAGCAAGCGGGGCCGGCCGCTGCTGCACCGCATGCGTCGAGCGCGATCGCATGACCATCTTCGACAGATGATGCCTCCCCTTCTGTTGCGCTGTTTCGCGCCTACATTTCCCAGCTAAAGCGTGAGTTGATCTGCTCGCCGTTCACGGTAAGTGTCGACTTGTTGGCGAGCACGACCAGGGTAAAGGGCGCCACGCGCTTGTCGTCTCCTGTGTAAATCAGGCGGAGGATTCTGGGTTTGGTGTCGAACGTCTTGATCTGGAAATTGCCCCGCAACACCTCGGCCTCGCTGTCGCCAGGTGCATTGAAACGAAGACTGGCGATCACTGGTCGGGTGACGTGCCCGATTTCGAAATCTATCCAGTATCCGCCGCCTTCGAATGAAAGTGAGGAAGTTGCACGAGCAGGAGTGCTGAGGCATGCCCACGGCAACGTCGTGTCATGACGTCATCCTTGAACGTGGTCGTGCCGGAAGGGCACGGTCAGGAGTATCGATGCTGGCGCCGTAGCATTGCAACGGATGCGGCAAGCAATGGAATGGCGACACAGCCGCCACGCCGGTGAGGCCGGTGCTCGACATCTACATTGGCGGTTTTCACTCGTAGGTGCACATGCCAGTTGCCTACATCAATCGACCGATGCGACGTGTTGTGGCCGCTGTGGATCGGCAACCCAAGGCGATTGGTGCATCGCTCGATGCGTGCCGCGCGACATCCATGCCACCCTGTCAGCAGTTCATTGCTTAGGGCAACGCTGA
>NZ_JFAQ01000243.1 GCF_001304695.1 Xanthomonas axonopodis
GGCGGTGGCGGTGGCGCAAATCCTGCGGCATCCAGGCATTCCGCCAGCAGGTCGGGCGGCAGGTCCGGCGAAGGCGCCCGCGGCAACGGCGCTGCGATGCCTTCGGCGGTAGCGCATGCCTGCAGTGCTGCATCGAATTCAGAATCGTCGGGCGGCGAGCCAGGCGGTTCGTCTGCTGCATCCGGTGCGTCGAATGCGTCGCCATCGAAGGGCGGCGGCGGTGGCGGTGCTACGCCCCTGTGTAGCGGGCAGCCGTCGACGCTTCCCCGATCTTGCCGATCCGGCGCAGCGCGGTGCGCGACGTCGGCCGGCGGCGGCATTGGGACCACATCGTGTTCCGGCGGACACGCCGGTATCGCATCACTGGGTCTTGCAGCCGGTGGTGGCGGTGGTGGCTCACGATGCGCGTAGGGCGAAGGCGCATGAGGCGCGGCACCGCAGAAGCTCGCACAACCTGCCAGGTTGAGCGCTGCGAGCATTGCAGTGGTAACGACAACGCGTGGTGGTGCATGGACCATCATGCTCTCCCTGGCTGGATGGCACATCTGCGCACGGCATGCAGACGGCAGACGCGGCTGGGCCACGCTGGTCCAGGAAGGGTTGCAGCCCACTGTGCTGCGCATTTGCCACCGCGCGCCGCGCGCCGACGTGGATTGGCGCTCGCCGGCATCCGCGGCGCAGATGCAACGTGCGTGCAACACCTGCTTCGGCTTGCGCGTTGGAAGATGCAGCTGGTCAGACAGGGGCGATGCGGACGCTGTCGCTGTCAGTTTTCGGCAGCAGCCGGCACCGCGGCGACCGCAGCATTCACCGCATGCTCCGGTAGCGAGGCCAGCACCGCAGCGCGAAAGCGCGCGGCAAATGCCGCATTGTTGGCCTGGTAGAACGCACGCGCGTTGGACGATAACTGGTCCAATTGCGCTTGCGGCAATGCCAGGGCGGTTTCCACTGCCTGCGCAATGCCCGCCGCGTCCACGTAGTAATACGATGCCAGACGTCGCTGACGCACCTCGGCCACCGGAATCAGCACCCCGTGCTCGGGCCTGATCAATTCGTTCATCGGCTCGCCGTCGGTCGCCAGCGTCACTGCGCCCACGCTCAGCGCTTCCATCAGGTAATGCCCGAACCCTTCGGCCTCGGAGGGGCATATATGGAACAGATGCGCGTTCTGCATGCGGCGCAGTTCGGCATCGTCCAGATACCCCACGCGGTGGTCGATGTTCGCGGCCACGACCGGCTTGCCGGCGGTGCGCGGGTTCTGCACCACCGTCAGCAGCGGCCACTCCGGATGCTGCTGCCAGGTGCCCAGCAACACGCGCGTGCCCTTGGCGGTGCTGCGCCCGGCCAGATGGAAGAAAGCACGCTGACGAAACACGCGTGGGTCGTACCGATCCGGGCTGGCGAAGCCAATGAAGCGTGTGGCGCACCCAAGGCTGCGGAAGATCCGCTCGGCATGGTGGGTCTTGCACAGCACCGCATCGAAGCGCGGCAGCAATGGCAGCCACTTGGGCAGCAGCCACTCCGGGTTGGGCACCAGCAGGTTGATCTGCCCCAGCGGAAGGCAGCGCTTGTACACGCGCTCGGAAAAGATCTGCAGCGGCACCCGCCCGAACAGCGTGCGGTTGGCCCACAGGCGTGCCTCGCGCGCAGTGTCGTACAGGCGCTGACTGGTGAATCCCACTTCCTGCACCGGCACGCCGCCGGCGCGCAGCGTGTCGGCCATCAGCACCATGTCGCGGGTCAGCCCCACGCCGTTGTCGCGACTGATCACCCGCATCATTGGAAATGCCTTGTCATGCACGCACGCGCCAGTACAACTGCACAGTGTCGATGCCGTGGCTTCCTGCGCGATGTCCTGGTCTGTCATGGTGCGTTACACGTGTGCCAATGGTTGACAAATTCGATCATGATGATGCGCGCTCCAGCCCTGCAATTGCGAGCACCATGTATCCGGCAGCCACCACCTCGCGCGGGCCTAGCTCCGCGTCACAGACGATGATCCCTATGGACCTGCAACAACCCTGCGTTCTCGTGGTTGACGACGACCCGGACCTGCGCAAGCTGATCGGCGAATTTCTGAGCGCTCACGGCTACCAGGTGGACATGGCCGAAAACGTAGCGGATATGCGCTCTGTCATGGCGCAGCGCCGCCCGGACCTCATCGTACTCGACGTGATGATGCCGGGAGAAGATGGGCTGAGTGCAGCGCGCGCCCTGGCCAGCGAGCGCGGTTCACCTGCGGTCATCATGCTCAGCGCGCTGGGTAACGACACCGACCGCATCATCGGGCTGGAAGTCGGCGCCGACGATTACCTTGCCAAGCCCTGCAATCCGCGCGAATTGCTGGCCCGTGCGCGCGCCCTGCTGCGGCGCAGCCAGGCCAGCAACGAACAGGCCGACCAGCGCGGAAACGTCTACGAATTCGCCGGCTGGCGGCTGGACGTGGTGCGCCGCGACCTGCGCGACCCCACCGGCATCTTCATCAATCTGTCCGACGGCGAGTTCGCGCTGCTGCGCACCTTTGTCGAATACCCGCAGCGCGTGCTCAGCCGCGATCAGCTGCTGGACTACGCCCGCGGCCGCGACACCGACGTCTACGACCGCGCCATTGACAGCCAGATCAGCCGCCTGCGCCGCAAAATCAATGAGCGCGTCCATACCGAGTTGATTCGCACCGTACGCAACGAGGGCTACATGCTGCTGCCGAGCGTCTCGCGCCTGTGAGCAAACCGGCACGGCGCGGGCTGTCGATCTTTGCGCGGACCTTTGTGTTGTTGGCGGTGGCATTGCTCACCGCCCAGGCGGTGGGCATCGCCCTGCTGGTGATGCGTACCCCCGTCTACGAGCCTCCGGTCCATCCGCCGGAAGTGGTGGCGCTGCTCTCCACCCGCATGCCGGCCGGTACCCAGACCCTGAAAGTGCATGAATCGGCGCAAGCCCCGGTGCCGCCGACAGGCCAGGTGCGCGCGCCCTTCGCCGAAATGCTGCTTGCGCACTGGCTGGACGTGCCCGAACGCCAGGTGCGGTTCTATCGCAACGCCAATGATCGTGAAGGCCCGCGCCCGGGCATGCTGCCGCCGCAGCGGTGGTCCAACCGGGACCACGCGGGCGACGGCGGTGACGGCGGTGCTGGGGCGCACGAACGCAATGGCGCGCAACCTCTGCCGCCGTTTCCGGACGACTGGCCGCGCGACGGCCACCCCGCTGCGCGGCACGGCAACGGGCTACCCCCGGACGAGTTACCCGGCGCCTGGGAAAGCGAGCGCCTGACCCCCGGCGTACCGCTGCTGGACGGCTTCACCGCCGCCCTGCAACAACCCGATGGCCGTTGGCGTACGGTGGAATCGCCGCGTCGACGCCTCTCGGGCGAGTTCAAGACCCATGTCGTGCTGCTGTTCCTGGCCGGCCTGCTGGCCAACGTGCCGCTGGCATGGTGGTTTTCGCGCGCGCTGTCGGCACCGATCAAGCGCTTTGCCGAGGCTGCCGACCGCCTGGGCCGTCATCCCGATGCCGCCGCCCTGCAACGCAGCGGTCCGCCGGAAATCGTGCGCGCAGCAGATTCGTTCAACGCGATGCAGGCGCGCCTGAACCGTCTGATCAACGAACGCACGCACATGGTCGCAGCGATCGCCCACGACCTGCGCACGCCGCTGGCACGGCTGTCGTTTCGTCTGGATGGCCTGCAGCCACCGCTGCGCGACAAGGCGCTGGCCGATATCAACGAAATGAAGGCGATGATTTCCGCAGCGCTGGACTTCATCCAGAACGATCGTCATCGCGGCGAACGCGCGCCGCTGGATCTGCGCTTGCTGGTGGAGAGCGTGGTCGACAACGCCGCCGATATCGGCGCCGATGCCGAGCTGCTGCCCGGACCGGAAATCACCCTGGACGGCGACCCGCTGGCATTGCGCCGTGCCGTGATGAATCTGCTCGAAAACGCGTTGAAATACGGCAAGCGCGCGCGCCTGCAGTTGCAGCGCGACGGCGAAGACGGCGTGTTGTGGATCGACGACGACGGCCCCGGCATCGATCCCACCCAGCGCGAACAGTTGTTGCTGCCGTTCGTGCGTGGCGAGTCTTCGCGCAATCGCGACACCGGCGGCATCGGGCTGGGTTTGTCGGTGGCGCACAGCATCGTGCTGGCGCACGGCGGCGACCTGCGTCTGGACAATCGACCGCGTGGCGGATTGCGGGTGACCGTACGACTTCCCTGCATGCCCGAACGGCGCTGACGTGCGATCGCGTGCGGCCTGCCGGGCCGCGCGAGCAGCAGCCGTGCTGATCCGAGCCCACCACAGCCGTTCCGGCCAATGGCCTTGCGCGTCTGGCTAAATCGGCTGACGCGACGACACCGGCAACGGCACCGCCAGCAATCACTGACAACGGCCAACTGCCAGCGCCAGCATGCGCTGACGACGGCCAACGCGCCCTCAGTAAGCGAACTCGCGGAACACGCGGTCGATATCGCCGTTCCAAGCGCCGTGATACAGCGCAAGCTTACGTTCGGCCGCGGTGACGCCGCTTTCGGCGATCTCGGCGATGACATCCAGAAAGCCGGTTTCGTCCTGCCCGTCGCGATTCAGGCGTGCGCGGCGACGCAGGCCTTCGCGCGCAATGTTGACCGCCTCCACTGCCAGATCGCGCGCGGTGCCGTTGCGGAACGGCACGCCCAACGCGTACTTGGGCACGCCGTCGCGCAGCGCATGCCGCTCGCTCGGGCTGAAATCCTTGACCAGGTCCCAGGCCGCATCCAGCGCGGTCTGGTCGTACAGCAGGCCGACCCAGAACGCCGACAACGCGCACAACCGATCCCACGGGCCGGCATCGGCACCGCGCATTTCCAGATACTTCTTCAACCGCACTTCCGGGAACGCGGTGGTCATGTGGTCGGACCAATCGCGCAATGTCGGCAACGCGCCCGGCAGCGCCGGCAGCTTGCCCTGCATGAAAGCGCGGAAGCTCTGCCCGCTGGCGTCGTGATACACGCCATCGCGGTAGGAAAAATACATCGGCACATCGAGCAGGTAATCGACGTAGCGGTCGTAGCCGAAGCCGTCTTCGAACACGAAATCCAGCATGCCGGTGCGATCGGCGTCGGTGTCGGTCCAGATGTGCGAGCGGTAGCTCAGGTAGCCGTTCGGCTTGCCTTCGGTGAACGGCGAATCGGCGAACAACGCGGTGGCGATCGGCTGCAACGCCAGCGACACGCGGAACTTCTTCACCATATCCGCTTCGGTGGCGTAATCCAGGTTGACCTGCACCGTGCAGGTGCGCGTCATCATGTCCAGGCCGAGCGAGCCGACCTTGGGCATGTAGTTCTTCATGATCTGGTAGCGGCCCTTGGGCATCCACGGCATCTGGTCGCGACGCCACTTGGGCTGGAAGCCCATGCCCAGAAAGCCCAGTTGCAACTCGCCGGCGACCTGGGCGACTTCATCAAGATGGGTGCCGGTTTCCACGCAGGTGTGGTGCAGGGTTTCCACCGCCGCGCCGGAGAGCTCCAGCTGTCCGGCCGGCTCCAGCGTGACCGATGCGCCCTCGCGCAGCAGCGCGATGGTGCGGCCGTTTTCCTGCACCGGCGCCCAGCCGAAACGGGTCAGTCCGGTCAGCAAAGCTTCGATGCCGCGTGCACCTTCAAAAGTGGGCGCACGCAGGTCGTCCAACTGGAAGCCGAACTTCTCGTGCTCGGTGCCGATCCGCCAGTCCGCACTCGGCTTCTCGCCGGAAGCCAGCACCTGGACCAGCTCCGCGCGTTCGGTGATCGGCGTTTCGGCAACGTGGCTAGGACTCGACAAGGTGTGATGCTCGCGCAAAAGGGGGGAATGATCTGGGGACGGCGTGGCGCCGTCGCAAGGCCGGCACTATAGCCTGAGCGACGTACCGCCCATATCGCCATCGGTGGTGGTGCAGCATTCCACACCTCGCCACGCGGACGCCGGCAAGAACAAGACGCAACCACGCTTGCTCCGCCTCGCCCGGTTAAGCTGGCGCCGTGTCCACATGGAGCACGCACAATGCGACCTATCCACAGCGAACGCCATCGCAGCGACAACTCCGGCTGGCTGCGTGCCGCCGTGCTCGGCGCCAACGACGGCATTCTCTCGGTGGGCGGCTTGCTGGTCGGCGTGGCCAGCAGTGGTGCGGCCGCAGCGGACGTGCCTGCGACCGGCATCGCCGGCTTGGTCGCCGGCACGATGTCGATGGCTGCCGGCGAATATGTTTCGGTGCAATCGCAGGCGGACACCGAGCGTGCCGACCTGGCGCTGGAACGGCGCGAACTACACGATCACCCGCAAAGCGAATTGGAAGAGCTCGCTGCGATTTACTGCCAGCGCGGGCTGGATGCTGGGCTGGCACGCCAGGTCGCCGAACAATTGACCGCCCAAGATGCACTGGAGCACATGCACGCGACGAACTCGGCATCACCGAGAGCCTGCGCGCGCGACCGCTGCAGGCCGCGCTGGCGTCGGCAGCGGCATTCTGCTGCGGCGCGGCACTTCCGCTTCTGGCCGCGCTGCTGGCGCCGGCCGCTCGAACGGTACCGGTGACCAGCCTGACCGCGTTGCTCGGTTTGGCCTTGACCGGCGCCGTGGCGGCGCGGACTGGCGGCGCATCTGGCCTGCGCGGCGCAATCCGGGTGATGTTCTGGGGCGCAGCGGCAATGGCCACCAGCGCTGTGATCGGACAGCTATTCAACGTCCATGTTTAAGCAGACGTGACCGTCGCGCAAATCTCATGGGTTACTGCCATGCGGCGGCGCCCCGGGTCTGGGCGATCAGGGCAACGTGGCCGCGCCCGCTCAGGGCTCGGCTGTCAAACCCAGCCAACCACCGACAATCCCGCGCAATTCGTCCACACCTTGGCGTGACTCGCCCGAGTAGGTCTGCACGGTCACGCTGTCGCCGAAGCGCGAGGTCACTTCTTTCTTGACCTTCTGCAAGGTCTGCATCTGCTGGCCACGGCCGAGCTTGTCGGCCTTGGTCAGCAATCCGTGCGCGGGCAGGCCGCGTTCGGCCGTATAACCGAGCATCTGCAGGTCGTAGTCCTTCAGCGGATGGCGGATATCCATCACCACCACCAGCCCGCGCAAGGCTTCGCGGGTGCGGAAATAGCGGTCGATGAAGGCCTGCCAATGCGCCTGCAGGTCCTGCGGCACCTTGGCGTAGCCGTATCCGGGCAGGTCCACCAGGTAGCGCTCGGGCTGGATCTGGAAGAACACCAGCTGCTGGGTGCGGCCGGGGGTCTTGGACACGCGCGCCAGCGCGTTCTGGCGTGTCAGCGCATTAAGCGCGCTGGATTTTCCGGCGTTGGAGCGGCCGGCAAAGGCCACCTCGTAGCCGCCATCGTCAGGCAATTGCCGGGCGTTGTGGGCGGACAGGTGGTAGCGGGCTTGTTCGATGAGGAGCGACATCCCCTTAGGATCGCACGTTCGGGCCTGGCAGTTTTGCTGCACTGTTCGTTGACCCTAGCGCAAAGGCGTGTCGATAATCGAAGCACGCCTGCCACTGCCAGTACCCAACGCGCGCGGGCCGGGTCCATACGGAGCTTTAGCTGATGCGCCATGCTCGTGTGCTAGTCCTCGCCGCACTCGCCGTACCGGTCATTGCGGCCGTGGCGTTTGCGCAATCGGCAGTCACGCCAATCCCCGATCCTCCGCCGGTACGCGTTGCGCCGCTGGAGGTGGACCTGGCCAAGACCAACTGGGGAGATGCCAAGGCCGGCCAGACCAAGGCTGCTACCTGCGCAGCCTGCCATGGGGCGGACGGCAATCCGGCAGTGGCGATGTACCCGCGCATCGCCGGGCAAACCGAGCGCTACGTGGCGCATCAGGTGGCCTTGATTGCCAGCGGCGAGCGCAATACCGGGATGTCGGCGGTGATGGTGCCCTTCGTCAAGGATCTCACCGCGCAGGACATGCGCGATCTGGGTGCCTATTTCGCCACCCAGAAGGCCTCTGCCGGTGTCGCCGACGACACGGTGATCGACAAGGGTCCCTACCAGGGCATGAAGTTCTACGAAGTCGGCGAGAAGCTCTACCGCGGCGGTGACATCGCCCGCGGCATACCGGCCTGCATGGCCTGCCATGGGGCGGCCGGTGGCGGCAATCCGGGCCCGGCCTATCCGCGCCTGGGCGGACAGCACGCCGAGTACGTGGCGCGGCGCCTGAAGGAATACCAGGCCGGCACCACCCAGGAGCGCAATCCGGCGCTGTTCAATATCATGGCGCAGGTGGCGCATCCGCTGACCGAACAGGAGATCCAGGCGCTGGCCAGCTACCTGCAAGGCCTGCATGATCGTGCCGACGACGCGGCAGCGGCGCAGCAGCCTGCAGGAGCGCCCGTAGGTTCGTGAGCTGATCCCTGCCGTCGCCACACCGCTTCACGACGCCGGTCCCGCGACCGGCGTCGTCGTTTACCGCTCTCCCCTCACCACCCCCCCCCCCCCCCATGCCCACCACGC
>NZ_JFAQ01000244.1 GCF_001304695.1 Xanthomonas axonopodis
CTGGGTCGCCTCGATCGCACGGCCGTCCGGGGTGGCCACGCCGAAGCCGCTGGCGCTCAGCGGTGCGCCCACACGCAGCAGGTCGGTGAACTGCAGCGCCAGATGCGGCGGCATCCGCACCACCGTGCCATCGCTGACCAGCGCACCATTAACCTCGCCGGCAGGCCCATAGACCAGGCGCTGGATCGTGCCATCGGACTGCAGCGGGGTCAGCTGGCCGGGGGTCGGCGGCGGCGGGGTAGCGCCGAAGGTGGGCGGCCGGTCGACCACCTCCCGGCCGCTACGGCCGGAGCGGATCGAACTGACCTGCAGCAGCGGCAGATTGCCCAGGCGGAAGCCAACAACGACGACACTGTCGCCGGCACGTACGGCCGCCTTCACCTCGCTGGACAGATGCGGCGGGAACCCGACCTGGGTGCCGTCGCGCAGCCACAGTCCATCGACCTCGCCATTGGGGTTGAGCAGGAAGCGCTCGACGGTACCGCTCACGCTGACCGGCGTGGCGGCGACGGGGGTCGGCGGGGTCGGCGTACCGCCGATCGGACCATTGGGAGCCGGGGGCGGTGGCGGCGCGGCCACCTGTGCGGCGGCGGCGCCGATGGTGCAGGCCAGGGCAATTGCAAGAACAGTCTGACGCATCATGGGGATGTCTCCTGCGCGGCGGGAAAGGGCCGCGTACCAGAGACAAAGCAGCAATCGTGCCAACTTGTAAGTAACTGTTTTAAAAGGTCTTTATCTGACCGATAGACCGGCGAAGACGCCTGCATTTCATCCACCCTGTCCGGTTTGGGGACACCGGTCCCGCGGTCTGCAGTCGATGCGCGCGAAGGTCACAGGCCGTATTCCTCCAGCTTGCGATAGAGCAATTGCCGGTGGATGCCCAGCCGGCGCGCGGCCTCGGCGCGATTGCCGTGGCTCTGTTCCAGCGCCGACCGGATCATCTGCGTTTCCAGCCGCGCCACGGCCTCGGGCAGCGTCCCGGCCACCACCGACGGCTCCTGCGCCGGCACCTCGCTCGCCTCGCCCAGCGCTTCATCCAGATCTGCCGCATCGATGCTGGCGCCGCGCACCAACACCTGGCTGCGCTGCATGACGTTGCGCAATTCGCGCACGTTGCCAGGCCAACGGTGCGCGAGCAGGCGCTCCTGCGCGGCCGGCGACACGCTCTGCGCAGGCCCCGCATGGGCGCTGAGAAAGTGCTGCGCCAGCAGCAGGATGTCCTGGCCGCGCTCGCGTAACGGCGGTAGCTCGATCGGCACCACATTGAGGCGGTAACGCAGGTCGCTGCGGAAACGCCCCTCGGCCACGCAGGCGGCCAGGTCGCGATGGGTGGCGGCCAGCACCCGCACATCCACTTTCTGCGGGCCGCTGCCACCCAACGGCGTCACCTCGCCTTCTTGCAGGAAACGCAGCAGCTTGGCTTGCATCGGCAACGGCATGTCGCCGATCTCGTCCAGAAACAGCGTGCCACCGTCGGCTTCGCGAATCAGCCCGCGACGGTCGCTGCTGGCGCCGGAAAACGCACCCTTGCGATGCCCGAACAATTCGCTCTCCATCAATTCCAGTGGAATGGCCGCGCAGTTGACTGCGACGAATGGCGCACTGGCGCGCGGGCTGGCGCGATGCAGCGCGCGTGCGGCCAATTCCTTGCCGGTGCCGGTTTCCCCGGTGATCAGCACCGGCAGATCGGACGCCGCCGCCAGCCCGATGCGCTTGTGCACGGTGCGCATCGCCGGGCTGTGCCCGACCAGCGCATCGTCGTCCTCGACCTGCGCAGGCGAGGTGTCTGTCGCTGCAGCCTGCGCATCGGCGCGACTGAGCAGCGCGCGCTCCACCACCTCCACGATGTCGGCACGGCCAACCGGCTTGACCAGATGATCGAAGGCGCCCAGCGTCATCGCCTCGATCGTGTTGCCGCTGGAGACATGGGCCGTCAGCATCACCAGCGGCACCTGGCGCGCCTGCGCATCGTCCAGGCGCGCACGCAGCACCGCGATGCCGTCCATGCCGGGCATGCGGAAATCCACGAAGGCCATGTCGATGCCGCCTTCGCTCAGCCGGGCCAGCCCGTCCGGCCCGTTCTCGGCGGCGACCACCGCATGCCCGAGCGAGCGCAAGGTGGCCTGCAAGGTGGTGCGAAACGCCGCATCGTCGTCGATGATCAGGATGCGCGCCATGGCAACTCCAGGATGAAACGGGTCAGCCCGTCGGCATGTGCGTAGCGCGCCTGTCCGCCATGCGCGCGCGCGATCTCGCGTACCAGCGCCAGCCCCAGGCCATTGCCGTCGGCGCGGCCGCTGACGAACGGTTCGAACAAGTGCGCAGCGATCGGTTCGGCGATCGGCGCGCCGCGGTTGCAGACCTGCACTTGCAACATGCCCTCCACTGCTGATGCTTGCAGCGTGACCTCGCTGCCCGGCTCGGCATGCTGCGCGGCATTGCGCAGCAAGTTGTGCACCGCGCGCCCCAGTTGCTGCGGATCAAGCGTCCAGCGCAACGGCGTAGCCGGCAGCAACAGACGGGGCGGCGGCGTACCGGGCGGTGACGAACTCTGCTCCAGCAGCGTCGCCAGCCAGTCCTGCACCACCACCGTCTCCAGGTGCAGACGAATCGGCTGCACCATGCCGAGCAGGCTTTCGACCACGCCATCCAGGCGACGAATCTGCCCCAGCATCAACTCGCCATGCGCCGCGTCGTCCGGCGTCGCATCGCCGCGCGCAATCTCGTTTTCCAGCGCCAACCGCATCGTGGCGATCGGGTTGCGGATTTCATGCGCCACGGTGGCCGTCATGCGCCCGAGTGCGGCAAGCCGTTCGTGCCGCGACAGCTCCTCGGCCAGCCGGCGCGTCTGCGCCAGCGCCTGCGCGTTGCGCTGGGCATACTCGTTGACCGCCGCGCCCAGGCGGTCCAGTTCCGGCGCGCCGGTTGGCGGGATGTGCGGCGTCTCGGTGTCGGCGGCCAGCGCCTGCTGGATCCGATGCAAGCGCTGGCTCCAGCGCCGTACCACCACACCCAACGCGATCGCCGAGCCGGCCACCATTGCGAAGATCAGCAACATGCCGACGACCAGCGGCCGCCAGGCATCGGCCTTGCTCGCCGGTACCCGCGTCATCGTCCATGCCGCGCTGTTGGAGGCCAGCGGACAGGCGCTGATCAGCAGCACTTCGCGGCGACCGTCGCGACGGTACTGCGCTGCCTGCTTTGTCGTCACGCTCTGCTGGGCCGTGTTGACGATGTTGGCCCACTCCGCGGCGGGAATATCGGTCTTGTGATCGCTGCCGTCGTAGGTCGGATACGCGTAGGCAACAACGCCCTTGTGCAGGTCCCAGACGCCACCCTCGACACCTGGCGCATCGGCCAGCACCAGCTGCACCACCACCGCTGCCAGGCCCACGCCATCGTCACCGCGACGCGCCGCCTCGCTTGCCCCTGCGTAGCGTTGCACGATGCGCGCGCATTGCCCGCCCAATTGCTGACGCGCCTCTTCCAGCCGCACTCCCTCGGTCTGCCGATACAGGCCGTACAACATCGTGGCCACGCCCACACAGGCGGCCACAATCACCATCCAGATCAGCAACAGTTGCCGGAGCAGCGAACGGGGCATGGACGAAGCGGCCTGAAGAGGACAGCCAGTGTGCGCGAGTGCAACTGAATTAACGCAGGTTGGTCTTCACCAATTCGATGACCTCATCGCCACGCCCGCTCATCACTGCCTTGAGCAAGTACAGGCCCATGCCCTTGGCCTGTTCGAGCTTGATCGCCGGCGGCACCGCCAGCTCCTGCGTGGCGATGCGCACATCCACCAGCGCCGGGCCCGAATGGGCGAAGGCTTGGCGCAATGCACGCTCCAGTTGCGACGACTCATCGACGCGAATGCCCAGGATGCCCATTGCGTTGCTCATCGCCGCGAAATCCGGATTGCGTAGCTCGGTGCCGGTATCCAGGTAACCGGCCGCCTTCATCTCCATCGCCACGAAACCCAGCGACGCGTTGTTGAACACCACCACCTTCACCGGCAGATTCAATTGGGCCAGCGAGATGAAGTCGCCCATCAGCATCGCAAAGCCGCCATCGCCGGAAAGCGAGATCACCTGCCGCCCCCGGAATGCCGCCTGTGCGCCTAGCGCCTGCGGCATTGCGTTGGCCATCGAGCCGTGATTGAACGACCCCAGCAAGCGGCGCTTGCCGTTCATGCGCAGGTAGCGGGCGGCCCACACCGTGGGCGTGCCGACATCGCAGGTGAACACTGCATCCTGATCGGCAATCTGGCTGATCAGCTGGGCCACGAACTGCGGGTGCAGCGGCTCACCGGGATCTGCCGGCACCGCCAGATCGTCCAGCCCCTCGCGCGCCTTGCGGTAATGCGCAAGCGATTTCTCCAGAAAGCCACGCTCCTCGCGGCGCTGCAACTGCGGCAGCAAGGCCGCGATGGTTTCGCCCACATCGGCGGCAATGCCCAGCTGCAACGGCGTGCGCCGTCCGAGCGCGCCCGGATCGCGATCCACCTGCACGATGGTCGCGTCCTTCGGGTAAAACTGCCGGTACGGAAAATCCGTGCCCAACATGAGCAGGGTGTCGCAATTGAGCATCGCGTGATAGCCGGAGCTGAAACCGATCAGGCCGGTCATGCCCACATCGAACGGGTTGTCCCACTCCACGTATTCCTTGCCGCGCAGCGCATGCACGATCGGCGCACCCAGCGTATCGGCCAGGGCCACCACCGCATCGTGCGCACCGGCGCAGCCACTGCCACACAGCAAGGTGACCGCCTTGCTGTGCTGCAAGAGCTCGGCCAGTTGCCGCACATCCTCGGCGCCAGGCAGCACCCGTGGCTGACGCAGCGACGGCCACGCACTGGAGACATGCTTATCCACCTCCAGCAACGCGATATCGCCCGGAATCACCACCACGGCCACGCCTTGCTGCAGGATCGCCGAGCGCATTGCCCGATGCAGCACTTCCGGCAACTGCGCCGGGTTGGTCACCAACTCCACAAAATGACTGCACTCGCGAAACAGTTCCTGCGGATGGGTCTCCTGAAAGTAGCTCAGCCCGATCTCGGACGATGGAATATGCGCGGCAATCGCCAGTACCGGCTGGCGGCTGCGATGGCAATCGAACAGCCCGTTGATCAGGTGCAGATTGCCCGGCCCGCAGCTACCCGCGCACACCGCCAGCTGGCCAGTCACCGCCGCCTCGGCACCCGACGCAAACGCGGCCACTTCCTCGTGCCGTACATGCATCCACTCGATGGTCTGCATCTCGCGCAGGGCATCGGTCAAGCCATTGAGACTGTCGCCGGTCACACCCCAGGTCCGCTCGACCCCGGCGCTCTGCAGCGTCTCGGCCAGAAAGCGCGCCAACGTTCTCTTCTTCGCCACGATGCGGCTCCGCAGGTGTGTTCAACAAGCGTGCAATGCTCCCAGCGGCGCTGTCAGTGCAATGTGCTTGCGTTGCGAGCGCGCGTGAAACGCTGGAAACCGGGCGATCTCTTGCCTTTGTGCACACACGCCTCACATTGACGCTACGTAAGCGCGAGAGCATCACGTTTTGCGTGTGCTGCAAGCGCATTCGCCCCGGACACAAGGAAGCGCAGCTGAATCTGGCGCGATGATTCATCAACTGGTCAGTCCAAAATTCATGTCGCGTTCCATCGAATAACGGAGAATTTACATCTCGGCAGCGAACGGCATTCGCCACAGCGCCGGCCCAAACCATAAGTACAGGTATCTCGATCATGAAGACTTCTCTGCTCGCCCTCGGCCTTCTCGCAGCTCTGCCGTTTGCGGCTTCGGCCGCAGAAAATCTGTCCTACAACTTCGTCGAAGGCGACTACGTTCGCACGCCGACCGATGGCCGCGACGCCGACGGTTGGGGCGTGAAGGGCTCCTACGCCATCACCCCGAACTTCCATGTCTTCGGCGACTACAGCAAGCAGAACGCCGACAACAACGACAAACTGTTCGAAAACACCGATTCCGACTTCCAGCAGTGGGGCGTCGGCGTGGGCTTCAACCACGAAATCGCCACGAGCGCCGACTTCGTTGCGCGCGTTGCCTACCGCAGGCTGGACCTGGACACCCCGAACATCAACTTCGACGGCTACAGCGTTGAAGCCGGTCTGCGTAACGCCTTCGGCGAGCACTTCGAAGTCTATGCACTGGCTGGCTACGAAGACTTCTCCAAGAAGCGTGGCATCGACATCGGCGACAACTTTTACGGCCGCCTTGGCGCCCAGTTGAAGTTGAACCAGAACTGGGGCATCAACGGCGATATCCGTATGGATGGCGACGGCAACAAGGAATGGTCGGTCGGCCCGCGCTTCAGCTGGTAAGCCGCACGTTTGACTGCAACGCGATCGCTCTCCCGCGTTGCACTGGAAGCCCGGTCCCCCGACCGGGCTTCTTTTCTTTTGGGCGATCGGTTGGCGGTTTGGGCACGCACGTCACGATACCCGTCGCTTCGCACAGGCAACCTCGCCAATTATGTCCGTGCGCCTCGAGGATTGGCCGCACCCGCGTTGGGAATCCCCCAACCTGGCGCTTGATCCGCCAAGGCCGTGCTTGCGCCGCGGCAAGCAGCCAAAAAAACGCCCGGTCGTGCCGGGCGTTGTGTTGTGCATCTTCGCAATGGATGCCGATGTGCTACCGGCCTTGGCGCGGCGAACAACACATAGCGAGCAGTCATCCGGCGGCACGGCGCGCCCGGAACCACAATGAGACAGTGGTACATACAGATTCGGGGCAGCGGCCACGCACGCCTGGCAGTAGGCGCAGTCGTTTTGTCGGCGTTCTCAGGTGAACAAGGTCTGCGGGTACTCTGGCTTGCGCTCGCGTGCGAGCAGTTCCTTCAAGCCTGCTTCCGGGGTGATTTCACCGTGCAACACCGCGCGCACGGCATTGGAGATCGGCAGTTCGATGCCGTGGTGTTCGGCCTGACGCATGACCTCATCGGCCGTCTGCACCGACTCGACCAGCTGGCCGATCTCGCGGATCGCATCGTCCAGACTCTGCCCGCGTCCCAGGGCCAGGCCCAGGCGACGGTTGCGCGACAGATCGCCGGTGCAGGTGAGCACCAGATCGCCCAGACCAGCCAGGCCCATCAGGGTCTCCGGACGTGCGCCGATCACCGCCGCCAGCCGCAACATCTCGTTCAAGCCACGCGTGATCAGCCCGGCCCGTGCATTGAGACCAAGCTGCATGCCATCGGCCACGCCGGTGGCCACTGCCAGCACGTTCTTCATCGCCCCGCCGAGCTCGGCGCCCACCATGTCGTCGCCGGTGTAGGCGCGGAAGGTGGGGCCATGCATCGCGTCGGCCACCACTTGCGCAAACGCCGCATCGTCGCCGTGCACGGTGATGGCGGTCGGCAGGCCAAGCGTGACTTCCTTGGCGAAGGAGGGCCCGGTCACCACGGCCAGCGGAGCGCTGGGGCCGAGGATGTCGCGCGCAACCTCATGCAGGAACCGCCCGGAACCGGGTTCGAAACCTTTGGTCGCCCAGGCCACGCCGGCACCGGCCGGACGCAGCGGTGCGATCAGCCGGATGGTCTCGGTGAAGGCATGCGAAGGCACCACCACCAGAATCCAGATGGCGTCAGCGACCGCCGCCTGCAGGTCGGTGGTGGCACGCAGGCTGTCGGGCAGTGGAATGCCCGGCAGGTAGCGCGTGTTCTCATGAGTGCGGTCGATGGTGTCCACCATCGCCGCATCGCGCCCCCAGAGCACGGTCGGATGACCGTGTCTGGCGAGCAGCGCGGCCAGGGCCGTGCCCCAGGAACCGGCGCCGAGAACGGCGATCTTGTGGGTCCAATCGCTCATCGGCGCAATCGAGGCTTAGGCGTTGCCAGCCGGCTCGGAATCGGCCAGCGAGGTCCCTTCGTTCTGACGCTGACGCAGGGTTTCTGCATACAGGGCCTCGAAATTGATCGGCTGCAGGTAGAACGGCGGGAAGCCGCCTGCCTGGATCAGGTCGCTGACCAGGGTGCGCACGTACGGGAACAGGATGTTCGGGCACTGGGTGCCGAGCAGCACGTCGATCGCCTGCGGGTCCAGGCCGACCAGGCCGAACACGCCGGCCTGCTGCACTTCGGCCACATAGGCCGTCTTGCCACCGGCGGTGCAAGTCAGGGTCACGGCCAACACCACTTCGAAGGCGTTGTCGTTGAGGCGCTGCACCTTCTGGTTGAGGTTCAGCTGCAGCTCGGGCTGGTTGGCGTCATTGAAGACGGCCGGCGCGTTCGGAGATTCGAAGGACACGTCCTTGACGTAGATCTTTTCGATGGTGAAGGCGGGACCAGCAGCGGCGTCGGCCGGCGCAGCGGCGCCGTTGAGGATTTCGTCGGACATTCCTAACTCCAGAAACGGTTCGGTGGATGCAGCGTTGAGTGATGCGAGCGTGAAAGTGGAAGTCTCTCACGCCAGCAATGGGGGAGTGCCGGGTGCCGCACAAGGCGGATCAGCGGCCCTTGATCAGTGGCAGCTCGGCCATCTGCCAGGCGGCCACGCCGCCTTCGAGCCAGTACACCTGTTCGAAACCGGCTTTCTTCAGCGTCTTGGCTGCACCGGCGGAGGTGTTGCCACTGCGGCAGACCACGACAACCGGCGAGGACTTGGCGTTGGCCAACAGTTTGCCGGCTGGGTCGAACTTGGCTAGTGCCACGTTCCGGCTGCCGGCGATGTGGCCTTTTTCGAAGTCGGCAGTGGGCGACAGGTCGATCACCAGCGCGTTTTCACTGTTGATCAGACGGGTCAGCTCGGCCGGCTTGAGCGCGCGATAGCCGCGGAACAGGCGCGCGACCTCGGTGACGATCAGGGCGATGGTCAGGCCCACCAGGGCCAGCGACAACATGGGGTTGCGGCCGACAAAGGCCTGCAGCTCTTCGAAATTCACGGGGTCAGGGTCAGTCGAGCGGGCGGGAATTGTCGCACAGCTGGCGCACGCGACGCCCGGCGCGCAGGGGCCAGGCTACTGGCCCTTCCACAGGTCGGGCACAGGCCGCTGGCCAGCCACCAGCGCTTCTGCTCGGGATTCCAGCGCCAGATCTCGATGCTGCGCACCAGCCGTTCGGCCTGGGTATTGCGGTTGATCACCCGCAACTCGACCTCGCGCCGCAGGTCGCCGTTGGCGTCTTGGCCCACGCGCACCTCGCGGTAGCCGGAAATCTGTACCTGCTCGTAGCGCGAACGTTCCAGGTCGCTGAGCGGATGCGCCTGGGCATAGGCCGGCTCGACGAAGCCCCAGCGCGGCGTCGAAATCGTTCCAGCGCACGGCGGCCGTGTAGGCGGCCTGGGTCGTTTCCAGCGCGCGCGCCTGGGCACGGCTGCCGGCATTGACGCCCCCGCTCAGCAGTGCCAGCCCAAGCAGCACGATGGTTGTAATGACTGCACGCATGCGTATTCCCCCGGATCCAGCCGGCATCCTACCGCTTTGGAAACGCCACAAAGCGCCCGCTCAAGGTGGCCGCAGCGGCACCGGAGCCCAGCGCGATCTGCGCGCGCGTGCCGATGCGTGCCTTGCCGCGCTGCCGGAACGTCGCCAGAAAGGCCTCCCAGCTCGCCAGCTCGGACGGCTCGGCATTGGCGACCAGGTCTTCGTACACCGGTGCGACATAGCGAAGCTGGCTGTCGGCGACGTAGACATCGGCGTGATGCCCGGCCAGTTGCAGCTGCAGGGTCAGCCAGCCCCAGCTGGCCAGCGTCATCAGCGAGGCCAGGCTGCCGCCGTATGCAATGGCCTTGTCGTTGACGTTGGCCTGCAGCGGCGCCCGCAGGCGCAAAGCACCATCGTGCAACCCATCGACGGCGATGCCCATCGACAGCACCGGCGGCATGGCGATGAACTGCTGCTGCAGCGACTGCAGGGCGGATGCGAGCGTGCACGAAGGAGTCATCGGCAAAGACTGAAAGACGGCGAAGGGCGGCATCATGCCGCAATGTTCTGCAAGCGTCTTGTGCACCTGCATGACATGCGGTACCGCATGGTGAATGCAGTCATCGCCACGTGCGATGTGCGGGCCGGCATCGCTCTGGTTGCGTGCAGCAGATTAGTGAAACCTCAACCCCCAGCCCGAATCACGCGCCCGGTCAGCAAGCGGCGTCCGCCAAGGTGCCTGCGGTTTGGCATTACAGATAGCGCGCCATGCATAAAACAGCAGCAAACGGCCGCGCAGCCGCCAGGCACAACCGACGCCTGCACACGACGGTTTGTTTGCCGCGCTAGGTGTTCAGTCCCGGCATTAGATGGATCGGATTCACTTTGAACCGCTCGGGTTCGGATGTCCACTGCTTGCAGATGAATTCGTACGGTGTCAGACCCTTCAGAGCTTTGAGCCTGCGACCGTAGTTAG
>NZ_JFAQ01000245.1 GCF_001304695.1 Xanthomonas axonopodis
GGAACCCTGGGCGTATCACTTCGTGTTCGGCTTGAATCTTCGGCGGGCGGCCCATCTTGATGGCTAGTCGTCAGGAGATGATGCAATTGTATGATTATGTAAACACCCTCTGACCTCACTTTTGGCTGTTTTTTTACACGAATCCCTGCCGGCCCTCCAAGGCGTCCGGCGTCGTGGCGCTAGCCTGAGCAGTGCTGCGCTGCCGGGACGAGACGATTCGGCGCATCGCTCGGCCGTTCTCATCGGCGCACCTGTTGACGCGGGGCATTTCCGCAGAAGCCCGGTCGCGCCCGGGTGCGCTCCTACGAATCGGCACGCATGCCAGGCTTATGCCGCGTTGTGGAAGCTGGCGCGCACGATGTTGGAGGCGCCGGGGCGGGCGTCGGATTGCAGGCGGAAGATCGAGACCGCATCGGCCAGTTCCACCGCTTGTTCTTCCAGGCTGCGCGCGGCGGCGGCGGCTTCTTCCACCAGCGCAGCGTTGCGTTGGGTCACTTCGTCCAACTGCGTGACCGTGCGGTTGACCTGCTCGATCCCACTGGACTGCTCGGCGCTGGCCGAGGTGATCTCGCTCATGATGTCGGTGACGTGTTTGACCGAGCCGACGATCTCGCGCCTGGTCGCGCCGGCGCGGTGCACCAGGCCCGAACCCAGTTCCACCTTGTCGGTGGAGTCGGCGATGAGCGTCTTGATTTCCTTGGCGGCGTCGGCCGAGCGCCGCGCCAACGCACGCACTTCCGAAGCCACCACCGCAAAACCGCGGCCCTGTTCGCCGGCACGTGCGGCTTCTACTGAGGGTCGGCAGGGAGTTGTGTAAGAAACAGCCAAAAGTGAGCTAACTCACTGGCAGAA
>NZ_JFAQ01000246.1 GCF_001304695.1 Xanthomonas axonopodis
TACAAGGCCGAGTTCGACCAGGTCAGCGGCGCGGCCATCGTGGCCTCGTCCAAGTCCGGCACCAACGACTTCCACGGCAGCTTCTTCTGGGACACCAGCAATGACAGCTGGCGCGAGGAAAGCCCGCTGGAGAAGAAGGCCGGCGTGCGCGACGACTTCGAAGAAACCCAGTACGGCGCCACCTTCAGCGGCCCGATCCTCAAGGAGAAGGCGCATTTCTTCATCGCCTATGAAGCCAAGGAATACACCACCCCGAACGTGGTGATCCCCGGTTCGATCTATTCGGACCGCGTCGACCAGTTGCCGGCCCAGCTGCAGCCGCTGGTGGTGACCTCCAGCACGCCGTTCAAGGAAGACCTGTACTTCGGCAAGATCGACTGGACCATTGGCGAGAACAACCTGTTCGAGCTGACCGGCAAGTACCGCAAGGAAGACGAGCTCAACGATGTTGGCCAGACCTCGACCTACGAGCACGGCAGCATCAACGGGCAGGAAGAAAAGCGCGCCAACCTGCGTTGGCAGTACAGCGGGGCCAGCTTCCTCAACGAAGCGAACCTGAGCTACGAAAGCGCGTTCTGGAACCAGGCGCCGATCAACAACGGCAATGCCTACATCCTCAGCTACGCGCCGGTGCGCGGCAACGAGACCGACATCCTGGCGGCGGGCGCCGGCAGCAGCTTCCAGCGCAAGGGGCAGAAGGGCTGGACCTTCCAGGACGACCTGACCTTGAACAGCCTGGAATGGCATGGCGCGCACACCGTCAAGATGGGCGTGAAGTTCAAGAGCATCGACCTGGATTCGACCCAGTTCAACCCGGCCAACCCGCAGTACTACTACAACATCCTCACCGACGTCGAGACACCGTACCGCGTGCGCTTCGGTGCGCCGCTGGTGGAAGGTGGCGGCTCGGTAGTGTCCAAGAACAAGCAGTACGGCATCTACCTGCAGGACGACTGGGAGGTCAACGAGCACTGGACCTTGAACCTGGGCGTGCGCTACGACTACGAAGAAACCCCGGCGTTCCTGGATTTCGTGACCCCCTCGGACGTCGCCAGCGCGCTGCAGAACTGGCCCAACCTGCGCAACGCCAACTACAACATCAACGACTTCATCAGCACCGGCAACAACCGCAAGGCCTTCAAGAATGCGTGGCAGCCGCGTCTGGGCGCCTCCTACGACCTGTTCGGCGATCAGGCCCACGTGATCTATGGCGGCGCCGGCCGTGCCTACGACCGCAACATCTTCGATTACCTGGCCCTGGAGCAGCTCAACAACTCCTTCAAGTCGTATAACTACTACTTCACCAGCGCCAACAACCCCACTTGCCTGGGCGACCCGTGCACGGCCTGGAATCCGGCGTACAACAGCCAGGATGGCTTGAACACACTCACGGCCAACAGCACCGGTGGTGGCGGGCGCGAGGTCTACCTGATCGACAACAACCTCAAGACCCCGTACTCCGACCAATTCAGCATCGGCATGCGCAACATGGTGCCGTTGCGGGGCCAGGACTGGTTCACGGATGTCACCCTGAGCCGCATCGAGAGCCATGACGGTTTCGCTTTCGTGCGAGGCAACCGCCTGCCGGACGGTTCTTTCTTCCAGCCGGGCACCACCTCCGGCGTGCCGACCGACGGCCCGAACGGCTACAGCGCCATCGTGCTGGGCACCAACGGCGTGGAAACCCGCAACAACCAGCTGGCCTTGCAGGTGGAAAAGCCCTTCGACGAAGAGTCCGGGTGGGGCCTGACCGTGGCCTACACCTATTCCGATGCGAAGGAGAACCGTCAGTTCGGCGAGCACTATGCGCTGGACCGCGAACGCATCCAGGACTATGGCTGGCGTGAGGCCGGCGGCATCCCGAAGAACCGCCTGGTGGTCACCGGCATCTACGAGCTGCCGTATGAAATCAAGCTGTCCGGCAAGCTGTCGCTGGCAAGCCAGACCGCGCGCTACGGCCAGAATTGCCTGGCCGGCAACGACCAGTGCGAGATCATCCAGTTCAAGCCGGATGGCACGCTGGGCTACAAGGAATTCAGCATTGCCGCAAATAAAGAGTGGGACACCGGCGGTGGCATCAAATTCAATGTGCGTGCGGATATCCTCAACGTGTTCAACTGGGTTAATTACGCCACCTTCAACGGCGATACCGGAACCTTGCAGGACTTGAACACGGCTTACGGCACACCGACCGGTTTGCTGGCGTCGCCGATGCGTACCTTCCGTCTGGCCTTCGGCCTGAACTGGTGAGGTGCTCGACCGCCCTGGCCGCAACGCCAGGGCGGTCGAACTCGGCGCCTGGATAGGGTAGGTTGGCGTGTCAGATGTAATCGATTACACACGTGGGTGGCGGATGGACAGAGGCAACACGTCGCGATGGTTGACGATTCCACTCTTGCTGGGCGCGCTGGTCCTGGCGTCGTGCAAGCAAGCCGAGGAACCCAAGGTGGCCGAAAAGAAGGCACCGGTCAAAGTCATCCTGGTTGAGGCGCAACTGCCGCCCAAACCGGTCGAACCGCCACTACCGCCGCTGTTTTCGGACATCGAACGCCGCACGTTCCAGTTTTTCTGGGACACCACGAACGAGGCCAACGGCTTGTCGCCGGATCGGTTTCCGTCGCGCCCGTTCGCCGGCATTGCGTCGGTCGGATTTGCGCTCACCGCGTATCCGATCGGCATCGAAAACGGGTGGGTCAGTCGCAATCAGGCGATCGACCGCACCCTGACCACGCTGAAATTCTTCCGCGACGCGCCGATGGGGCCGCAGAAGACCGGCCGGGCCGGCTACAAAGGCTTCTACTACCATTTTCTGGACATGCAACATGGCAACCGCTACGACAGCTGGGTTGAGCTGTCGAGCGTGGACACCGCACTGCTGATGATGGGCGTGTTGTTTACTCAGTCGTATTACGACGGTGACGACCCGCGCGAAAAGGAGATCCGCCAGATCGCCGACACGCTGTACAAGCGCGTGGACTGGCGCTGGCTGCAACAGCGTGCGCCGCTGATCTCGATGGGCTGGTTCCCCGAGAGCGGCTTCATCAACCACGACTGGATGGGCTACAACGAGGCGATGATGCTGTACATCCTCGCGCTGGGCTCGCCGACGCATGGCGTGGACCCGGACGCCTGGACCAGCTGGACCCGCACCTACAACAACGACTGGGGCGTGTACCAGGGCCAGGAATACCTGTCCTTCGGCCCGCTGTTCGGCCACCAATACAGCCACGTCTGGATCGACTTCCGCGATATCCAGGACCAGTACATGCGCGAACGCGGCATCGACTACTTCCTCAACAGCCGCCGCGCCACGTTGGCGCAGCGCGACTACGCCATCGATAACCCGATGAAGTGGAAGGACTATGGCGAAAACGTCTGGGGTCTCACTGCCAGCGACGGCCCGCAGAACACCAGCCAGGAATACCGCGGCGAGCAGCGTCAATTCCGCCATTACTCTTCGCGCGGCGCCGGTCTGCGCGAGAATTTCGACGACGGCACCATCGCCCCGACTGCGGTGATCTCCTCGATCGTGTTCGCACCGGAAGTGGTGATTCCTGCGACCCAAGAGATGCACAAGCGCTACGGCGACTTCCTGTATTCGAGCTACGGGTTCCTGGATTCGTTCAACCCCAGTTTCAACTACGACATCCCGATCAAAACCGGGCGCATGGTGCCGGACCGTGGCTGGGTGGCCAGCGACTACATCGCCATCGACCAGGGCCCGATCCTGACGATGATCGCCAACTACCAGAACGAATTCGTCTGGAACGTGATGAAGAAGAACCCCTACATCCGTGCCGGTCTGGAACGGGCCGGCTTCACCGGCGGCTGGCTCACCCCGGAGGGTGAGCCGCAACCGGCGCCGCAAAAGGATGAGCAGAAGGCCGCTGCGCGCGCGCTGGGCATGGCCGAATCGCGTGCCGCCGCTGCCCAGGCCCAGCAAGACCCCTCGCAACGCCAAAAACCCGAGTAATCCGTGCGCCTTTTGAAACTGTTGATGTTGGCCGTCCCCCTGTGTGCAGGTGCGGCGGGATGCGAACGCTCCGATCCGGGCAAGACCGCGGTGCGGTTCTGGGCGATGGGCAAGGAGGCCGAAGTGGTCGCCGAGCTGGTGGCCGATTTCGAAAAGCAGAACCCCACCATCCATGTGGATGTGCAAAACATCCCGATGACCGCGGCCCACGAAAAACTGCTGACCGCCTTTGCCGCCGACGGCCTGCCGGATGTGTGCCAGCTCGGCAACACCTGGCTGCCGGAATTTGCGCTGCTGGACACGTTGGAGCCGATGCAACCGTACGTGGCGCGCTCCAAGATCGTCGACCCCGCCGATTATTTCCCCGGTGTGTGGGACACCAATCTGGTCGACGGCACGCTGTACGGCGTGCCGTGGTACGTGGACACGCGCCTGTTGTTCTATCGCAAGGACTTGCTGCGCGAGGCCGGCTACAACCAGATGCCCAAGACCTGGGCCGAGATGGATCAGGTGATGGCCGCGATCAAGCGCAAGGTCGGCCCCGACCGCTACGCCATCCTGATGCCGCTCAACGAATTCGAGCAACAACTCTCGTTCGCGCTGCAGCAGGACGACCGCCTGCTGCGTGACCATGACAACTACGGTAACTTCCGTGGCGCCGGTTTCCGCAAGGCGCTGGGCTTCTACGACAACATGTACCAGCAGGGCTGGGCGCCCAAGGTCTCAGAGACCCAGGTTTCCAACGTCTGGTACGAATTCTTCAACGGCTATT
Organism: Xanthomonas axonopodis; assembly: GCF_001304695.1. Classification (GTDB taxonomy): domain Bacteria; phylum Pseudomonadota; class Gammaproteobacteria; order Xanthomonadales; family Xanthomonadaceae; genus Xanthomonas; species Xanthomonas axonopodis. Next base: position 4,746 of record NZ_JFAQ01000246.1, read on the forward strand.
ACGCGTTCTATCTGTCCGGCCCGTGGAACGTTCGCGAGTTCAAGCTGCGCCAGCCGCCGGGCATGGAAGGCAAATGGGGCACCGCGCCGTTGCCCGGGCCCAATGGCTTGGGTGCGGGCATTGCCGGCGGTTCCAGCCTGGTGATCTTCAAGTCCTCGCAACACAAGGATGCCAGCTGGAAGCTGATCGAATACCTGTCCCAGCCCACGGTGCAGGCGCGTTTCCACGCCATCATCGGCGACCTGCCGCCGCGTCGCAGTACCTGGAAGCTGCCTTCGCTGGCCAACGACGAATTGGCGCATGCCTTCGGCGACCAGCTAGAGCGTGTCAAGGCCACGCCCAAGGTGCTGGAGTGGGAGCGCATCGTGCAGGAAATGCGTCTGGTCACCGAACGCGTGGTGCGTGGCGGGCAATCGCACGAAGCCGCCGTGCAGGAACTGGATCAACGCGTGGACGAAATTTTGGCCAAGCGCCGCTGGATCTTCGAGCAGGAGGGCGGGCATGTCGGCCCGGCCGGTGACATGGCTCAGCCGGCAGTGAAGCCAGCGGCTGCAGACACCGCCGCGCCAGCCGCCGCAGCGGACCAGGGAGCCCCACGATGTTGAAGCGTAATTCCGTCGCCGGCTGGGTCTTCGCCGCGCCGTCGATCATGGTGCTGGGCATGTTCTTCGGTGTGCCGGTGTTCGCTGCGCTGGTGCTCAGCGTGACCGACTTCGACCTGTACGCACTGGCCGACAGCAGCCATCTGCGCTTTGTCGGCCTGGGCAATTACATCGACCTGCTGCAGACGACGCTGTTCTGGAAGTCGTTGTGGAACACCACGTACTTCGTGCTGCTGGGCGTGCCGATGTCGATCGGCATGTCGCTGGGCGCGGCCCTGCTGCTCAACGCCAAGGCCTCGCGCTTCAAGGCGCTGTTCCGCACCGCCTTGTTCGCGCCGGTGGTGACCACGCTGGTGGCGGTGGCGGTGATCTGGCGCTACCTGTTCAATATCAAATATGGCCTGGTCAACTTCGGGCTGAGCCATCTGGGCATCGCCCCGATCGACTGGCTGGGCGACCCGCGCTGGGCCATGCCCACCATCATGCTGTTCGCGGTGTGGAAGAACTTCGGCTACAACATGGTGATCTTCCTGGCCGGGCTGCAGGCGATCCCGCAAGACCTGTACGAGGCTGCGCGCATTGACGGCGCGTCGCGCTGGAAGCAGTTCCTGCACATCACCTTGCCGATGCTCGGCCCGGTGCTGATGGTGGTCGGCGTGATCACCATTTCCGGCTACTTCCAGCTGTTCGCCGAGCCCTACGTGATGACCCGCGGCGACCCGCTGCAAAGCACCGTCAGTGTGCTGTATTTCATGTTCGAAGAAGGCTTCAAGTGGTGGAACCTCGGCCGTGCGTCGGCGGTGGCGTTCCTGTTGTTCCTCATCATCCTGGCGGTGACCACCGTGATGCTGCGCTTTGGCCGCAAGAAGGACCTGATATGAGCCGTGATGTTGGCGAGTCGCGCTGGAATGCCGTGCTGATCAACGGCGGGCTGCTGGTGCTGGCGCTGATCAGCCTGGCGCCGCTGCTGTGGATGCTGTCGGTGTCGTTCATGCCCACTGGCGAGGCCAGTCGGTTTCCGCCGCCGATGCTGCCGTCGGCGTTCACTACGGCCAACTACCACGAACTGTTCGCACGCACCGGCATGGCGCACAACTTCGCCAACAGCTTGCTGGTGTCCGGGCTGATCACGCTCGGGTCGTTGCTGGTCAACACCATGGCCGGTTATGCGTTCGCCAAGCTGCAGTTCGTCGGCCGCGAGCGCATCTTCAAGATCCTGATGGCGGCGCTGGTGATCCCGTCGCAGGTGGCGATGCTGCCGCTGTTTCTGCTGATGAAGCAACTGCATCTGGTCAACAACATTGGCGGAGTGGTGATGCCGGCGTTGGCCACGGTCTTCGGCATCTTCCTGGTGCGTCAGTACGCACGCAGTATTCCGGATGAATTGATCGAGGCTGCGCGTATCGATGGCGCCAGCGAGATGCGCATCTTCTTGCAGATCGTGTTGCCGATGCTCAAGCCGGTGCTGGTCACCCTGACCATCTTCACCTTCATGGGCTCGTGGAACGACTTCATGTGGCCGCTGATCGTGCTGACCGACCAGGAGCAATACACCTTGCCGGTGGCGCTGGCGGCGTTGTCGCGCGAGCACATCATGGACGTGGAATTGATGATGGCCGGCGCAGTGGTGACGGTGATTCCGGTGCTGCTATTGTTTCTGGCGCTGCAGCGTTACTACATCCAAGGTCTTCTGCTGGGGAGTGTGAAGGGGTGAGTCTAGTGTTCCTGCGACTGTTTGCCATGACCGCCCTTGCCGCCGCGGGCGCGGCACAGGCGCAGGAGCGCGTGCTCGATGGCTTCAACGACAGCGGTGCCTGGCGCCTGGTGGTGTCCAACCAGGTCAGCGGCTCGCTTCGCCCGGTGGTTACCACCTCCGGCGGGCATGCCTTGTGTCTGGACTACAACTTCAACGGCGTCTCCGGCTATGTCGGCATTCGCCGCAACCTGCCGATCGAGTACCCGGACAATTACCGGCTCGGGTTTGCGTTGCGCGGCGACTCGCCTTCCAATGATCTGCAACTCAAGCTGATCGATGCCAGCGGCGACAACGTGTGGTGGGTCAACCGGCCGGGCTTTGCCTTCCCCAAGAACTGGACCACCTTCAATTACCGCAAGCGCAATATCGAAAAAGCCTGGGGCCCAGGTCAGGACAAGCAGCTGCGCAGCAGCGCCGATGTGGAGTTCACCATTTATAACAAGGTCGGCGGCAAGGGCACGGTGTGCTTCAACCGCCTGACGCTCACGCCGCTGCCACCCGAAGACACCTCGCCGCTCCAGGCCAAGGCCATCACCGACACCGCGCCTGCGTTGAAACAGCGCCTGGCCGACGGTAAGCCAGACACGTTCTGGCTCAGCGGCGCGGTCAAACAGCAGACGGTCACGCTGGATCTGGGCAAGGTGCGCGAATTTGGTGGTGCGGTGGTGCAGTGGGTACCGGGATTGCAGGCCTCGCAATATGTGGTGCGTTCGTCCAGCGACGGCCGTAGCTGGCGCGACCTGCGTACCGTTACCGCCGGCGCGGGCGGTAACGATTGGCTGGCGCTTCCCGATACCGAAGCGCGCTACCTGCGGTTCGATCTCAAGGACGGCCCCAACTGGCGCTACGGCATCAAGGAAGTGCAGTTGCAGCCGCTGGCATTCGCCGCAACGCCCAACGACTTCATCAAGTCGCTGGCCGCGCAGCTGCCGCGCGGGAGTTATCCGCGTGGTTTCTCCGGCGAGCAGCCGTACTGGACCATCCTGGGCCTGGATGGCGGCACCGAACAGGGCCTGATCGGCGAAGACGGTGCGGTGGAAGTGGGCAAGGGCGGTTTCAGCATCGAACCGTTCGTGGTCACCGGTGGCAAGGTGCTGCACTGGTCCGATGTCAGCAGCGAGCAAAGCCTGCAGGACGACTACCTGCCGATTCCCAGCGTCGACTGGCACCACGACCTGATGAACCTGCGCGTCACCGCCTTCGTGCAGGGCACCCCCGATCAGGCGCAACTGGTCGCGCGCTACCAACTGCACAACACCGGCAAGGACGCGCGCGAGTTCACCCTGGCGTTGGCAGTCCGGCCATTCCAGGTCAACCCGCCGGCGCAGTTTCTCAATACCTTAGGTGGCGTCAGTCGCATCGACCAACTCGCAGTGGATGGTGGCCAGGTCAGCGTCAACGGCAAGCCGCGGGTGTTTGCTGCACAACGGCCGGATGCCGGTTTTGCGAGCCTCTTCGACAGCGGCATGGACGTCAGCCATCTCACCGCGGCCACGCCGCCGACGGTGACCCAGGTCAAGGACGAAACCGGTCTGGCGTCGGGCGTACTGCTGTATCGCTGGAAGTTGGAGCCCGGCCAACGCCGTGAAGTGGCCCTGGTCATTCCGCAAACCGGCGCCGCGCAGCTGCCGGCTGGCTTCGACGCCGACGAGGCGCAGCAGCAGGTGGCGCAGCAATGGCGCAGCAAGCTCGATCGCGTGCGCATCAGCGTGCCGGCCGAAGGCAAGCCGGTGGTCGATACCTTGCGCACGGCGCTGGCGCATATGCTGATTTCGCGCATCGGCCCACGCCTGCAGCCGGGCACGCGCTCGTATTCGCGCAGCTGGATCCGCGACGGCGCGATGATTTCCGAAGGGCTGTTGCGGCTGGGTCGCGAAGACGTGGTGCGCGACTATGTGGACTGGTTTGCTCCGTATCAGTTCGCTGACGGCATGGTGCCTTGCTGCGTGGACGACCGCGGCAGCGACCCGGTGCCGGAGAACGACAGCCACGGTGAGCTGATCTACAACATCGCCGAGTACTACCGCTATACCGGCGACAAGGCCTTCCTGGAAAAGATGTGGCCGCATGTCGCCGGCGCCTACGACTACATGGAAACGCTGCGCGCCAGCGAGCGCACCGAAGAAAACTTCATGCGTAACCCGGCCTTCTACGGAATGATGCCGGTGTCGATCAGTCACGAAGGCTATTCGGCCAAGCCGGTGCATTCGTATTGGGACAACTTCTGGGCGCTGCGCGGCTACAAGGACGCGGCGATGTTGGCCGGTGCGCTGGACAAGCCAGCGGAGGTGGCACGCTTCAGTGCCGCGCGCGATGAATTCAGCGGCGATCTGGTCGCATCGTTGGGCGCGGCCGTGCGTCAGCACAACCTCGACTTCCTGCCGGGTTCGGCGGAATCGGGCGACTTCGATGCGACCTCGACCACCATTGCGTTGACCCCGGGCGGCGAGCAGCAACGTCTGCCGCAGGATCTGCTGACCAAGACCTTCGAGCGTTACTGGAAGGAATTCTCCGACCGTCGCGACGGCAAGCGCGAATGGAAGGACTACACACCTTACGAATGGCGTAACGTGGCCGCATTCGTGCGCCTGGGCTGGCGCGACCGCGCCTGGGACGCCACCGCCTTCTTCTTCAAGGACCGCGCGCCGCAACCCTGGAACCAATGGGCCGAAGTGGTCTCGCGCACGCCGCGCACACCGTTCTTCGTCGGCGACCTGCCGCATGCCTGGGTCGCCTCGGACTTCGTACGCTCGGTGCTGGACATGTTCGCCTACGGCCGCGAATCCGATGCCAGCCTGGTCATCGCTGCCGGCACGCCGACGCGCTGGTTCGAAGGCAAGGGAATCGGCATTGCCGAACTGCGCACACCGTACGGGCGCCTGAGTTACACCTTGCAGCGCACCGACAAGCAACTGGTGCTGCAGTTGCAGCCAGGGCTGATCCTGCCGCCGGGCGGCGTGGTGCTGCCGTGGCCGTATCAGGGCACCCCCGGCAAGGCCACCATCAACGGCGAATCGGCTGAGTGGCAGAACGGCGAACTGCGCATCCAGCAGATGCCGGCCAACGTGCAGATCGATGTGCCCAGCGCGGTGCGGCGGGCCGAGCGCGCCACGCAATGAGGCCGGCGTGGCGGCCATCCCGGGCAGCGCCAGCACGGCGAGGTTCCCAATGGCCGCTCATGTTGATTGCACTCCTGCTGTTCTCCACCGGCGTGCGGGCTGGGCAAGCCGGGCAGGGCATTTGCTCTGTGCAGCGCGACAATCGTGATCAGTCAGCGAACGCCGTCGAGCCAGCCGCCACAGCTTCGCCTGAAATGACCCTGGTCACGCTCAACCTGCATCATGATCGCGAAGACTTGCCTGCACGACGCGCTTATATCGCCAGGCAACTCAAGCAACTGGCGCCAGATGTGATTGCGTTGCAGGAAGTGATTCAGCGCCGCGGCAGCGTGGAAAATCAGGCTGCCTGGCTCGCACGCACGCTCGGCTATGACTACACCTTCGCCTTAGTGGATCCGGTCGGGTCACCCAAACGCTACGGCAACGCCTTGTTGAGCCGCCGCAGGGTGCTCGCCATGCACCAGCGCCTGCTGCAGCCGTTGGACGATTACCGTGTCGCCGCGCATCTGCAGGTGGATGTCGATGGCCAACCGGTCAACGTCTACGTCACCCATCTCAACGAACGCACCGGACCCACGCGGGACCGGCATCCGCACGCGACAGGTGGCCGATCTGCTGGACTTCATCGCCTCCAGCAGCGCGCAGGAGCCGGTGGTCATCGCCGGCGATTTCAACACCGCCGCCGACACGCTCGATCTGCAAGCGCTCCGCAAGGGCTACGCAAGGGCTACGGCGACAGCTACGGCAGCGTGCATCGCAACAGCGACGCCACGATGAGCACCTTGAACGTGCATGTCTTCGACAAGCCAGCACGCATCGATCATGTGTTTTTCCAGCAGAACCGCCTGCTGGCCCGCGAAGCCCGCATCCTGTTCGACACGCCTTATGCCGAAGGCCGCTGGGCTTCGGATCACTACGGGGTATGGGTGCGCCTGCAGCTCGCGCCGGAGCATCCAGCAATCCACCAGATGCCGTAGGAGCGCACCTGGGCGCGACAGGGATTTACCGGTAAGGCCTCATCGCGCCCGGGTACGCTCCTACGAACGGTCTGGATCCAGTGGCTTCAGCGCCGCGGTACTCACCCATGCAGGCGATTGAAGATCTGCACTCCGGCCAGCCACACACCGGCCATGCTGCCGAAGTTGGTCAGCAGGAATGTCAGCACTACCCGTGAGACGCGGTTGCGGTACCAGCCGCGCAGCGTCTGCGCATCGTCGCGCAGCGACAGAAAATCGCCGTAGGCCGGCTTGCGCATATGCACTTCGACCAGCGCGGCGAATGCACCGGTCGGCACGCTCAGGCGAAATGGTTTGAACGGCGCGACGAGCGCGGCGGTGAGAATGCTCAACGGGTGGCTACCGGCCAGCAAACAGCCGAGCGCGGCCATGCCGCCGGTATACATCGCCCACTGCAGCAACAGGTCCGCGCCCATGCTCAGGCCACCACGCCAGAAACCGATGCCGATACCGGTGATGATGACCGCCAGGATGCCCAGCGTTATCCACGGAATACGCTTGCGTTGCTGCACGTATTCCAGGGATTCGCGCAGCGGGCCGGGTGCCGCGGTGTCCTGTTCCAGATGACGCGCAAGTCCGGCCAGATGCCCGGCGCCCACCACTGCCAAGATCTCGCGCTGATCTGCACCGACTTCTTCGCGCAGACGCGTGGCCATGTATTGATCGCGCTCGGCAATGACTGTCTCGTACAGCTCCGGGCTTTCGCTGGCGAAGTCGCCGAAGCTTGCCTCCAGCATGTCGCCCTGCTTGAGCTTTTCGATTTCTTCTTCGCCGACCTCATCGGCAGCGAACAGGCCGCCGAGTAACCCGCCGGCCAGTTTCATCTTGCCGAAAAATCCCAGGCGCCCGGATGCGCGTTTGAAGGTCAGGCCGACCTCGCGATCGATCAGATGCACCGGCAAGCCTTGCGCGCGTGCCAGGTTCACCGCCTCCTTCAATTCCGCGCCCGGTTCGATGCCCAGTTGCTTGGCAAGGCGACGCTGATACGCCGCCAGGGCCAGATTCGCCGCGAACAAGGCCACGCGTCCCTTGCGAATCACCTGTACCAGATCCAGGCGGGCGAGGGCATCCGGGTCGCTGAGCGCCTGCAGGCGCTGCGCATCCAGTTCCACCGCCACTGCGTCGTAACGCCCGCTGCCGATCGCGCGTTGCACGGCGGCCACGCTCGCCAGCGACACATGCGCGGTGCCGAGCAAGGTATAGCGCACGCCATCGCGTTCGACGATGCGATGGGGCTGGCCGGACAGCGCATCGTCCAGAACGTGGGGGAGCTGCTCAGTCATAAGGCTTTTCATCAGAAGGAGGGGCGGTGTTGCCGGAGCCGAGCGCGCGTTGCATCTGCACGCCGTCCAGCCAGCGACCGTGTTTGCGGCCGATTCCGGTGAAGACTCCGACCGTGCGAAATCCAAAACGTTCATGCAACTGTCGCGATGCCAGATTGCCGGCATCGCCAATCACCGCAATCATCTGCCGGAAGCCGCGCTGCTCGCACACCGCGATCAGCTCGCCCAGCAGCGCTTTGCCGATGCCGCGTCCCTGCATCGCGGCGGCCAGGTAGATCGCGGTCTCCACCGTCCAGCGATATCCGACGCGCGCGCGAAACGCGCTGGCATAGGCATAGCCCGCGACCACGCCATCGAGCTCGGCGACCAGATAGGGGTAGCCTGCATCCACGATCGCGCTGACCCGCGCGCGCATCTCATCGAGCGATGGTGTGCTGTATTCGTAAGTGTTGACCCCGACGATCTGCTCCGCATAAATCGCAGTGATCGCCGGAATGTCCGCATCGCGGACTGCACGCAGCTCCAGTGGCATGCGTCAGTCGATGTAGCGCTTGAGCAGATCGCCGTACGCATCGATGCGACGGTCGCGCAGGAACGGCCAAATGCGGCGTACATGTTCGCTGCGCTGCAGGTCGACATCGCAGATCAGCACGGTCGGGTCCTGGCCGGCTTCGGCAATGAACTCGCCCTGCGGCCCCAGTACATGGCTGTTGCCCCAGAACTGGATGCCCGAAGCGCCCAGCGGCGAGGGCTCATGGCCGACCCGGTTACACGACAGCACCGGCACGCCGTTGGCGACCGCATGGCCGCGATGGCTGAGGATCCAGGCATCGCGCTGGCGCTCCTGCTCCGGCTGCTGGTCGTCCGGATCCCAGCCGATCGCCGTGGGGTAGAGCAGCAGTTCCGCACCGGCCAGCGCCATCAGGCGCGCCGCCTCCGGGTACCACTGGTCCCAGCACACCAGCACGCCCAGGCGGCCCACCGAGGTATCGATCGGCGTGAAGCCCAGGTCGCCCGGAGTGAAATAGAACTTCTCGTAAAAGCCCGGATCGTCGGGGATGTGCATCTTGCGATACTTACCGAGCAGGCGGCCGTCCTTTTCGAACACTACTGCGGTGTTGTGATACAGGCCGGCCGCGCGGCGCTCGAACAGCGAGGCGACCAGCACCACGCCGTGCTGCTTGGCCAGCGCGCTCAGACGCTCGGTGCTGGGGCCGGGAATCGGCTCGGCCAGGTTGAACTCCTCCACCGACTCGTGCTGGCAGAAATACGCACCGTTGTGCAGTTCCTGCAGCAGCACCAGCTTGGCGCCCTGTGCGGCGGCTTCGGCCACGCGCGATGCGATGACGGCCAGGTTGGCCTCGGCGTCGCCGTGGTTGCGCTCCTGGATCAGCGCGACGGGAAGGAGATGGCGGGTCATGGCAGCATCCAACGTAAGTGGCGCACTAAGGTAGCGCGCCATGGCGTAACACCGGCCTGCCGGCCGGAACAGGAAGCCACGCGCGGTCTGTGCGGCCGCGACGCAGGCGAGGTTTGCAACTGCGCTTAGGCCGCGAGCAGGCCGGCCGGCAATTGCATGGTCAGGCAATGCAGGCTGCCGTTCTGCCAGATCAGCGCACGACACGGCACCGGTACGATCTCGTGCTGCGGGAATGCCTGCGCCAGCACTGCCTGCGCGGTTGCATCGGCCACATCGCCATAGGCCGGCATCAACACTGCGCCGTTGACGATCAGGAAATTCGCATACGACGCGGCCAACCGGCGGCCTTCGTCGAGGATGGGCTGTGCCCACGGCAGCACAAACAGCCGATATGGCTGCCCGTCGGCGGTGCGCAGCGCGGCCAGTTCGTTGCCCATCGCCCGCAACTCTGCGTAATGCGAATCGCTGGCCACATCGCAGCCCTGATAGACGATCGCCTCCGGGCCGGCAAACCGCGCCAGCGTGTCGATATGCGCGTCGGTGTCGTCGCCTTCCAAGTAGCCGTGATCCAGCCACAGCACACGCTCCTGCGCCAGCCACGTGGCCAGGTCGCTGCTGAGCGATTCGCGCGTGCGCTGCGGATGTCGCTCATGCAGGCACTTCCAGGTGGTCAGCAGCGTGCCGGCACCATCGGTCTCGATTGCGCCGCCTTCTAGGGCGAAGTCGACCGTCTCCACCTGCGCCGGCACGAACACCTGCGCGGCATCCAGCGAGCTTACCAACTGATCGTCCAGGCTGGCTTCGAACTTGCCGCCCCAACCGGTGAAACGGAAATCCATCAACCGGAAGCCGGCGTCCTGGCGCAGCGTAATCGGGCCCGAATCGCGCAGCCAGGTGTCGTTGTAGGCGGCGATCACGAAACGCACGCGCGTCATGTCCACTCGCGCCGAACGCAGCCGCGCCTCGGCATAGATCTGCAGGTCGTCGTCGGCCACGCAGATGACCACCGGTTCGAAGCGGGAGATCGCCATGACCAGCGCAATGTAGGTCTCCTCAACATCGGCCAGGCGCTCGGCCCAATCGGTACCGGCATGCGGCCACGCGAGCAACACGGCGGATTGGGGTTCCCACTCGGCGGGAAAGCGAAGACGGTCGGTCATGCCAGGCAAATACCCATCTTGGTGTGCGGGCCATCGCCCGCACGTTCATCGATATCCCGCACGTCGCTGCGGGCTCTTGCGATCCAGGCGCCGATCGCCGCGCCCGGCCTAGTGACAGCATTGCAGCAACGCATGTCCGGCTGCTGACGGATCCGGTACGCCTTGCGATGCGAATCGTGACGGCCGGCGTGCGAAGACCAGATGCCAACACCACCGGCCGAGCCATCACCGACGCGCATCAGCGGATCGGCGGCTTGGGCCCGATCTCGTTGGCATCGGCCTTGTTGGCCACCACGTCGATCACCTTGCTCTTTTCGAAGTACACGGTGAAGGCCGGATACACCCAACGATGGATGGTCGGCCACTGGCGCTTCTGGCCGCCGCGCGGGTCGAGCTTTTCCTGCGGCGCGCCATAGCGGCCTTCGACCTGGCTCATGCTCTCGCCGCGCAAGGGCAGGGCAGCGGCAGGCTTCTGCTGTGCGCGGTCAACCAGCAGTGTGTCGGCCGAAGCAACGGCACTGATCCCCATCAGCGCGATTGTCAGCACGACCGGCGGCATCACAAACAAACGGTTACGCATGTCATCTACTCCCCAGTGGACAAGATTTCAGATGGTGATTACAGCAAAAAACGACGCTAGGCGCTGTTGCGACACGGCTGACCTGGCGGGGCCGCGATTGCCCGGGCGCCAGGCACAGGGACGGCGAGCTCCTTGCCCGGTCCGGCCGGCGGTCGATGCGGTGAAACCACTGCTGTGAAGCAGCGGCCAAGAAAAAACCGCCCGGAGGCGGCTTTCTCGGGTGTTGCACGCGCCGCAAAGGCTTAGCGCTGACGCGCCTTGAAACGCGGGTTCGACTTGCAGATCACGAAGACCTTGCCGCGGCGGCGGACCACCTTGCAGTCGCGGTGACGGGTCTTCGCAGACTTCAGGGAGGACAGGACTTTCATGGCACACCTCGGTGTAAACGGTTGGATTCGATGGAAGAGTGCCCACGATCGAGGGTGCACCCGGTAATTAAGCCGGCGATTCTAACCGGCTTTTCGCCGTGCTTTCAAGTGGTTGCAGCGCGATCGCTACGAGCGGCGCTACACTACGGCCTGATGACCTTCCGGAAACCTGAATGACCGACCTGTCGCCCGTCCTCACCATCGATGGTCCCTCCGGGGCAGGCAAGGGCACCGTGAGCCGGATCGTGGCCGCCCGGCTGGGCTGGCACTATCTCGATTCGGGTGCACTGTATCGCGCTGTCGGGGTCGCTGCGAGCTGGGCCGACCTGGATGTTTCAGACCCGGCAGCGCTGGTGCGCTGCACCTTCGACACCAAGGTGGAGTTCGACGATACGGGCGAGGCAGGCTTGCGCGTGCTGGTCAACGGCGCTGATGCCACCAGTGAGCTGCGTTTGGAAACCACCGGCGCGCTGGCCTCGGCCATTGCGGCCATTCCCGAAGTCCGCAGCGCGCTGAAAGAACGCCAACGCGCATTCAGGCGCGCGCCCGGGCTGGTTGCCGACGGGCGCGACATGGGCACGGTGATCTTCCCCGATGCCGTCTACAAGGTGTTTCTGACCGCCAGTGCCGAAGAACGTGCGGGTCGTCGCCATAAACAGTTGATGGAAAAGGGCGTTTCGGTTATCTTTGACGACCTGCTGCGCGAGGTCATGGCCCGTGATGCACGTGATGCGCAGCGGGTGGTGGCGCCACTACGGCCGGCCGAAGACGCCGTGATGATCGATACCAGCGGGATGGGAATCGAGGATGTCGTCCAGCGTGTGGTCGGGTTGCTCGCAGACCGCACGCCGTCGTAAGCGTTCCGCAAGCGGGTTTATCCCGCCGACCGTAAGGCGTTCCAAAGCTCCGTCGCGCATCCTGCGTGGCGGTTCTATGACTTCCAACCGACTCGCTGTGTGGAGTCGACCAACAGGCTGGGCGGTTTGCATCTGTCGCACTCCGACGATCGACGCCCGTGTGTTCAACTGAGTGAATTCAAATGACAGAATCTTTTGCAGAACTGTTCGAAGCCAGTCAAGCCAATCTGGCGAAGCTGAAGCCGGGCTCCATCGTCACCGGTACCGTCGTGGAAGTTCGCGGCGACGTGGTGGTGATCAACGCTGGCCTGAAGTCCGAAGGCATCGTGCCGATCGAGCAGTTCCGTAACGACGCTGGCGAGATCGATGTCGGCGTAGGCGACCAGGTCAAGGTTGCCCTCGATTCCATCGAGAACGGCTTCGGCGAAACCGTGTTGTCGCGCGAGAAGGCCAAGCGCGCGATGGTGTGGGACGAGCTGGAAGAAGCGTTGGAAAAGAACGAAACCATCACCGGCCGCATCAGCGGCAAGGTCAAGGGTGGTTTCACCGTGGACATCAAGGATGTCCGCGCGTTCCTTCCTGGTTCGCTGGTGGATGTGCGCCCGGTGCGCGACCCGGCCTATCTGGAAGGCAAGGAGCTTGAGTTCAAGCTGATCAAGCTGGACCGCAAGCGCAACAACGTCGTTGTGTCGCGTCGTGCAGTGGTGGAAAGCGAGCACTCGGAAGAGCGCGAGCAGCTGATGGACAAGCTGCAGGAAGGCGCAATCCTGAAGGGCGTCGTCAAGAACCTGACCGACTACGGTGCGTTCGTGGACCTGGGCGGTATCGACGGCCTGCTGCACATCACCGACATGGCCTGGAAGCGCGTGCGCCATCCGTCCGAAGTCGTCAACGTCGGCGACGAGCTGGACGTGCGCGTGCTGAAGTTCGATCGCGAGCGTAACCGCGTCAGCCTCGGCCTGAAGCAGCTGGGCGAGGATCCGTGGGACAACATCGCCCGTCGTTACCCAGCCAACAGCCGCGTGTTTGGCAAGGTCTCCAACGTCACCGATTACGGCGCGTTCGTCGAGATCGAGCCGGGCGTGGAAGGCCTGGTGCACGTCTCCGAGATGGATTGGACCAACAAGAACGTCAACCCGTCCAAGGTTGTGCAGGTCGGCGACGAAGTCGAAGTGATGGTGCTGGACGTCGATGAAGAGCGTCGCCGCATCTCGCTGGGCATGAAACAGGTTGCCGCCAATCCGTGGGAAACCTTCGCTGCCACCCACAAGAAGAACGACAAGGTGTCCGGTCAGATCAAGTCGATCACCGACTTCGGCATCTTCATCGGTCTGGACGGCGGCATCGACGGTCTGGTGCACCTGTCCGACATCAGCTGGAACACCACCGGCGAAGATGTCGTGCGCAACTACAAGAAGGGCGACACGCTGGAAGCCGTCGTGCTGGCAGTGGACCCGGAGCGCGAGCGCATCAGCTTGGGCGTCAAGCAGCTGGAGCAGGACCCGTTTGGTCAGTACATGGCGTCCAACCCGAAGGGTTCGAAGGTCGAAGGCCTGGTGCGTGAAGTGGATGCCAAGGGCGCCACGATCGACCTGGCCGATGGCATCGAAGGCTACGTTGCTGCACGCGACATCGCCAACGAGCGCGTGGACGATGCGACCCAGCACCTGAAGGTCGGCGACAAGATCGAAGCCAAGTTCGTGGGCATGGACCGCAAGGGCCGCACCCTGCAGCTGTCGATCAAGGCCAAGGACGATGCCGAAATGCGCGAAACGTTGGAGGACTACCAGTCCGCCTCCGCGTCGGGCGGCATGACTCAGCTGGGTGCGCTGCTGCGTGCGCAGTTGAACAACAACAAATCCGAGTAAGCGCGTAGCGCTCGCAAGAGCGTAATGGATCGGCCCGGGCTTGCCCGGGCCGATTCCGATGTGTCAGTCGAAAAAAGCAAGTCTTCCCATGACCAAGTCCGAATTGATTGAAATCCTGGCGCGACGCCAAGCGCATCTGAAGTCGGACGACGTGGATCTGGCAGTCAAGTCGCTGCTGGAAATGATGGGGCAGGCGCTCTCCGATGGTGATCGGATCGAAATTCGCGGGTTCGGCAGTTTTTCGCTGCATTATCGTCCGCCACGGCTGGGACGTAACCCCAAGACCGGCGAGTCGGTCGCGCTGCCGGGCAAGCATGTTCCCCACTTCAAGCCGGGCAAGGAATTGCGTGAGCGCGTCAGCTCCGTGGTGCCTGTGGATGTGGCCGACACGGCAGACTGAAGCCGTTCTGGCGCTGCGTTTATGTCGTCTCGGTTAAGCTAGTCCGCCTCCCGACGGAGTCTCGCCATGAAGGTGCTTCGCTTGCTGGTGATGTTGGCTTTCCTGCTGGTCGGTCTGATCATCGGTGCAGTCAATTCCCAGGACGTCACGCTCGATTTCCTGTTCTCCAGCGTGCATACCAGTTCAGGCGTCGCGATCATCGTCGCGCTGCTGGTCGGTGTGTTGATCGGTGCCGGCATGGTGCTGGTCAGTGTGGTCATTCCCCTCCATTCCAAACTGCGCCAGGCCAACAAGGCTGTTGCGGTCAGTCGCGCCGACGCCAGGCTTGTCACACCTGCGACTGTTGAGCCGCGCCCCATCGATGGACTGTAACGACGTATGGACTTTTTGACCGAGTGGATCTGGTTCTTCCTGTTTGTGCCGCTGGCTGCGCTAGGTGGCTGGATCGTCGGCCGTCGTGGCGGCCAACGCCATGGCGACACGCAGGTCAGTCGTCTTTCCAGTACCTATTTCCGCGGGTTGAACTATCTGCTCAACGAACAGCCCGACAAGGCGATCGAGCTGTTTCTGCATATCGCCGAACTGGATAAGGAAACCTTCGAGACTCAGGTCGCGTTGGGGCATCTGTTCCGTCGCCGTGGTGAAGTGGATCGTGCGATCCGCCTGCACCAGGGCCTGGTGCAGCGTGGCGACCTGACCGATCAGCAGCGCGTCCAGGCATTGCTGGCGCTCGGCGAGGACTACATGAAGTCGGGTCTGCTCGATCGTGCAGAAACGGTCTTCACCGAATTGGCGCAACTGGACCAGCGCGCACCGCAGGCGTTGCGCCATCTGATCGGCATCTATCAGGCCGAGCGCGATTGGGAAAAGGCGATCGACAATGCCACCCGCTATGAAGAGGTGACCGGCGAGCCGATGGGCAAGCTGATCTCGCAATTCGAATGCGAACTGGCCGATCGCTATCGCGGCCTGGGCAAGACCGACGATGCGCTACAGGCGATCGCACGTGCCTACCAGGCCGACGGCACCTCCGTGCGCGCCGGCATTCTGGAAGGACGCATCGAAGCCGAGCGCGGTCACGAAGAGGCGGCAGTGCGCGCATTCGAACGCGCTGCCCGGCATGATCCGGAATACCTGCCCGAGATCATTCCCGCATTGATGGCCGCGTATCGACGGGTCGGCGATATCGCGGGCGCGCGCAACTTCCTGTCGGAGATGACCGAGCACTATCGCGGCATTGCTCCGGTGCTGGCGCTGACCCAGTTGATGGAAGCCCAGGATGGCGTCGCGCCTGCGCTGGCCTATCTTGGCCGCCAGCTCAAGGATCGCCCGTCGGTGCGTGGTGAGTCGGCGTTGATCGATCTTACCCTGGCCGAGGGGAGCGACCCGGTCGGCACCTTGCAGGACCTCAAGCACATCACCGACCAGTTGCTGGTGCGCAACCCGGGCTACCGATGCACGCGCTGCGGCTTCGGTGCCAAGACGCATCACTGGCAATGCCCGAGCTGCAAGGAATGGGGCACGGTCAAACCGCTATTGAACTACGCGGTGGTCTGATGGTGTGGCTGTGGTGCGTGCTGCACCTGCTGGTCGCGGCACTGGGGACCTGGGCGCTGCGGCGCTATGCCTTGCATCGCCGGCTGCTCGATCATCCCGGCGAACGGCGTAGCCACGTGGTGGCAACTCCGCGCGGTGGCGGCATGGCGATCGTGGCGGCGATCGTGCTGGGTTGCGTGGCGGCTTGCGCGCTGTGGCCGACATCTCGGTTGACGGTCTGCTGGTTCGCAGCGGGCTTGGTTGCAGTGGCAGGCGTGGGCTGGTGGGACGACCACCGTCCGCTTTCGGCAAGGCTGCGGTTTTCGATCCATCTGGCCGCATCGGCGGCATTGGGCGCGTTGGTTTGGCAGGACACGGGCAGCGTATGGGATGGCTTGCTGACCGCCGCTGCGTCCGTGGTGTTGATCAATGTCTGGAATTTCATGGATGGCATCAATGGGCTGGCCAGCACCCAGGCGGCACTGGCCGCGCTGGGATTCTCCCTGGCAGCGCCTGCCGGCTGGTCGTGGGCAGGTCTGGCGGTTGCAGCAGCGTGCCTTGGCTTTGTGCCGTTCAATTTCCCACGTGCGCGCATCTTCATGGGCGATGGCGGCAGTGGTGCGCTGGGCTATGTGCTGGCTGCGCTGCTGGCGCTGAACGTGGCAAGTGGTCAGGTGAGCTGGTGGGTCAGTTGGCTCCCGTTGACGGCCTTTCTTGTAGACGCCGGCTTCACATTGCTTGCTCGCATGCTCTCCGGGCAACGCTGGTGGGAGCCGCATGCCCAGCACATGTACCAACGGTTTGCGCGCCGTCTTGAGACGCACGTCTCGGTAACTGGCATTTATTTCGCTTTCAGCCTCATTGCCGTCTGCTTGTATCTTTCAATCCGTCATGATCCGTTGTGGCTGCAGGTGTCCGGCGCGCTGGCATGGGGCATGGGCGCCACTGCGATCTGGCACTTTCTGCGCGATGGACTGCGCAATTTCTGAGTAATGGACTTTTATGATTTCCTGGCGTGACCGTTTGACAAAGGCCCTGCCGCAGATAGCGGTCGTGATACATGACCTGCTGATGGTCTGGGTGTGCTGGCAGCTGTTGCATGCCGGCCGCTATTCGATGCTACGCGATGCGCCGGATCTGCCGCTGTGGGACTGGCGTACCGCGGTGGTGTTGGTGGCGCAGGGCTTGGTGTTCTGGAAGATGGGGTTGTACCGCGGGTTGTGGCGCTTCGCCTCGGTGCCGGACTTGTGGAACATCTTCAAGTCGAGTTTTCTCGGACTGGTCGCGATCGTGCTGGCGCTGGCGTACGACCGTTTGGATGGCGTGCCGCTGTCGGTGCTGGTGGTCTATCCATTCGCGTTGTCGGCCATGCTGGGGACGCCGCGGCTGCTGTATCGCGCCTGGAAGGACTACCAAATCGTGCATTCCGGTGACGCGGGGCAGCGCGTGCTGATCCTCGGTGCCGGGCGCGCTGCCGAAGGGTTGGTGCGCGATCTGCGCCGTACCGGCGCGTTTGTTCCGATTGGCTATCTGGACGACGCCAGCAATCTGCATGGCGCCAAGATCCAGGGCCTCAATGTGCTGGGCAATCTGGATCAGGCCGCCGCGATCGCCAAAGAGACCGCTGCCAAATTGATGGTGATCGCGATCCCATCGCTGGATGCCTCCGGCATGCAGCGCGTCGTGGCGATCTGCGAAAGTACCGGCCTGCCGTTCCGCATGGTGCCCAAGCTGACCAACGTGCTGGAGGGGCGCTCGTTGCCGGGCGAGCTGAAGGAGGTCGCGATCGAGGACCTGCTCAACCGCAAGCCGGTCACGCCCGACTGGCGCCTGATCCGCGGCTGGCTGACCAACAAGACCGTGATGGTGACCGGCGCCGGCGGTTCGATCGGTTCGGAAGTCTGCCGCCAGTGCGCGCGCCACGGCGCGCGCCGGATCGTGCTGCTGGAAATTGACGAGCTGGCGCTGCTGACCATCGACTCGGATCTGCGCCGGCTGTTCCCGGATATCGAAGTGGTGCGCGTGTTGGGCGATTGTGGCGACCCGGCGGTCGTGGCGCATGCGTTGAACACTGCGACGCCGGACGCGGTGTTCCATGCGGCCGCGTACAAGCAGGTGCCGTTGCTGGAAGAGCAGTTACGCGAGGCGGTGCGCAACAACGTGCTGGCGACCGAGAACGTGGCGCGCGCCTGCCAGCGTGCACGTATCGAAACCTTCGTCTTCATCTCCACCGACAAGGCGGTCGAGCCGGTCAACGTGCTGGGCGCAAGCAAGCGCTATGCGGAAATGATCTGCCAGAGCCTTGACGCGCGCGATGCGCCAACGCGCTTCATCACCGTGCGCTTCGGCAACGTGCTCGATTCGGCCGGTAGCGTGGTGCCGTTGTTCCGCGAACAGATCCGCCAGGGCGGCCCGGTGACCGTGACGCATCCGGATGTCACGCGTTACTTCATGACGATCCCTGAAGCCTGCCAGTTGGTCATCCAGGCGGCTGCATCCGCGTCGCATGGTGCGATCTATACGCTGGACATGGGCGAGCCGGTGCCGATTCGATTGCTCGCCGAGCAGATGATCCGTCTGGCCGGCAAGCAGCCGGGCAAGGACGTGGCGATTCTCTTTACGGGCCTGCGTCCGGGCGAGAAGCTGCATGAGACGCTGTTCTATTCCGACGAAGACTATCGTCCCACCGCGCACCCCAAAATTCTGGAAGCCGGTGTGCGCGAGTTTTCGCATGAGCAGGTGCTGCAGTTGGTGACGCGCTTGCGCGAGGCCGTTAACCGCTATGACATCAACGCGATGGAGACTGTCTTGGGCAGCCTGATGCCGGATTTCGCGGCTGCTCGACGGAAAGTCGACGCGCGATCTGATACGGTCGTTCCATTCCCCGCACGTGAGGTCAGAAGACTGTAATGAGTCAGCGCATTCGCAAGGCCGTATTCCCCGTCGCAGGTCTTGGGACCCGCTTTCTTCCGGCTACCAAGACAGTGCCGAAGGAAATGTTGCCAATCATCGACAAACCATTGATCCAGTACGCTGTCGACGAGGCCATCCAGGCTGGCTGCGATACGCTGATCTTCGTTACCAACCGCTACAAGCACTCCATTGCCGATTACTTCGACAAGGCTTATGAGCTCGAGCAGAAACTGGAGCGCGCAGGCAAGCTGGAGCAGCTGGAGCTGGTGCGCCATGCATTGCCTGAGGGTGTGCGTGCCATTTTCGTCACCCAGGCAGAGGCGCTCGGCCTGGGTCATGCGGTATTGTGTGCCAAGGCCGTTGTCGGTGACGAGCCGTTCGCGGTGTTGCTACCGGACGACCTGATGTGGAATCGCGGCGATGCCGCGTTGACCCAGATGGCCAACTTGGCGGAAGCCTCGGGTGGCAGCGTGATTGCCGTGGAAGACGTGCCGCACGACAAGACGGCCAGCTACGGCATCGTGTCCACCGATGCCTTCGACGGCCGCAAGGGCCGCATCAACGGGATCGTCGAAAAGCCCAAGCCGGAAGTGGCACCAAGCAACCTGGCGGTAGTCGGCCGGTATATGCTCAGCCCCAAGATCTTCGAGTTGCTGGAGTCCACTGGCGCGGGTGCGGGCGGCGAAATCCAGCTGACCGACGCGATTGCCGAACTCCTGAGAAAGGAGCAGGTCGATGCCTTCCGTTTCGAAGGCCGACGTTTCGATTGCGGCGCACATATCGGTCTGATCGAGGCCACCGTACACTTTGCGCTTGAGCACGAAAAGCATGGCGGCCCGGCCAAGGAAATCATCCGCGAAGCATTGGCCAAGGCCGACGCGCACGGCTGATTGTTGCTTAATCGCTGGTTCTACGAACGACGCCAGCTGGCGTCGTTCGTCGTTTGAGGGCTGGCCGTACGCGCTGTCGCGCCTGCAGAGCTCGGCTTGGCAACGCCAGGCGGCGCAAAGATGCGCACCCTGATGCAGGCTGAGGTCGCGCGAGTGCCGCTAGAATCCGGGCATGAGCCAACCTGGCCAATCCAGTGAACTGATCAACGTGGTGGTGCTGCTCGGCGCCACCGTGATTGCGATCCCGTTGTTCCGGCGTCTCGGCCTGGGCTCGGTGTTGGGTTATCTGGCGGCGGGACTGGCAATTGGTCCGTTCGGGTTGGACCTGTTCAACGAGCCGCAAGCCATCCTGCATGTGGCCGAGTTGGGCGTGGTGATGTTTCTATTCGTGATCGGGCTGGAAATGCGCCCCTCGCACCTGTGGAGTTTACGCAAGGAAATCTTCGGACTCGGCACGCTGCAGATTGCGGTTTGCGCGCTGGTGTTGACCGGCATCGGCCTGTTTCTCGGCTTTGCGCTACCGGTGGCCTTCGTGGCGGCGTCCGGTTTTGTGCTGACCTCCACCGCTGTGGTGATGCAGCTTTTGGTAGAGCGTGGCGACGTCGCCTTGCCGCCAGGGCAGAAGATCGTGGCGATCCTGCTGTTCGAAGATCTGTTGATCGTGCCATTGCTGACGATCGTGGCCTGGATGGGCGCCAGCGGTGATCCGCAATCGTATCGCAGCGCTGGCAAGGCATTGGCATCGGTCTGGCCTGCATCGTCGGCTTGCTGGTGGCAGGGCGTTGGCTGCTCAATCCCTTGTTCCGCCTCCTGGCTGCGTCCAAGGCGCGCGAGGTGATGACGGCAGCAGCATTCTCGTGGTGCTGGGCGTGGCGCTGTTGATGCAGGTGGGTGGGCTGTCGATGGCGATGGGCGCGTTCCTGGCCGGCGTGCTGTTGTCCGAGTCCACGTTCCGGCATCAGATCGAAGCGGATATCGAACCCTTTCGCGGCATCCTGCTGGGGCTGTTTTTTCTCGGCGTCGGCATGAGCCTGGGCTTGCGCGTGGTGGCGGCCGACTGGCACCTGATCGTGCTGGGCGTGCTGGCCCCGATGGTGGGCAAGGGCGTGTGCATCTCAGCCTCTGGGGTCATCGATGCCCAGGTCAATGCCAGCCTAACCGCCATCGTGGTGTTGTCGATGGCACTGACGCCGTTGTTCGTGCTGCTGCAACGGCGGCTGACGCCGGCCGCGGCGGTCTCGCTGGATGGCGTGGAAGCAGCCAGCGGCCAGACCGGCAGCGTGTTAATCATCGGCTTCGGGCGCTTTGGGAAGGTGGCCAGTCAGTCGCTGCTGGCGCGCGATGTGGATGTGACCATCATCGATAACGACATCGAGATGATCCAGAGCGCCGAAAAATTTGGTTTCAAGATCTACTACGGCGACGGCACCCGGCTCGATGTGTTGCACGCCTCCGGCGCGCACAGTGCGCGTGCGATTGCGGTGTGCGTCGACAACCAGGAGGCAGCCAATCGCATCGTCGAGTTGGCAACGCGCGAATTTCCGCATGCCAAGCTGCTGGTGCGTTCGTACGACCGCCAGCATTCGCTGCAGTTGGTCGCGGCGGGACTGGATTACCAGATCCGCGAGACCTTCGAGTCGGCGGTGATCTTCGGTAACGTGGCGCTGGTAGAGCTTGGGGTGGACGAGGACGAAGCCGGCATGATTTCGCGTCAGATCCGCCGCCGCGATGCCGAGCGTTTCGAACTGGAGATCGCTGCCGGCGATGCGCGCGCCGGAGCCGGGCTGATGTGCGGCAACAAGGTGCCGACCGCACCCAGGCCCACGCCGTTCAAACGGCCGCGTCGCGGTAGCCGCACGCTCAACCTCGATGCAGTGCCGCAGGCTGAGCGAGTAGAGACACAGACGCGCGACTAAAGGCGCCCGGCAACACCGCTGCGCAGGCGCCGGGCGGCATGGCCAGTGCGCGATGCGGTGCGCCATCCGTCCATTGGATGGTCGCGACCGGAGGGCTGCTCGCGATGTCTTGTTGGCCGCTAAGAGCGGGCACACACGACTGTGCAGGCGCCCGGCGCGCTACACAGGCTCGATGCGGTACGGGTCGCTCGTGCGCGCCGGCTCCTCAGCGCGCCCACATCCAGCCAAACATCGCTCCGGACGCCTTGGCAGCTGCGCTCACTCTGTCTGCCTAGCCATGCTTACGCTGAGCGGCGGCGAAGGCCTCCAGTTGCTCGGGCGTGGCGTCTTTCTGATGCTGCTGTTTCCACTGGGCAAATGGCATGCCGTAAACGGCTTCGCGCGCCTGTTCCTTGGTCATGGCCTGGCCTTGCGCTTCGGCCGCTTCGCGGTACCAATCGCCCAGGCAGTTGCGGCAGAAGCCGGCGAGAATCATCAGATCGATGTTCTGCACATCGGTGCGGTCCTGGTTGAGATGCTGCAAGAGACGGCGAAATGCTGCCGCTTCGATCGAAGTGGTGCTTGAATCGGTGCGTGAGGTGGTGTCGGTCATGGCGGAATCGGGGACAATAGACGGCCTTCGACTCTACACCTGACGCCCCATGACCGCTTTTGCGCCAGCTGCCTCCGCTTCGGCCCGCCTTCTCGATGGTCGTCGCATTGCCGAGGAATTGCTCGACGGATTGAAGCTGCGCGTGGATGCGCGGCTGGCCGCAGGCAAGGCGCGCCCCGGGCTGGCGGTGGTGCTGGTCGGTGGCGATCCCGCGTCGTCGGTGTATGTGCGCAACAAGCGGCGCGCGGCCGAAAAGGTCGGCATCAAAGCCTTCGATTACGACCTGCCGGAGGGCACCAGCGAAGCCCAGCTGGCGTCGCTGATCGATGAGCTCAATGCCGATCCCAAGATTCACGGCATTCTGATCCAACTGCCGCTGCCGGATATTCCCGATGCCAACCGGCTGATTCAGCGCATCGACCCGCGCAAGGACGTGGACGGATTCCATCCGCAGAATGTCGGGCATCTGGCCTTGCGCGAATTCGGGCTGCGCCCGTGCACGCCGCGCGGCATCGTGACCTTGCTCGGCCACACCGACCAGCCGGTGCGCGGCCGCAACGCCACCATCGTGGGCGTGAGCAATCACGTTGGCCGGCCGATGGGACTGGAGCTGCTGATCGCCGGCTGCACGGTCACCAGCTGCCACAAATTCACCCCGCCCGATGTGCTGGAAGCGAGCGTGCGTAATGCCGACATCCTGGTGGTGGCGGTGGGCCGCCCAGGGCTGATTCCGGGCGAATGGGTCAAGCCAGGCGCGGTGGTGATCGATGTCGGCATCAACCGGCTCGATGATGGCCGCCTGGTGGGCGACGTCGGCTTCGATGCCGCCGCGCAGCGCGCGGCCTGGATCACCCCGGTACCGGGCGGGGTAGGGCCGATGACGGTGGCCACGCTGATGCAGAACACGCTGGAAGCGGCCGACGCCGTCGACTGAGGCGTGGGCGTAACGCAGCATTGCGGCTGCGTGGTGTCTTCGTGAAGGCTTTCAGGGTAAAATGCCGCGCTTCCCCAAACTCGGGTCCGCCGATGCTACGCATCCAGGCTGAAGCTCTTACCTACGACGACGTTTCGCTCGTCCCCGCTCATTCAATCGTCCTGCCCAAGGACGTCAGCCTGGAAACCCGGCTGACCCGCGATCTGCGTTTGAAACTGCCGATTCTGTCGGCAGCGATGGACACAGTGACCGAACACCGTCTTGCGGTGGCCATGGCCCAGTTGGGCGGCATCGGCATCATCCACAAGAACCTGACCCCGGCGCAGCAGGCCGGCGAAGTGGCGCGGGTCAAGAAGTTCGAATCCGGCGTGATCACCGAACCGTTCACCGTCAGCCCGGACACGACCATCGGCGAAGTGATCGCATTGACGCGCGCGCGCAATATTTCCGGCGTCCCGGTGGTGGATGGCAGCGAACTGGTCGGTATCGTCACCAGCCGCGACATGCGCTTCGAAAAGAAGCTCGACGATCCGGTCCGGCACATCATGACCAAGAAGGATCGCCTGATCACCGTGCGCGAAGGCGCCAGCGATGAGGAAGTGCTCGAGCTGCTACATCGCAACCGAATCGAAAAGGTCTTGGTGGTCAACGACAGCTTCGAGCTGCGCGGCCTGATCACGGTCAAGGACATCCAGAAGAAGACCGACAACCCCAATGCCGCCAAGGACAGCGCCAAGCGTCTGCTGGTGGGCGCGGCAGTGGGCGTGGGCGGCGATACCGAGCAGCGCATCGAGCTGCTTGCCGCAGCCGGCGTGGACGTGGTGATTGTCGATACCGCGCACGGCCATTCGCAGGGCGTGATCGATCGCGTGGCGTGGGTCAAGAAGACCTATCCGCAGCTGCAGGTGATCGGCGGCAACATCGTCACCGGCGATGCGGCGCTGGCGTTGATGGATGCCGGCGCGGACGCGGTCAAGGTTGGCGTGGGCCCGGGCTCGATCTGCACCACGCGTGTGGTTGCCGGCGTGGGCGTGCCGCAGATCACTGCGGTGGACATGGTGGCCGAAGCGCTGCAGGACCGCATTCCATTGATTGCCGATGGCGGCATCCGCTATTCCGGCGACATCGGCAAGGCGCTGGTGGCCGGTGCCTCGACGGTCATGGTCGGCGGCCTGTTGGCTGGTACGGAAGAGGCGCCGGGTGAGGTCGAACTGTTCCAGGGCCGCAGCTACAAGAGCTACCGCGGCATGGGCAGCCTGGGTGCGATGGAAGAGGGGTCCAAGGACCGCTACTTCCAGGATGCCTCCGATGCCGACAAGCTGGTTCCTGAAGGCATCGAAGGGCGCGTGCCGTATCGCGGCCCGGTCGGCGGCATCATCCACCAGCTCATCGGTGGCCTGCGCGCGACCATGGGCTACGTGGGCTGCGCCACGATCGAAGACATGCGCACCAAGCCGAAGTTCGTCAAGATCACCGGCGCCGGCCAGCGCGAAAGCCACGTGCACGACGTGCAGATCACCAAAGAGCCGCCGAACTATCGCGCCGGGTAACCGGCACGCGGGATTGGGGATTCGGCATTCGGGAGTCGCAAGAGCCTACTGCACCCCCGCCCGGCAGCGGTTGTGGCTTGTGTTTTTGCGAATCTCCAATCCCAACTCTCCAATCCCGGCTCTCAATGACCAATATCCATACCGACAAGATCCTCATCCTCGACTTCGGCGCGCAGTACACCCAGCTCATTGCGCGGCGCATTCGCGAGATTGGGGTCTATTGCGAGATCTGGGCGTGGGATCATGATCCGTCGGAGATTGCCTGTTTCGGTGCCAAGGGCATCATCCTGTCCGGCGGCCCGGAGTCGACCACGTTGCCTGGCGCACCGGTGGCGCCGCAGGAAGTGTTCGATAGCGGCCTGCCGGTGTTCGGTATCTGCTACGGCATGCAGACCCTGGCTGCGCAGCTGGGTGGGGCGACCGAAGCGGCCGACCAGCGTGAATTCGGTCATGCCGAAGTGGACGTGGTGGCGGCAGATGCGTTGTTCTCCGGCCTCACCGACCACGCCGGCGCTTCGTGCCTGAATGTATGGATGAGCCACGGCGACCACGTGTCGCAGGTGCCGCCGGGCTTCACCATTACCGCCACGACCGACCGCATTCCGGTCGCGGCGATGTCCAACGAAACCAAGCGCTGGTATGGCGTGCAGTTCCACCCGGAAGTGACGCATACCTTGCAGGGCCAGACCTTGCTGCGTCGCTTCGTGGTGGATGTCTGCGGCTGCCAGACGCTGTGGACCGCGGCCAACATCATCGAGGACCAGATCGCGCGCGTGCGCGAACAGGTGGGCGATGATGAAGTGGTCCTGGGCCTGTCCGGTGGCGTGGATTCGTCGGTGGTTGCCGCGCTGTTGCACAAGGCGATCGGCGACAAGCTGACCTGCGTGTTCGTCGATACCGGCCTGTTGCGCTGGCAGGAAGGCGACCAGGTGATGGCGATGTTCGCCGAGCACATGGGCGTCAAGGTGATCCGCGTCAACGCGGCCGATCGCTATTTCGCCAAGCTGGAGGGGGTCAGCGACCCGGAAGCCAAGCGCAAGATCATCGGCAACCTGTTCGTCGACATCTTCGACGAAGAATCCAGCAAGCTCGCCAATGCCAAGTGGCTGGCGCAGGGCACGATCTACCCGGACGTGATCGAGTCGGCCGGCAGCAAGACCGGCAAGGCGCATGTGATCAAGAGCCACCACAACGTCGGTGGCTTGCCGGAACACATGAAGCTGGGCCTGGTCGAACCGCTGCGCGAATTGTTCAAGGACGAAGTGCGTCGCCTTGGCGTCGAACTCGGGTTGCCGCGCACGATGGTGTATCGCCACCCGTTCCCAGGCCCGGGCCTGGG
>NZ_JFAQ01000247.1 GCF_001304695.1 Xanthomonas axonopodis
GAGAGCATGCACCTGCGCATATAGTTCCTCGGCACTTGTTGTCGAATCGGCGACGGTGCTGCGCTTCACGATTTCGTCCAGCTCTAGAAGGATAGCGTCGGCATAGTTTACCGCCGAGGCTGGATTGATTCGCGCTAGCGTCGCCAGATTTGAGGCGGGGTCGATCTTGGCCACCATCATGACAGCGCTCCGGCGCAGGGCATGTCTGGCTCTAAGTTCCGGCCGGTGCGCCTGGCCAAGACAGCGGCGCTAGTTCGCACTCGTAAATTTCCCAATTTTCATTTCCTACCTATGCACCCAGGCTGTGCTTGGGCCGTTCCCGCTTGCCCGGATTTCGGGTGGATCCAGCTGGGGCGCCTGTTGACAACCATCGAATCTTGATAAACGATGGATCGTAATTTCAATTACGCATAAACGAATTTAGCCAATGGCACTCCGAATTCTGGCACTTCTGACCGGGTTGTTCAGCGCGATGATCGCACCAAACGCGCCCGCACAGTCCGTTCAGGATTTTGAAGCCCAGGCCCGTCAATGTGCACCGAGCGTCCACCCCGCCACCCTCGCCGCAGTCGTTAAGACCGAATCCAGCTTCCGGCCCTACGCCATCAACATCAACGGCAGCCGGCAATTGCCGCGCCAGCCGGCGAACCAGGCAGAAGCCATCGCCACGGCCGAATACCTGTTGGCCAACGGTTACAACTTCGATTCCGGCCTGGGACAAATCAACAGCACGAACGTCCGTAAGTTCGGCATGGCCTGGACGGAAGTGTTTGAGGCGTGCGCCAACCTGAAGGCGGCGGCCCGTGTCCTGACCGGATGCTTCGTGCGCGCCTCCGATGGCGAACCGAACGATCAAGCGGCGCTGCGCAATGCGCTGTCCTGCTACAACACCGGCAACTTCACGCGCGGGCATGCCAATGGCTATGTCGGCCGCGTCGAACGCTCTGCCGGCACGACTCCTGCGGCCGTGGTCCCGGCGCTGCTTCCCGATGGCCTATCCCCCGAACCGGCGGTGGCCACGGTCGCAGGAACCACCCCGCCGACCCCGCGGCTCGCCCCCGACGTTGCCCATGACACTTTTGGCCGGGGGCGCAGCGACGCCTTCGGCCGGGCTTCCGCCAGGGCGCGCATGGAACGCGAAATGCAAAGCGAAACAGCCGCAGCCGTAGCGGTTACCACGCCATCAGCAGAGGAGGGGCTACCGATAACTCTCACGGATCGGATGTTGAAAAATGACTAGTCATAATGTCAACTTTGAAAAGGACAAACCCCAAGGCTGCGCTTACGCTGGCTCGTTTACCACGGCCAACGGGAGCGCCACCAATGAAGCTTGTTCAATCGCCGGAACTCGATCTGCTTCTTTCTCAAAGCACCATCGAGGAATGCATGGTAATCGAAACAAAGGAACGCGCGTGGACGTTTGTTCTGCACGTGCGCAATCACAAGGACGGGTCGGTATCGGAATACCGGCTTGTGAGCCAAAGGGGGCGGAAGCGGGAATGGAGCGATCCACGCGCAATGTTCCGGTTTCTACGCGACCACTACAACGTACAAAAAGGACACTTCCAACTGAGGTAGATATGAAAGGCACCGCACGTTTCGCCTATTACAGGACTGCTGTCGCTTCCTACCTGCTCCTGGCATTTGTTGCCGCCGACGCCCACGCCCAAGGGCTGGCCAAGGCCAAAGGTTTCCTGACCTTGCTCAAGGACAACCTGTTGGCCTTCATTCCCATCATCGCCATCTGCGCCGGCCTGGTTCTGGTCATGCTCTACTGGTTCAACGTGATCCAGAAAGAGGGTTTCATCAAGTGGATCGTGGGCCTGATCTTCGCCGGCTCCGTCTCTGAAATCGTTGCGCTGTTCGTCACCTAAAGTTCGGGTGACGAACATGGACGACAACGACAACAAGCCTGCAACGTCGTTCCCACTGTACAAAGGCGCAACGCGCACTCCCATGTTCATGGGGGCGCCTTTGCTTCCTTTGATTCTCGCCGTTTTCTGCGTCTTTATCGTGGCGATGACGGTAAGCATTTTCTGCTGGCTGCTGCTCATCCCGATCATTTTCGTCATGCGGCAAATCGTCAAGCACGACGACAAGGCGTTCGGCATTTGGGGCCTGTGGATCGACACCAAGCTCCGCAACACCAACAAGAGGTTCTGGAACGCCTCGTCGTATGCGCCGGCTACGTACAAGCGCAAAAGGAAAAACTATGTCCGCTGAAATTGCCGCGAGAAAGGAACTGGACGCCGAGAAGGGCATTTCCAGCTTCATCCCGTACACCAGGCACGTCACCGACACGATCCTGGGAACCGCGGCCGGCGACCTGCTGACCGTGTTCAAGCTGGCCGGCCGCTCGCACCTTAGCGCCGACTACGAAACGCTTATGAACTGGGTGTGCGACCTGAACACCGTGTTCAAGGGCGTGGCCTCCGACCACCTGGCGCTGTGGACCCACATGGTCCGCCGCCGGGTGACGGAGTATCCCGAGGCGCACTACGACAACACCTTTTGCGCGCAATTCGACAAGAAATACCGGGGCATGTTCACCGAGAAGTCGCTCATGGTGAACGAGCTTTATTTGACCGTGATCCATCGTGCGATGCCTGACAAGACGCTGGCGATCCTGGCCAAGTTTGAGAAGCAAAGCACGCAAGAGAAGGTCGAACGCCAGCAGTCCGCGGTGAAGGACCTGGAAGAACTGCAACGCCTGTTCCTGTCGTCGCTCAAGCGCTACGGCCCCGAAGTGCTGGGCACCTACAAGTGCGTCCACGCGCTGGCCGACGTGACGGCCGACGATGGCTCCATGCATCAGGAGGAACAGCGCATCGAGTTGGCCGCTTGGTGGGAGCGCAATCGGGCCAGGTTCCCCCGCCAGCCCAACGACGACCGTAGCGAACTGGCCTTCGCGGAAGCCGGGGCGGCGGCCGACGATCTGCCCGTGTATCTCTACTCGCGGCCCGCCGAGTTCCTGGCCCGCCTGGTCAACGGCGAACAGCTGCCGATGCCGGTCACCTTCCAGCACTTCCGCGAAACGATGCCGCAGAACCGCATCAATTTCTCGTCCTGGGGCGAGTTGGGCGAGATTCGCACGCCCACGCGCACGCGCTTCTTCGGCATAGTGGAGGTCTTCGACTACGAGAAGCGCAGCGAGCCGGGCCACCTCAACAAGTTCCTGAAAACGCCGTATGAGTGCGTGCTGACCCAAAGTTTTTCGCTGCTGTCGCGGCACGCGGCCAGGGGCCAGCTGGAACGCCACCGGCAACACCTGGTGGACTCCAACGATCCGTCCGGCAACCAGGTCCGGGAACTGTCCTTCGCGCTGGACCAGCTTATGGCCGGCGAGTTCGCCTTTGGCGAGCATCACGCCACGCTGACCGTCTTCGGCGACACGCCGGCCGAAACCCGCGATCTGCTGGAAAAAGCGCGCTCGGCCTTCTTCGACGTAGCCATCGTTCCCCAGGTGGTCGGCCTGGCGCTGGAAGCCGCGTACTGGGCGCAGCTGCCGTGCAACTGGAAGTACCGCCCGCGTCCTGCGCCGATTTCGTCGCAGAATTTCCTTAGGGCAACGCTGATCAAGCCCCGTTCCCGCGTTTCGCGGGAGGTTGGATGCACATAGACGATGGGGCGCGTAGATCGCTTTGCCCATTCAGGGCAATCCCGGTGATCGAGGCCTCTGTTGGGAGGCCTCTGTGCTTCATGTGGGCAAC
>NZ_JFAQ01000248.1 GCF_001304695.1 Xanthomonas axonopodis
GTCGGCGTGGTGACGTCGTCCGGCGTGGACCAGTAGCTGTCCAGCTGGCGATCGAGTACGCGCGCCGGCTCGAATCCCGCACCACGCGACGCGCTGGCACTGGCCTTGGCGCCCTTGGCCAGATCGATGGCGAAGCTGGCGCGGATGGCGTCACCGAAACTCTGCAGCACTGCAACATCGTGGTCGGGAATGCGGCCGCGTCGGTCGGGCGGCAGATTGAGGTTCATGTTGGTGCCGCGCGCCACCGAGGTGTCGAAATAGCGCACCAGATTCTCCGGGCTGCGCACCTTGCCGTCTTCGTCGGCGTGGTAGAACCACCCCGGACGGATCGACGTATTGGTTTCGGCCGGCCACCACAGCGCCCCTCCGCGCACGCCGGAATTGCCATTTTCCTGGGTGTACGGGGCATTGGGCATGGTCGGCCAGGACGGATCGCCGGCAATGCCATCTTCGTTGCCGCCCCACCGGATATCGGCGCCGAGCGGATCGAAGGTACATGCCATCGGCTGATGCTGATGCACCAGCTCGATCATCCGCGGCCAGTTGTAGTACGCAGGCGCATCGATCTTGCGCGATTCGCGCGCCCCACCGTAATAGCCATCGCCGCCATTGGCGCCGTCGAACCAGAACTCGAACAGGTCGCCGTACCCTGTGCAGAGTTCGACGATCTGTTTGCGGAAATAGTCCAGATAGCCGGGCCGGCCATACTCGGCGTGGTTGCGATCCCACGGGGAAAGATAGATGCCGAAGGCCAGGCCCGCGCGTCGACACGCCGCAGCCATATCGCCGACGATGTCACCCTTGCCGTTTTTGTAGGGCGAATAGCGGATGCAATGCTCGGTCAGGCGTGTGGGCCACAGACAGAATCCATCGTGGTGCTTGGCGGTGAAAATCAGCCCTTTCAGATTGCCGGCCTTGGCGGCAGCGACGATCTGATCGGCTGAAAAATCGCTGGGATCGAATTTGCGCGGATCCTCGTCGCCGTATCCCCATTCCTTGTCAGTGAAGGTGTTCATCGCAAAATGCACAAAGGCGTATTGCTCCCACCGATGCCAGCGCAGCTGTCGCGGGCTGGGCACCGCACCCCACGGCGCCGGCCCGCTGGCGCGCGGCGTCTGCGCGATGCGCGATGCCGACGCGCCGAAGCTGGTGGCAGCGGCCACCACAC
>NZ_JFAQ01000249.1 GCF_001304695.1 Xanthomonas axonopodis
CATGGGCAAGCTGCGTATCCGCTTCGAACGCCGCATCGATATCCACTTAGCGTTGCTCTCGCTTGCATGCTCCATCATCTGCTTACGCATGCTTCCTGGGTTTTGTTAGCCGCTCTAAATGGGGGGACCCGCGCAGCGGGGGGAACCGTTTATGCCGCGAAAGCCCCTTGCTCGCGCCGGCGACGTGGTGCAGGTTCAAGGGCTGATAGCGGCCGACCGGCTCTGCCGAGCCCCGACGATCGCGCGGAAGGGCCGGCAAGCCCCGTCAGGGGCGCGCCGGGTCCCGGACGGCGACCCGGAGGGTGGGACGCCGCCAGGCGGCCGCCATGAGGCTCACGCGGCCGTCCACGCCTGATCCACAGCCAGCGCGCAGCGCTGCCCGTCGCCGTCGCCGTCGGGGATAGCTGATAGCTCCACCTATCCCCAGGCGTCGGGGAAGCTGTGCGGTCAAGGGGTGGGCGGGCCTGCCGAATTGCAGGTCGTCCTCGTCTTGTCCACGGGGCGCGGCCCAAGGCCGGCTGCGCCGGGCGGTTCCGCCCGCCTGGCGCAGCACGCACGGTGGGCAAGAGGTGGGCGAGCTGCTCGTCGGGTGTTGGCGCCGCCGGCGCCGGCAGCTGGCGATCGCACATGCTGGCCAGCGCCAGCTGGCCGCCAATCAGGGCAAGCGGAGCGCGCAGGCCGCTCAGCGGCCGAAGGCGTGAGAGGCCCGCAGGGCCGTGGATGGAAGCCCGAATAGGGCGAGACACGCGCAGCGGGGCTCGATGCGAAGCACGACAGCCCGACCCGGAGCACAGCGTAGGGGCACGCCATGTGAGCTTGGCATCGAGCAGGGTTGGCGCTATAATTCGGACTAACAATCCAACCACTCCTGCAGTTTGGTGGACATGCCGATGAAGCCTGAGACGTTGCCGCGTCTCAGGCTTTGCTTTTTCTAGGCGTCGGTGTCAACGGGCATGCTGTAACCAGCAAGACAGATTCAGCGCATACAGCGGGTCGCGGCGCTCAGCCGTTGATTGCTCCACGTGGCTCAGTGGGCAGGCTCCACGTGGAGCCTGCCCACTGAGCCACAAGGTATAGCGATCATTCAAGATCGATCTGGATTGCCTTTTCGTGTAATAGATGGTATGTGCGCCCTCCCCTATCGCCAGACTGCTGGCGATGGTGGCGAACCGGCTCGCGATCATCAAAAATCCGGTTTTGACTTGCCAGGAAACCCACCGTGACAAAACCGCCAGGAATCCAGCTGGCAGCCGCCCGCGAGCTCGCCAGTGCTCGCCAAGTCGGCTAACAGGAACCTCGATGATGCCTACAAGGCGTTGTTCACGTGAGGAGGCGTCATGGGTAGTAACGTATCCACGGCCCGCGAAGCGCTCATGGCCGAGCTGCTGCAAGATGTCGACGCCATCGTGCGTCGCTTCGAGCAAGCAGATGAGGCGCTATCCGGAAAGATCGAGAAGGCAACAACGGACGCGGCCGGCAAGGCGTTCCTGGCCGCCAAGCTCAATTGGCCGACACGCGGCCGCGCAGATCGGGAATCAGCTCAACAGCAGCGCGGCGCAGCTCGTCGCCGCGAATGCGGCGCTTGAGAGCAAGGCGCGGCGGTTCGTGCTGCTACTGGCTGGGTTCGCATTTGTCGCCGGCGTGGTGGGCGGCTTCGTTGGGGCCAAGCTGGCCGGGATGTGAGACTGTCACCAGCACTTTTAATCTGACCCGCTTCCCTGTCGCGGTTGCTGACCCGGTATGAGGCCAGTGGTAACGTCAAGGCGCTAGCGCTGATCACCAGGATGTCGCCGGCAGCTTGGCGGCACATCCTGCTGAACGGGCACTACACCTTTCAAAGCGACGGCAAGATGATCGACTTGGATGCGCTTGTGGCGGGGTTGGAGTTTGAGTGACGGGATTTTCTGGGGTTCCGACTTACAACCCCAACTATGGGGCACTACAGCTTGCGGCGTGATTGGGCTCATCAGCCTGGCGGCATTGGCGCCGTCAGTGGTTTTCCTGGCGCTGAGCTTGATTAATTCGTTCCCGCCAGCTCGGCTTCTCGCTTTCAGTGCATGCGCCATGGCGAGGCGCCCACGGTAAATCGCGCCGCGTTCATGCCCGAGGAAGGCAGTTGCTGTCCCCCTTGCTGCTCCGCTTTGCATGGATTGGCGAAATGAACGGTGCGTGAGCCACGCCACCAGCATCTTGCTGCCCCGTCTTGAAGGGCAGAGTTGGTTTGGCCGCGTTCGTGTAAGTGCAAATGACTACGCAGTGGCGAGCAAAAAAAAAACCAACCTTCACTAGGCTTAGGTGTAGAGTGCGTTCAGTTCAAATACCTTCAGGGCAAACGCCTTCAGGAGCAAGCACGTGCAGATCAAGCCCGCAGCTTCGACAAGTCACGCAACTGCATCCAACCCTGCCGGGGAAGCATCCTCCAGTCAAGCAGGAGCAGCGCAACCGCAGCCAGCCAAGCGCGATGAGCAGCAGAACAAGCGAGCCGCAACGTTCGATGGATTACCCGCCTTGCCCCGTGATTTGCGAGCTGAGGTGGTGCAACGGATGGGACCCAAAGGTCTGGCAAGACTGAACAGTACCTCGACGCAGATGAGACAAGAGACAAACGAGCGTCTCCAGCAATTGCTGGCCGCGCGTCCGCGCTACGACCCCGCGTTGGAGTTTGCATCCATCGCGACCGTAGAGGATGTGCGCGCGTCGTTACACGCTGCCGAGCATTTCCCCTATCCCGCCGATGAAGATCGCAACGAACAGGTGTTGCGTTCATTCGGTCAAATTGCGGCACGTCTTCCGGCGCTACCGCAGCAACAACGCTTCGAGGCATTCAACGCCGTGTTGGAATCCGTTGATCAGATTCAGAACGCTCCGAAGTTGGCTGCATTGTCGAATTTGATGAATCATGTGGGCGCCTTGCCAGGAGAACGTCGGGAAGAGGCATTCCGTGCTGTTCTTCCGCGCTTGCATTCTGTCAGGTGCCAGGCGGCGCAGCAGCCTGACGTCCCGCCGGTGATGCAAACCTTTGCGAATGCGATCCGTCAGCTGCCCCACCAGGAAGCCGTTAACCGGGCGATTGCGGCGGTAATAGAGCCGGGCAGGTTGACCGTTGATGACGTGACCATCCTGGCCAACCTGTTAAGTCATAGGTCGCGATAAGGCAGGGTGTCAGCCACGCGACACTCGGCGCCAGAATGCGCGCCAGCAGGTACAACCGCAGGGCCGAGTAGCTAGCCTTCCTGAGCCAGAAAAGGAGAAGGGCGCCACGAGGGCGCCCTTCTTATAGGTAGTCTGGTGTGCGTCACGGCGAACCTAGCTGCCCACATTACCCCGACGTCTCGAAGCCAACGTTACGCAGTTGCTACGGAGTTGTCAACAACAAGATGACCGTGAGACTGAACCGGGCTACTCTTAGGTCTCAAGCAGGGGGTCAGGATGACAGAAGAAGAACTCGCAGGGATGGCTGCACTGCTTTCAGCAGAGCGGCTTTCTGCCTTTGTTCAGCTAACCGGCACGGAGCGGGATGCGCTCGCAGTGCATGACTCTACCATTCAGGTGGCGGCGGCTTTGGTTCCGGTTATGTGCTTGGTGGAGATTTCCGTCAGGAATGCTGTCAGTGAGCGTCTACGGTCGGTCTTCGGAACTCACGATTGGCTCATTGGTAATCCCCCCCCCCCCCAGGTCAGCTGACGCCAGAAGTGGAATTTTCTCGTACCCTTTTCCGAGGAGGTTCCATGAAGACATCCCGCTTCACCGACAGCCAGATCATTGCCGTCCTCA
>NZ_JFAQ01000025.1 GCF_001304695.1 Xanthomonas axonopodis
GGATCACCTGCGGCAAGCCGCTGTGCACCATGCGCGCGAAGCGCTGCGGATGGAATGGCCGGCGTGCGCGGTACACGAAGCTGCTGATGCCGTATTCCTCGGTCTCGGGCGTGTGCTGGCCGCGCAACTCCTGCATCCAGCCCGGCGCCAGCTGCGCACGGATGAAATCGAAACGCCCGGTGTCCAGCAATTGCTGCAGCGGCACATCCCCGTGCGCGGCATCCACGATTGCTGCGTCGCGGTTGAGTGCGCGCAGCACGGCGCGAAGGCATTGCCGCTGCTGCACGTCGATGCGGTCGCACTTGCTGATCACCAGCACATCGGCGAACTCCACCTGTTCGCCCAGCAACTGCACCAGCCCGCGCGTGTCGTCCGGGCCGGCTTGCTGGCCCAGTTCGGCCAATGTGGCAGCCGAGCCGAAGTCCTCCAGGAAACGGCTGCCGTCCACCACCGTCACCATGGTGTCGAGCCGGGCGATGTCCGACAGGCTGAAACCATCGGCATCGCGCACTGCGAAGGTGGCAGCTACCGGCATCGGCTCGGCAATGCCGGTCGATTCGATCAGCAGATAGTCGTAGCGGCCCTGCTCGGCCAGCCGCCGCACTTCCTGCAGTAGATCGTCGCGCAGCGTGCAGCAGATGCAGCCGTTACTGAATTCCACCAACGTCTCTTCGGTGCGCCGCAACGCCGCGCCGCCCTCGCGAACCAGCTGCGCATCGATGTTGACCTCGCTCATGTCGTTGACGATCACCGCCACCCGCAAGCCGTCGCGGTTGTGCAGAATGCGATTGAGCAAGGTGGTCTTGCCCGCACCCAGAAAGCCGGACAACACGGTGACGGGAAGACGCGCATCGCGCTTGGGGGACAGAGACATCCGGAGAGCCTGGCGGGATAGAAATGTTATTATATAACACTTACCCGACCGGATGATTTTGATGCGCGCCACCGCCTCCCTGCTGGACAGCTCGGCCATCGCCTTGTCCGGGTTATGCCTGCTGCATTGCCTCGCCCTGCCGTTGCTGGCTGCCGCGCTGCCGCTGCTGGGCGCCTGGAGCCGTGCCGAGTGGGTGCATGTGTTGTTCGCCACGGCGGCCGTGCCGCTGAGCGGCTACGCGCTGTGGAGCACGCATCGCCGGCACGCGCTGCCGGCGCCGGTCTGGGTGTTGGCGCTCTGCGGGCTAACCGGGCTGGTGCTCGGTGCGAGCGGTCTGGCCGGCGATGCGCTGGAAACACCCGTCACGGTCACCGGCAGCCTGCTGCTGGCCAGCACGCATCTGCTCAATCTGCGGCTGCGTCGCCGACATGGGGCGTGCGCGAACTAGCGAGCGGTCGGCCTACGGCGCCATGGCCGGAGCGGCGCCAGGCGGAAGTGAAGTTGCACACGCATACCCCGGTCGATGCGCACCCTGCTGGCGTTCGAACACCTCAACACACGCCGCGCACCGCGTCGGCGTCAGTCGGCATCGGCATCGGCATCGGCATCGGCGTGCGACATGCTGCCGCCGAGATCATCTTGGCGTCAGCGTCCGCCGCGTCCGCTTGGCTTGACGACGGCCTACGCAATCATCGATGACCGCCCGGTTTGCAACAGCACGCTCGCACCCAATTCGCCCAGGCACGCGTGCAACGTGCACAGCCATGATCGGCAGCGCTACAGCGAAAAACCCAGCAGCACCGGGTCGTGGTCGGAACTGCGCCACGGCCCGGGCAGGTTGCGCTTGGCGTAGCCGGCGGCGTCCATGACATCGGCATTGATATGCCATTCGGCCACGCCCCGCAGTTGCTTGGCCATCGCAGGGCTGAGCAAGGCATGGTCCAGCCGCCCGCTCAGGCCGTCGTAAACGTAGCTGTAGGACTGCTTCACACCGGCCACGGCAAACGCGTCCTGCCAGCCGCTGGCGCGCAGGCTGCGCATCGGCATTTCCATCGCATAGGCATTGAAGTCGCCCAGCAGCACGGCGAGCTTGGTCTGCGCACCGGTGGGGTCGGTCTGCAGCCACTGGTGCAACCGCTTGGCCGATTCGGTACGGGTGGCATTCCAGCAGGCCTGGCCGTCCTGCTGATCGGCGTCGGCACCGCTGGCGTTGCCGCAGCCCTTGGACTTGAAGTGATTGACGACCACCACGAAGGTGGCGCCGCGCGCACTGCGGAATGCCTGCGCCAGCGGCACGCGACTGTGGTTCTCGAACGGCCCGCCGGTCAGCATGGCCGGCTTGCCGACCGGGGTGACCTGCGAGCTGCGATAAAGGATGCCGACCCGGATCGCATCATCGCCCGGGCCGCTGCCGGTATCGACGAACTGCCAATCCTTGTCCTTGCCGGCAGCGTTGAGCGCGGCCACCAGCTGCACCACCGCCGCATCGGCGCCGTTGCCGTCGTTTTCCACTTCCATCAACGCGGCCACGTCGGCACCCAATGGCACGATGGTGGCGACCAGCTTGGCCAACTGCGCCTGGAACTGTTCGTGCGTGCGCCACGCTTGGTCGGGAAGCCACCGTCACGGCCATTGCCGTTGAAGAAATTCTCCAGATTGAACGACGCAATACGCAGGTCGCCGCCCACCTGTGGCGCAACGGCAGTGGGCATCGCCGGCAAGGTCAGTGGGCTCAGCACCTGGATGCGGTAGTTGCCATCGTAGCGTTGATCGACGATGCCATCGACCGATTTGAGCAGGCTGCCGCTGCGCAACACCGGATCGGCCGGCAGATACGACACCGTCTTCGGGCTGCGGCCGTTGCGCGCATCGTCCAGCAACACGCGACGGCGTGCGTTGTCGGCCTGCACCTGCGCGAACGCCGACGTGCCGGCAGCGGCGACCTCGCTCGGCTGCCACAGACGTCCGCCGAACGCGGCGACCAGCTCGCCGTATGTGTCCAGGCGGTCGCTGCCATTGAGCGTGAGCGAGGCGATACGCACATGTTCGCCTTCCAGCGCTTCCCAATTGACCGGCGGGCCGCTGAGCATGCGCACCGGCACCGGCTGGCCACTGGCAAGCCGCTCGATGCTGCTGGCGTCCACGGTGGTCAGGCTCGCCTCGCCACCTGCCGAGACCTCGCGCACGGTGCCGACGATGCGCACGCGGTCGCCCACGGCCAGCTCGGCATTGCCGGCCCCGGTGACGAACAGGCCATGCGAGCGCCGCGGCTCGAAGCCGGGCTGCTGCACGAACAGGCCGGCCAGCCCCACGCGCGTATCGGCGGTGACGATGCCTTCCACCTCCACCACGCGGCCGTCGTACGGGCTGCGGCTGTCTTCGCCCTGCACATCGGCAATCGAGAGCCGCTGCGCGGCACCATCGGCAGCGCTGCACAGCATCGGGGCCAACAGACCAACCAAACCGAGCACAACCAACGGGTAACGCGACATCGAACGACTCCAGTGCGTGGATCAAACGCAAACGCCGCCCGGAAGGCGGCGCGTGACAACGAAAAGCGCAGAAACAGGCTAGCAAACCATGGTGAATGACCGCCAAGCACGTGCGCTGCGCAAGCGTGATGCGGCTAATGCCTGCGCTGGTGCAGTGCTGCAGCGCCTACGTCACGTCTGCACGCGACGCGTTCGATGGGTCACGCAACGCAGGCGATGCGCGACACCAGGCGGGAGTCGCAGACCCATCCTCCTCCGGCGACTTGCCAACCCCCTACTTGAGGTTGCCCAACATCCAGTCGACGGTGGCGCGCACCTGCTCTTCGGTGAGCGCCGGGTTGCCGCCCTTGGGAGGCATGATGCCGCCATCCGGGCCGGTGTAGCCCTCGATCGCGTGCTTGTACAAGGTGTCCTTGCCCTGGGCGATGCGTGCATCCCAATGCGAATGGTCCAGCGTGGGCGCCTTGCCGACACCGGTGGTGTGGCAGGCGGTGCACAGATTGTTGAAGATGGTCTTGCCGTCGGTCGTACCGCCGTAAGCAGACTGCGAGGCGGACTTGGCCAGCGCGGCGGCCTGGGCCGCGGCCTGCGCGGACGCGCCAGTGGCGCCGGCATAGACCGCACCGGCAGGCGCGATGCGTTGCAGCACGCGTTTGGCGGCAGTGGGCGAGACTTCGTCGGGGATAGCACGTTGCAGATACGCTGCCAGGGCGATCAGGCCCAGGGTGATCACCACGAGTAAACCGATCACCATCGAGAATTTTTTCAGGAACTCGAGGTCGTAATTCCGCACGCGCTCACCCCTGGCTGTTGGTCGAAGACCTCTGCTAGCGCCGGAGTATAGAGCACACTTTGCGCCAGTCTGACCAGCCTGCATGACAGGTTTCGCAGCGATGGGCTGCGCCCCCGGTGGGCGGATGCTTCTGTGCGCAGGCACGCTCGCGCCGGCTGGCCAATTGCCGCGACGCCGCATGCCGCGCATTGGTCTGTGTTGTGGGAATTGCGTATCATTCCCAACAACCGCGGTGGCGCGGTTCTCGCCTCGCCGGTCCCGCTCTTAGAGAAGTCGCAGCGATGAAATCCTTCCTGCTGTGCTGCCTGGCCGTGGCCAGCATCAGCCTGTCTGCCCAGGCCCACGAAATCTGGATCGAGCGCGACGGCAGCGGCCCGGTGCGCATCTTCTTCGGCGAGCCGGCGCAGGACGCGCTGGACCAGGGCGAAGACGAGATCAAGCGCATGGTCAAACCCAGCGTGTTCGGCACTGCCGGCAAGGCCGGCCCGCTGCAGCGCGGGACCGAGTTCCTGACCGCGCCGCTGGCCGGCAGCGGCGATGCGTGGTTGAGCGACGACAGCGTGTTCGAGCCATGGAAGGGCGAGGCCGGCGGCTTCGAAACGGTGAGCTATTACGCACGCGCCGGCCGTACCACACCGGCCGCAAAGCTCGATTTCGAACTGGTCCCCGCCGCTGCCAATAGCAACACGCTGACCGTGCTTTATCGCAACAAGCCACGCCCAAGGTGGACGTGACGGTGATCGACCCGCAGAAATGGCAGAAGACGCTAACCTCCGATGCCAAGGGCCAGGTGACCCTGCCCACGCTGCGTGCCGGCCGCCACATCCTGGTGGCCACCAACAAGGAACCGGTCAAGCGCGAGATCGCCGGCAAGCAGGTGTCGATGGTGCATCACATCAGCACCCTGACGTTCCTGGCCGAGTAAGCGTGATCGCGACACCTCCCGCGCACTCACGGAACAGGCGTCGCCGCTGCGCTGCGGCGATACCTGGCTTGCGCGTCCTACGCCACACGCGGGAAGCACTTGCGTTTGCCGGCCCACCCGGCTTGGCAACGCTGCGCTGCGGTGTGGCGGTTGCTCCACGTCCGGCGCGCGCGGTGACGTGATGTCCAGCGCATCGCCCCTGCCGCTTGGCTGGTTCAAGCGCCCCTGGCTGGGTGTGCTTGGGCGCACGCTTGCAGCCATCTTCGGCGGCTACGCGCTGGCCAGCGCCACCAATCTGTTATTGGCACTGGTGTTGCCGATGCCGCGCAGCGAAGCGGTATTGACCAGCATGCTGATCGGGATCGTGATGTGCGCGTGTGCGCCGTTGTGGGCCTTCGCCACCGCCAGCGTGTGGCGTGCCTGGGCCGGCATCGCGGTGCCGGCGGCGCTGATGTTTGCGCTGGCCGCGTGGCTGCAACGGAGCACGGCATGAAGCAGGGCTTTCGCCAATCGATGGCGTGGCTGCACACCTGGACCGGGCTGCTGGTCGGCTGGGTCTTGCTGCTGATCTTCATGGGCGGCACCGCCAGTTATTACCGCGACGAAATCAGCCGCTGGATGCGCCCGGAACTGCCCACCACCACCGTGAGCACCGCCACCGCACTGCGCAGTGCCGAGCAGTATCTGCAGACACACGCAGCCGATGCACTGAGCTGGAACATCACCTTGCCAGATCCACGCACGCCGGTGGTGAGCATGTACTGGCAGAATCCCGCGCCCGCCGACGGCACACCTGCCGAGCGCCGGCAGATGTACGGCACCGCCATCATCGACCCGGCTACCGGCAAGGACATCGCCGCACGCGACACGCTGGGCGGCGAATTCTTCTACCGGCTGCATTTCGACCTGCATTACGTGCCGGTGATGTGGGCGCGCTACATCGTGGGGTTCTGCGCGATGTTCATGCTGGTGGCGATCATCAGCGGGGTGATCACGCACAAGAAAATCTTCACGGACTTCTTTACCTTCCGCCCGGGCAAGGGGCTGCGGTCGTGGCTGGATTTCCACAACGTCAGCGCGGTGACCGCGTTGCCGTACCACGCGATGATCACCTACACCGGCATCGTGACCTTGATGTTCATGTACCTGCCGTGGGGTATCAAGGCGCGCTATGCAGGCGATGAGATGCGCTTCTACGACGAGTCTGCCAATCGTGTGGCCGATACGCGCAAGGCCGCGGGCATACCGGCGCACATGCTGCCGCTGGAGCAGTTCGTGGCACGTGCGCGCAGCGACTGGCGTGGTGGCGAGGTGGGCAACGTGGCGGTGTCGCTGCCCAACGATGCGCATGCTGCCGTCGGTGTGAGTCAATTGGCCGACAACCTCTCTACCGACGTGCCTTCCATCCTGTTCGATGCAGTGAGTGGCGAGCGCCTGCAACGCAGCGGGCCACCGGGTGGTGCCAGCCAGACGCGTGGGGTGATGGTAGGCCTGCACCTGGCCCATTTCGCCGGGCCATGGCTGCGCGCGCTGTTTTTCGGCTCCGGCCTGCTGGGCTGCCTGATGGTGGCCAGCGGCGTGGTGATGTGGGCGGTGAAAGAACGCCCCAAGCATCTGAAAGCCGGGCGCATCGGCTTTGGCTTGCGCCTGGTGGACGCACTCAATATCGGCACGGTGGCCGGTT
Source organism: Xanthomonas axonopodis (assembly GCF_001304695.1). GTDB lineage: Bacteria > Pseudomonadota > Gammaproteobacteria > Xanthomonadales > Xanthomonadaceae > Xanthomonas > Xanthomonas axonopodis. The sequence continues at coordinate 6,769 of NZ_JFAQ01000025.1, forward strand.
TGCCGATCGCCTTTGCCAGTTTCTTCTGGGCCAACCGCGTGGTGCCGGTGAACCTGGACGCGCGCGCAGCGATGGCGGCCAATGTGTTTTTTGCTGGGTGGGCCACGGCATTGCTGGCCGCATTTGCGTGGCCACGGCGTGCGATGTGGAGCTGGCAGTTGTATCTGGGCGCGGCGTTGTTCGCGCTGGTGCCGGTGCTCAACGCAATCACCACCGATGTGCATCTGGGCGTGACGCTGCCGGCCGGGCAATGGGCACTGGCCGGTGTGGATCTGGTGTGCCTGTGCCTGGGTATCGCCGGCTTTCGCCTGCAGCGTTGGAAAGCGCCGCAGCCGGCTTCGGCGCGACGCGTGCGCGCTGCTGCCGCAACGCCTGCACAGCCGGCCGCGCCGCTCCGGGAAGGCGCATGAACGTACTGCTGCTGGCGTTGAATTTTTCCGGTCTTGCTGTGCTGTGCCTGGCGATGGACAAGCATCAGCAGGAGTTGTGCGGCCTCCTGCTGGGCACTGCACGGTCACGCCAACTGCGTGTAGTGGGTTGGTTGCTGCTGTGTCTCTCCTTCGCCCTGGCGGTGCATGCGCAGGGCTGGGGTATCGGCACAGTGCTGTAGCTGGGCACGTTGACTGCCACTGCGGCGGTATTGTCGCTGTGGCTGCTGCCGTATCGGCGCGGCGCGGTCGTGCCGGCCGCGGTGGCCGCGCCGGTGCTGGCGGGTGTGGTGCAGGTGCTGATTGGTTGAAGGTGGGTCGCGGCCAATCAGCTGTTTGCTGCGTGCGTTTGCATGCCTACACGGCAGCAACGCTTAGCACAAGGAACACGAACAACTGGCCGACGGCATCGCCAAGCTGATGCGCGATGCGATGAAGGTGATCATCAAGCTACGCATGCGCCGGTTGCGTCAATCGTGCTTCTGGATGGCGACCTGCGTCTGGTGCAGCGCCAGCGTTGAGACCCTCGTCGCTGCGTGTTGGGTGTTTGCCGCAAGCACGTGCGGCGACGTTTGCGATACCGATATCGAGTGACGCGCTGCACGTGGTGCGCATACAGTGGCGTGCCCAGTCACACCACTGTCGGCGGATCGCCCAAGCTGCGGCCATCGCTAGGCAGGCGGCCATCGTCCAGCACCTGCAGCACGCGCTCGGGCTGCAGCATGTCCAGAAACAGCACCACGTTGACGCCTTCGGGCCGCGCCATGCTCGGGAAGATCACGCCAGGAACCTCTGCTTCGCGCAGCAGGTCGCCGAGCACCCAACTCACCGGTTCGATCTTGTTGACCAGGGCCTTGCGCCAGTCGTCGGCCCAGTCGGCCCACACTGCATCCCCGCCGGCATCGAGCAGACGCGGATCGGCCAGTGCCCGAAGATCGGCGGCGTAACTGACCAGCGTCAGCGGTGGCAGGAACGGGGCGGCCTGGGCATATTCGGCCGCGGCGGTTTCCAGTTGCAGCGATAGATAGAGCGCCGGCTGGCCGAAGCGATTGAAGCGCCCACCCGAGCGCGCCGCACCGGCACCGCTCAGCGGTTCGGCGGCCCAGCGCGGGGTAAAGGCGCGATAGAGCGTGCAACGCGCCGGGGCGCTCAGCTTCAACCAGCGGCCCCCGCGGCGACCGTGCGCAGATAGGTCAGCGCATCGTCGGTGCGCCCCTGCTTGACCACTTCCAGCAAGGTGGCGAACTCGAACGCGGGGATCGGCGTGTTCTTGAGGTGGAACACCACCTGGCGCTCGTCCGGTTGCACTTGCGCCATCGCCACCAGCAGCCGCGACAAATTGCGCAGCAAGTCCTGCACGCGCGGGCTTTCCGGGTGCACGCGCAGGCTGTTGCGGTGCACACCGGCCAGGTCGGCCAGTTCCTGTTGCGAAAGATCCAGCAGACCGGCCATGGCCGAGGGCGACAGGATGGTCCGGTCCGGCACGCGCAGGCGTTCGGTCAAGACCAGGGGGTTGAGAACGGCGACCATCGCAGGCTCCGGCAAGGTAGGTGCACAGTATATGCACAGTTTTATGCATCTAGCAGGCACATCTGTACGTGCGGTCAGTGCACTGTCAGCTGCCCGCCTGCTGCCCCCACTGCGCGCAGACAGAAGCCGCAGATCGCTTCAACCAGTTGCTCGCCCTGCTGCGGGTCGCCACGGCTGGGGGCGATCGGCCCCACCAAGGCCTCGGTAAACGCGCCGACAATGCACGCAGCAGCGGCGTCCAGCGACTGCTGCGGAAACTCCCCGGCGGCCACGCCTTCGGCAAGCAGCTGGCGAAACACTTCACCGAACAGGCGCCGGCCGCGGATGCGCTCGGCATCGACCTCGCTTTCCACTGGCTCGGCGATAAAGGCGTATGCCAGCGCCGGGCCGGCCAGCGCACGCCGTACGAAGGTGGCGATCGCGCTGCGCAGACGTTCCGCTGCGCTGGCCTGGGTGGCCGCAATGGCACACAGGATGGCCATTTCACGCTGTACCGCCTCGTTTAGAACTTCCACGAAAAGTTCGGCTTTTGACGGGAAATGTCGATAAATCTGCCCAGTCGATACGCCCGCGGCCGCTGCCACCGCGGTGACCGGTGCATTGCGGTAGCCGCCTTCGGCGATCAGGACCCGGGCCGCGTGCAGGATGCGCTCGCGGTTACCGGCCAGGCGTTCTTCCATCAGGGCGGAGCGTCGATAGGCCATGGTGTGATTCTGGGTTCAATTGTTGAATTTTAGTTCACTTCTTTGTTGCGGACCGCTAGTCTGGCCGCATTCGCCGCGCGGTCCGCCCGCTCCCACCCGGCACATCCCGATCCCTGTGGAGTTGTTGCATGCATGTGCCGTCCTTGAACTTCGAGCTTGGCGAAGAGATCGATCTGCTGCGCGAAAGCGTGGCCGCCTTCGCCAGCCACCATATCGCTCCGCTGGCGGCGGCAGCCGACCACGATAACGTGTTCCCCGCCCCGCTATGGCGCCTGCTCGGCGAACAAGGCCTGCTTGGCCTCACCGTAGAAGAAAAGTACGGCGGCAGCGGCATGGGGTATCTGGCACACGTGGTGGCGATGGAAGAAATCTCCCGCGCCGGTGGTGCGACCGGGCTGTCGTATGGCGCGCACTCCAATCTGTGCCTGAACCAGCTGCGCAAGAACGCCAGCCACGAGCAGAAGCAACGCTACCTGCCCAAGCTGTGCAGTGGCGAGCATGTGGGCGCACTGGCGATGAGCGAAGCCGGCTCCGGCTCGGACGTGGTGTCGATGAAGCTGCGTGCCGATACGCGCGGCGACCGCTTTGTACTCAACGGCAGCAAGATGTGGATCACCAACGGCCCGGATGCCGACGTGCTGGTGGTGTATGCCAAGACCGACCCGGACGCCGGCGCGCGCGGTATCACCGCCTTCATCGTCGAAAAGGGCATGCCGGGCTTTTCCACGGCACAGAAGCTCGACAAGCTGGGCATGCGCGGCTCCAACACCTGCGAGCTGGTATTCACCGATTGCGAAGTACCGGCGGAAAACGTGCTGGGCACGCTCAACGGCGGCGTGCGTGTGCTGATGTCCGGGCTGGATTTCGAACGCGTGGTGCTGGCCGGCGGGCCACTTGGGCTGATGGCCGCTGCAATGGACGTGGTGCTGCCGTACGTGCACGAGCGCAAGCAGTTCGGCGAGCCGATCGGCACCTTCCAGTTGATGCAGGCCAAGCTGGCCGACATGTATGTAGGACTCAATGCCTGCCGCGCGTATGTGTATGCGGTGGCACGCGCCTGCGATGCCGGGCGCACCACACGTCAGGATGCAGCTGGTGCCATCCTTTACGCCGCCGAAAAGGCAACCTGGCTGACCGGTCAGGCCATCCAGGTGCTGGGTGGCAACGGCTACATCAACGACTACCCAACCGGACGCCTGTGGCGCGATGCCAAGTTGTACGAGATCGGCGCGGGCACCTCGGAAATCCGCCGCATGCTGATCGGCCGCGAGTTGTTCGAACGCACCGCCTGACGGAGCCACCATGAGCGTGATCGATAGCCAGCTGCAGGTCAGCGGCGAGAGTTTTCAACACAACGCTGCCGCGATGCGCGCGGTGATCGACGACCTGCGCCGCAGCCTCGCCCAGACCGCCCGTGGCGGCAGCGACACCGCACGCGCCAAGCACATCGCACGCGGCAAGCTGCTGGTGCGCGAGCGCATCGATGCCTTGCTGGATCCGGGCAGCCCATTGCTGGAAATCGCCCCCCTGGCCGCCCATGGCATGTACGACGATCAGGTCCCGTGCGCGGGCGTGGTGGCCGGCATCGGCCGCGTGTCCGGCGTGGAATGCGTGATCGTGGCCAACGATGCCACCGTCAAGGGCGGCACCTATTACCCGATGACGGTGAAGAAGCATTTGCGTGCGCAGGAGATCGCGCAGCAAAACCAGCTGCCGTGCATCTATCTGGTCGATTCCGGCGGCGCATTCCTGCCATTGCAGGACGAAGTATTTCCCGACCGCGATCACTTCGGGCGCATCTTCTACAACCAGGCCAACCTGTCGGCCAACGGCATCCCGCAGATTGCCTGCGTGATGGGATCGTGCACCGCTGGCGGTGCCTATGTGCCGGCAATGAGCGATGAAACGGTGATCGTGCGCGAGCAAGGCACGATCTTTCTGGGCGGCCCGCCGCTGGTGAAGGCCGCTACCGGCGAAGAGGTCAGTGCCGAAGAACTGGGCGGCGCCGATGTGCACACGCGCATTTCCGGCGTGGCCGATCATTTTGCCGACAACGATCTGCAGGCGCTGGCGCGCGTGCGCGCCATCATCGCGCAGCTCAATTGGCGCAAACCTGCCACATCGTTGGCGCTGCAGGCACCGTTGCCGCCACGCTATGCCGCCGACGAACTGTATGGCGTGATTCCTGCCGACACGCGCAAGCCGTTCGACGTGCGCGAAGTGATCGCGCGTATCGTCGACGACTCGCGCCTGGACGAATTCAAACCGCGCTATGGCAGCACGCTGGTCACCGGGTTTGCGCATCTGCATGGCTACCCGGTCGGCATCATTGCCAACAACGGCATCCTGTTTTCCGAGTCCGCGCTCAAGGGCGCGCACTTCATCGAGCTGTGCACGCAGCGCGGCATTCCGCTGGTGTTCCTGCAGAACATCACCGGCTTCATGGTGGGGCGCAAATACGAACACGGTGGCATTGCCAAGGACGGTGCCAAGCTGGTGATGGCGGTGGCCTGCGCCAGGGTGCCCAAATTCACCGTGGTGATCGGCGGCTCGTTCGGTGCGGGCAACTACGGCATGTGCGGGCGCGCCTATTCGCCGAACTTCTTGTGGATGTGGCCGAACGCGCGCATCGGCGTGATGGGTGGCGAACAGGCAGCCAGCGTGTTGGCCACCGTGCGTCGCGACGGCATCCAGGCCAAGGGCGGTGCGTGGTCGGGCGAAGACGAGGATGCGTTCAAGGCGCCGATCCGCGCGCAGTTCGAACAGCAGGGCCATCCGTATTACGCCAGTGCGCGGCTCTGGGACGATGGCATCATCGACCCGGCCGATACGCGCCGCGTGCTGGGCCTGGGGTTGTCGGCGGCCTTGAACGCGCCGATCGAACCCACGCGCTTTGGTGTGTTTCGCATGTGAGGTCGTCGGGTGCACTGCAGCCACAGTTCTGCATGCTGCGGCGCCCGCTGCTCCTTTGTAGGCTCGGGAATGAGGTGCTGTCGCATGCGGGCCGGCAATCGTGGACGTTTGCGCAGCTGGCTTGCAGCGACACCGCGCCATGTAACAACAAACCTGCTTGCGCTCGATGTTCGTGCAACAGACAAGCGGTTTATCTTCGTAAGACGACCCGCCGCTACGGCGACGTGCAGAGACTGATCCGATGACCCAGCGCGACCCTATCGCCGCAGCAACGCAAGCGCCCTTCGACAAGATCCTGATTGCCAATCGCGGCGAGATCGCCTGCCGGGTCATCGCCACCTGCCGCACCTTGGGCATTGCGACGGTGGCGGTGTGCTCGGATGCAGACCGCCGCAATGCACGGCATGTGCGCATGGCAGACGAGGCGATGCATATCGGCGCCGCTCCCGCGCAGCAGAGCTATCTGCGTGGCGAAGCGATCCTGCAAGCGGCACGCGCCACCGGTGCGCAGGCGATCCACCCCGGTTATGGATTCCTGTCGGAAAACGCGGCATTTGCCGAGTCCTGCGCACACGCTGGCATCGTCTTCATCGGCCCGCCGGCAGCGGCGATCCGCGCAATGGGCGACAAGAGTGCGGCCAAGGCACTGATGCAACGGGCCGGCGTGCCGCTGACGCCGGGTTACCACGGCGACGAACAAGCGCCGGCATTCTTGCGTGCGCAAGCCGATGCCATCGGCTACCCGGTGTTGATCAAGGCCAGTGCGGGCGGTGGCGGCAAGGGCATGCGCCGTGTGGATGCCAGCGCAGCGTTCGAAGACGCGTTGACCAGTTGCCAGCGCGAAGCGCAGTCGGCATTCGGTAATGCCCACGTATTGGTAGAGAAATATGTCGAACGGCCGCGGCATATCGAAATCCAGGTTTTCGGCGATACGCATGGCGAGGTGGTGTACTTGTTCGAACGCGACTGCTCGGTGCAGCGCCGCCACCAGAAGGTGCTGGAAGAAGCGCCCGCGCCTGGCATGAGCGAGGCCAGGCGCGCGGCGATGGGCAAGGCGGCGGTGGATGCGGCGCAGGCGGTGGGCTACGTCGGTGCCGGCACGGTGGAATTCATCGCCGGTCCCGACGGCGATTTCTATTTCATGGAAATGAACACCCGTCTGCAGGTGGAGCACCCGGTGACCGAAATGATCACCGGCACCGATCTGGTCGAGTGGCAATTACGGGTTGCCGCAGGTGCGCGCTTGCCGCGCAGGCAGCACGAGCTGCGCATTCACGGGCATGCGCTGGAAGCGCGCCTGTACGCCGAAGATGCCGAGCGCGGGTTTCTGCCATCCACCGGCACGCTGCGTCAGTTGCAGATGCCTGCTGCCAGCGCGCATGTGCGCGTGGATGCCGGCGTGGAACAAGGCGACACCATCAGCCCTTACTACGACCCGATGATCGCAAAGCTGATCGTCTGGGATACCGATCGCCCGGCTGCATTGGCCCGCATGCGCGCAGCGTTGGCGCAATTCCACGCGGTAGGTGTCACCACCAACGGCGCATTTCTGTCGCGCCTGATTGCGACCGAATCGTTCGCGTCGGCGAATCTGGACACCGCGCTGATCGAGCGCGAACACGCCGTGCTGTTTCCGCAGGCGCGCAGCCCCGACAACGCCTGGTGGTGCCTGGCAGCGGTGTTGATTGCCGATGCATTGCCGGCAGTGGCTGCTGACCCGGCCGATCCGCACTCGCCGTGGCAACACACGGATGGTTGGCGCATCGGTGTGCATGCAGCGCAGCGCATCGTCCTGGAAGCAAATGGTGAGCGTCGCCAGCTTGCTGTGCGCCCGGATGCCGATGGCTGGCAAGTCACCAATGCAGACCAAACCCATACCTTGCGTTACCACCGGCACGAGACGAGCTTGCGTGTGGAGATGGACGGCCGGCAATGGCGTGCACGGGTGCTGCGCGACGGCGCGACGCTAACCCTGATCGGGGCCACGCAACGGGCCATCTTCCGTCATCACGATGCACTGGCAGAAGCCGACCAACCCGCCCAGGACACCGGCGGCCTCACCGCACCGATGCCCGGGCGTATCGTTTCGCTGCCCGCAGCAGTGGGCCAGCCGGTCGCCCGTGGGCAGGCACTGGTGGTGCTGGAAGCGATGAAAATGGAGCACACCCTGCATGCGCCCAGCAACGGCACCGTCCAGGCATATCTGGTGGCCGAGGGCGATCTGGTGGCCGACGGTGCGGCGCTGGTGGAATTTGTGTCTGCGTCTGCGTAGCGGCGTATGACGGGGTGACCAACGGCACGTTCGCCTGCGCGCACGCTGCCGCTAGCGTGGCACATCGGCCGGCTTGGCCGCCTTGCCACCGGAGTCCCCATGCAACGCCTGCTTCTTGTCTCCAGCATGCTGCTCGCGCTGTCTGCGTGCAGCGACAAAACTGCGCCCGCTCCCGAAAAAGCAACCGCACCTGCAGCGGCGGCGGCAGCAACCGCGGCGCCGCCTGCGCTGATCACCCGCGACGCGCTGTTCGGCAATCCCGAGCGGGCCAATGTCAGCATCAGTCCGAACGGCAAGTACCTCAGCTGGGTGGCGCCGCTGCAGGGCGTGCTCAATGTCTGGGTTGCGCCGGTGGATGCGCCCGACCAGGCGCACGCAATCACCAAGGACACCGCACGCGGTATTCGCAATTACTTCTGGACATATCAACCCAATACCTTGCTGTATCTGCGTGACACCGGCGGCGATGAAGATTTCCACCTGTTCTCGGTCAATCTGGCCGATGGCAGCAGCAAGGATCTCACCCCGTTCAACAAGACCAACGCCGAGGTGTATCGGGTCAGCGCGCAGCATCCCGAATCGATCATGGTCGGCATGAACGACCGCGATGCCAAGTGGCACGACCTATATCGCGTGGACCTGGCCTCCGGCAAGCGCACGCTGGTGCAGAAGAACACCGACAGCCTGGATGCGTACCTGCTCGATGGCGATTACCAGCTGCGCTACGCCACGCGCGCCACCGACGATGCCGGCAGGGAGTTGCTGGTGCGCGATGGCAACCGCTGGAAGAGCGTGGACCGCATTCCGTTCGAGGATGTCACCAACACCGCGCCAGAAGGCCTGACCGAGGATGGCAAGACGCTGTACATGCAGGATTCGCGCAACCGCGATACTGCAGCGCTGTATGCCATCGACACGGCCAGCAACGCCCGTACGCTGCTGTTCGAAAGCCCGCGCGCCGACGTCGGCGCCACCCTGAACGACCCCAAGACCGGCGTGGTGCAGGCGGTGTCCACCGACTACCTGCGCGAAGAATGGAAGCCGCTGGACAACGGCATTGCCGCGGATCTGCAGAAACTCAAATCCCTTGGCGACGGCGATGCGAGCGTGGCTGCGCGCACGCTCGATGATCGCATCTGGATCGTGGGTTATTCCGCAGCAGAAACCCCGCTTACGTATTACCGCTACGATCGCGCCGATGGCGGCAAACTGACCAAGCTGTTCTCCGCACGGCCTGCACTGGATGGCAAGCCGCTGGTACCGATGTGGCCGCAGGAACTCACCGCGCGCGACGGCCTCAAGCTGATCAGCTACCTCACCCTGCCGGCCGAAGCCGATGCCAACCACGACGGCAAGGCCGACAAGCCGGTGCCGCTGGTGCTGTTCGTACACGGCGGCCCGTGGGCGCGTGACAGCTACGGCTACGGGCCGTACGAGCAATGGCTGGCCAATCGCGGCTATGCGGTGTTGTCGGTGAACTTCCGTGGCTCCACCGGCTTCGGTAAGGCCTTCAGCAACGCCGGCAACGGCGAGTGGGCCGGCAAGATGCACGACGACCTGCTCGATGCGGTGCAATGGGCGGTCAAGCAGGGGGTCACCAAAACCGACGACGTCGCCATCATGGGTGGCAGCTACGGCGGTTACGCCACCCTGGTCGGCATGACGTTTACGCCCGATGCCTTCAAATGCGGCGTGGATATCGTAGGGCCAGCCAATCTCAACACCTTGCTCGGCACCGTGCCGCCGTACTGGGCCAGCTTCTACAAGCAGCTGACCCGGCGCATGGGCGACCCCGCCACCGAAGCCGGCAAGCAGTGGCTGACCGACCGCTCCCCGCTCACCCATGTCGACAAGATCAGCAAGCCGCTGTTGATCGGCCAGGGCGTCAACGACCCGCGCGTCAAACAGGCCGAAAGCGACCAGATCGTCAACGCGATGAAGGCCAAGGACATTCCGGTCACCTACGTGCTGTTCCCCGACGAAGGCCACGGCTTCCGCCGCCCGGAAAACAGCAAGGCCTTCAACGCAGTGACCGAAAGCTTCCTGAGCCAATGCCTGGGCGGCCGTGTGCAACCGATCGGTGCGGATCTGGAAGGCTCCAGCATCACCGTCCCGGAAGGCGCCGACAAGATCAACGGCCTGAGCGATGCCCTGAAGACGCATACGCAGGCGATTCGGAAGTAGGTGACCTGGGTCGCCGGCACATTGAATGCAAGGCAGTTCTCGCTGTTACGGCGAGGACTGCTCCCTAGGATGCGTACCCCCTGACCAGGCAATGCTATCGCTCGCCCGGCTACCGGAACCTGCGTTGCAAATCAGCGCCAAAGCAATTGGATTGCATCGCGATGTTTACTGCTGACAGCTTAGTAACTCCAAGCTAGGGCCTGTTAACACTAATGGATTGAGCGATCAAACTATCAGGCATGGAGATCACGCCAGCGCAATTTTCCCTGATCGAACACTGCCTGCCGGCGCAGCGCGGCAATGTCGGCATGACCAACCTGCAAGTGGTCAACGCCATCCTTTACGTTGCCGAGCATGGGTGCAAATGGCGCGGCCTACCCAAGCGCTTTGTCAACTGGCACACGGTGTACACGCGCATGAACCGTTGGGCCAAGGCGGGTGTGCTGGACCGGATGTTCGCCCAATTGCAGAAGTCCCAGATCGTACGCATCAAAATTGAAGCGGTTTCACTAGACTCCACCAGCGTCAAGGTTCATCCCGATGGCACGGGTGCATTAAAAAAAACCGCCCGCAAGCCATTGGCAAGTCGCGCGGTGGATGGAACACCAAAATTCATCTGGTTGCCGCAGATGCTCGAACAGCCATCCCCTTCGGATTGACGCCTGGCAACGCGCATGACGCACCGGCAGGCCGCACGTTGCTTGAACATCTGGGGGCAGTGGAGCGGCCGATTCATTTGTTGATGGACCGTGCTTACGAAGGCAACCAAACCCGCCAGTTGGCGCGCGATCTTGGCTTCGTGCCGGTGGTCCCGCCGAAATCCAATCGGGTCGAGCCTTGGGACTACAACAGGGAGATGTACAACCGGCGCAACGAAGTAGAGAGGCTGTTCCGTCGCTTGCAAGGCGACCGCCGAATTTTCACTCGCTTCGAGAAGCTGGACGTCATGTTTCTCGGTTTCCTCAGCTTCGCCCTAGTCCTTGAAGGGCTTCGGATGTGTTAACAGGCCCTAAGCGCCAGAGCATGCCGCGCATCGCCGTGTCACCGGCCCGGGGGAACAGGGCCGATGACCTGCAGGCGGCGAGGTGCTGAGCTGACTCAACCAATGGAATGCTGACGCGATGAATCCGACCACGTTGTTGCTGGTGCAGTTGGCGGTGATCCTGGGCGCTGCGCGCCTGTGCGGTGCGTTGTTGCAACGCATTGGGCAGCCACCGGTCATCGGCGAAATGGCGGCCGGGCTGTTGCTCGCTCCGATCGCTTTCGGTGCCTGGTTGCCCGACCTGCACACGGCGTTGTTCGCCGCCAACAGCCTGCCGCCGCTGTCCGGCCTGGCCACGATGGGCGTGGTGCTTTTCATGTTCGTGGTCGGCGTGGAATTGCGTGCGCCGGAAGACACCAAGGCGCAAGTGCGCGCCTCGATCCTGGTGGGCGTCTGCGGCATCGTGTTGCCGCTGCTGCTCGGGCTGGCTGCCGCACCGTGACTGTGTCCGCGCTTCGCACCGCAAGGCGTCAGCTTCTAGCCGTTCGCGCTGTTCATTGCCGCGGCGATGTCGGTGACGGCATTTCCGGTGCTGGCGCGCATCCTCAAGGACCGCAACATGACGCGGACGCCAGCCGGCCGCCTGGCGCTGGGCGCGGCCGCGATCGACGACGCCACGGCATGGATATTGCTGGCGATCATACTGACCCTGACCGGCAACAACGCGCATGGCGGTGTGGCGTTCACTGCCATCGGTGCGTTGGTCCTGACCGCCGGCGTGTTCGGTGTGCTCAAGCCTGCCTATGCGTACGCTGCGCTCCCGCGCGCATGCCGGCCGGTATGCACCGAGTGCGCTGGTATGGATATTGATCGGTCTGCTGGCCTGCGCCGCGCTGGCGGAGTGGATCAGGCTGCATGCGATCTTTGGCGCCTTCCTATTCGGCATCTGCCTGCCGCGCGATGACCGCCTGCTGGAGCATCTGGCCGGGCGCATGAGCCGCTGGCCATCACCTTGCTGATGCCGGTGCTGTTTGCGGTTGCCGGCCAGGTCACAAGCGCTGGCGCGTTCGCCGGCGCCCGCCTGAGCGGACTTGTGCTGGTGATCGGTGTCGCGGTGAGCGGCAAGTTGCTCGGCTGCACGCTGGGCGCGCGCCTGAGCGGACATCAATGGCGCGACAGTCTCACCGCGGACTCGCTGATGAACGCACGCGGGCTGATGGAGTTGGTGGTGATCAAGATCGGCCTGGATAGCGGCGTGATCGGGCCGGATCTTTTTACGCTGTTGTTCGGCATGACGCTGGTGACCACGGTGATGGCATCGCCGATGGTGGCCTGGTTCCAGGGCAGACGGCATGCTGCGGCCGATGACCTGGTCGCAGGCAACTCACCTCAATGATGACGACGCGCGGGTGCTGCGGTGCCGCGTGGGCCGGATATCGTGCGTGCAGCTGAGCGGCGGCGGGACGCATCGCTGTGACTTACGGCACCCTCGACGTTGCGGCGCTGCACACGCCCGCACTCGCACACACACAGGGCGCCGTCATGTCCAACCCAGCTGAGTCGTGGTATGCCGAAAGCACGGCACCGCCTGCGCTACGCGCGTAGCTGCAGTGCAGTTGGCAATTTCGCCAGGGCAGTTACGCGCCGCAACCGGTGCTGGTGTTGCCCGATGGCAGCGTCGATCTGATCTGGAATGGCAGCGAAGTATTGATTGCCGGGCCGGATCGCATGGCCAATCCCGCATCGGTGGCAGCAGGCACGACGTTGACCGGTGTCCGTCTGGCGGCGGGCGTGGCGGCCGGTCTGCTGCAGCTACCGTTACACGCCATTGCCGACCAACGCGTCGCGCTGGAAACGCTGTGGGGCGCGCAGGGCCGCACGTGGCAGCATCGCCTGGAGGACGGCGCTGACCCGTTACAGACCCTGCTGGCACTGTGCTACCAGCACGCCGCACCGCGCGATCGGCAGATGGCTTGGCTGTTCGAACAACTCACCGTCGGCACGCCGACACGGCTAAGCGCGTTGACCGATGCGTTGGGCATCAGCGAGCGCTCGCTGCGCCGCCGCTGTCAGCACGCGTTCGGCTACGGCAGCAAGACGCTGGAGCGCGTCCTGCGCCTGCAGCGCTTTCTTCGGGTCGTGCGAGGGCACCGCAACTTGACCGAGGCCACGCTGCACGCAGGCTACGGCGATGCGCCGCATCTGGTGCGCGATGCGCGTCAGCTCACCGGGCTAAGCCCGCGCGCATTGGTGCAGCAGCACGCACGCTAGCGTTGGCCGTTTTCGCCAAGCCACCGGCGTGCGCCATCTGCACGCTCAGGAGCACGCCATGACCGACACCACGCCGCACCGCATCGATTACCTGGAATTTGCCGTCGACTCGATGGCCGTCGCCAAAGCCTTGTATGGGCAGGCCTTCGGCTGGACATTTCAGGACTAAGGCCCTGACTACTGCGAATTTCGCGACGGCCGCCTCAGCGGCGGTTTCTTCCATGGCACGCCGCAACCGGGCGGCGCGCTGGTGGTGCTCGCCTCCGCTGATCTGGCCCGCAGCCAAGCATGTATCGAAGCGGCAGGTGGGCAAATCACCCAACCGGTGTTCGCGTTTCCGGGCGTGCGACGTTTTCACTTTGCCGACCCGCACGGCTATGTCTTGGCGGTGTGGTCGAAGGACTAAGCGCAGCGACCAAGACGCCGGCGCTCACCGCCAGGCGGGCGCGGCCGGTGCGCGGAATCGGCAGGTACCACTCGTGCACTGCTGTTCCGGGCGCGCTGTCGGCGCCCACCTGAAGACTGTTTGCCACGCTTGTTTGCCGCTCCAAGCGCGCAAGTGAGCGTGCTGCCCGCTCACTTGCACGCGTACAACCCCAAGAACATGGCCACCGCCGATTCGGCCACCTGCGTCTGTTGCCGCGGCGACAGCGGCGGCTGGCCCATAGTGATCTGCGGCCAGAACGCAAAGCCCTTCACCAGCGCCTGCAACTGCTGCGCGGCAAATTCCGGCTCCACGCCTGCCAGCCGGCCGTCGGCCAGTGCGGCACGCAGCCAGGTGGTGGTGCCCTCTTCCTTGCTGCCCAGCTGCGACAACAATTCGCGCGCACGCGCCGGCGAGTGAATGCCTTCGGCGATGGCCACACGCGACAGATCGATAAATGCCGGGTCGTCCAAGAGCCGTAGCTTCTGTTGCAGCAGGGCGATCAACTGCAGGTGCAGCGGTTGATCGGGCCGATACGCCAGGTTCACCGCCTCGGCGCTGCGTTGCCACAGCCCGCGCAAAATCTCGCCAAACAAGGCGTCCTTGCTGGGGAAGTGGTTATAGACGGTGCGTTTGGAAACGCCGGCGGTGGCGGCCACGCGGTCCATGCTGGTCGCTTCGAAGCCATGCTGCCGGAACTCGGCAATGGCGGCCTCGACGATGGCGCTGCGCTTGCGGTCGGTCAGGCGCTGGGGCGTGGCGTTGGAGGAAGATGCGGTCGACATCAGGCGATTTTACACCTGGCAGTTTACTTTCACGGAAATAAGGTACACTGCGTAGTGTAATCACTCCTAGTGCTGGTGCGATGTGCCGTTGTCATCCCGGCGCAGTTGGTCTGTGGGAGCCTGCCTGTACGCCATTGTCCATGCCGATGATGCCGTTGCCGACCACCGTCATGACCTTGCGCGAACAGCTCGGCCTGATGTGGGCCCTGGTGTTCGGCAAGCCCCGCACCACGGTGCCCTCCGCGCCATTGCCGGTGCAGCCGCTGACACGCGCGCAACTGCTGGCCGCGCCGGATCGCAGCCTGTACCGGCTGGGCCATTCCACGCTGCTGATGAAGCTGGCGGGCGGGCTGTGGCTGACCGACCCGGTGTTTTCCAAACGCGCCTCGCCGGTGCCGTTCGCCGGACCCAAGCGCTTCCACGCCCCGCCGATTGCGCTGGACGCGCTGCCGCCGCTGGCTGGGGTGATCCTGTCGCACGACCACTACGATCATCTCGACCGCGCCACCATCCGCGCACTGGCCGACCGTGTCGGTGTGTTTGTGGCCCCGTTGGGCATGGGCGACCTGCTGGTCCGCTGGGGCGTGGAGCCGGCCAAGGTGCGGCAGCTGGATTGGTGGGAGTCGATCAGCGTTGCCGGCCTGCAGCTCACCGCCACCCCGTCACAACATTTTTCCGGCCGCGGGCTGTTCGACAACGGGCGCGCGCTGTGGTGTTCCTGGGTGATCCAGGCAGGCGACCTGCGCCTGTTTTTCAGCGGCGACGGCGGCTATGGTCCGCACTTCAAGACCATCGGCGAGCAGCTGGGGCCATTCGATGTGGCACTGATCGAAAACGGCGCCTACGACCAGATGTGGCCGCACGTGCACATGCAGCCGGAGCAGAGCCTGCAGGCGTTCATTGACGTCGGCGGCCGCACCCTGTTGCCGATCCACAACGGCACCTTCGATCTGGCCATGCATGCGTGGCAGGAGCCGCTGGACCGGATCGTGGCGCTGGCAGACTCCGCCGGTGTCGCACTGATCACCCCGCGCATGGGCGAGCGGTTGGACTTGAATGTCCCTGGCAACCGCATGCGCTGGTGGCGACAGGATGCAGCGGCGCAGGCGCTGGATGGGTTGACGACCCAGTAACCGGCTGAGGCATACCGATGCGTTGCCATCACGTTTTGATGGCGCACCATGCACGCAGATGCGCGCGGCGGCCGTCGCGCGTGACGGCTTCCCCAATCCCCAATCGGGGGGGCCGTCACGCACCCGATTGGGGATTCGGATGCAGCGACGTCAGTTCTGTTGTCCGGCAAAGATGGTCCCGGCAGTTTGATTCACTTTTTGCGCAATGCAATCCGCCGTTTGGAGCTTCATCTCCGCAACGGTTGCGTGGCGTGGTTGGAGGCGGTGCTTCCTTCGCGCCATGGCCCACCACGCCCTCCATGGACACTGCGCCCATTTACAGGTTGGTTGACGATCGCATTTCCCGGCACCGGCCATTGATCGATGCCGCCACTGCATCCAGCACCAGGAGAAATCTGATGAAACCTGCTGCATCCGCCAATGCGATCAATCGCCCCGTGTCAGTGTCAACTGCGGGCACCCACGAGATCGAAGAAGAAGAAGCACCACCGCACGCATCGCCCAGCCATCCGCCTGCACCGTCCGAAGGCGCATTGAGCATGCTCTCGCGCCGCCCGAGCAATCTCAGAAAGGAGGCCGCAGACGTCACTGCGTCTGCCTCGCAATCGGCCAGCCACTTGCGATCGGTTGAACTGCAGGTTTCGCAGCCTGCAATGTCGCCAGATCCCGGCAAAGCGTCGTTGGTGCGACTCAAACAGCAACTGGCTGCCGACAACCAGCGCCCGGTCGAGCCGCAGCTGGCCGCCGAACTCATCAACAAGATCAGGCCGATGAAATTGCCGGGCGCCACCGGCCCTCAGGAACGCGCAGCAACACATGCGGATCTGTTGGGCCGCATCCGCGAGGCGGATGTGATGGCTTGGTACAGGGCGCAGGGATTGAACGAAAACGAGGTTTCCAACCTGCGGCGTACCGCATTGCTGTCAGGCATGCCCAACCCATCCGGCAGCTTCCTCAACAATGCAATGCAGCACATCGTCTCGCCCTGGATCAACTACGCAACCCGTCAGCCCTGGGCAGGCGCGGGCTTCGGCTTTGCGACGGCAGCGATCGCCGCGCCCATGAATGCGGCACAGCAGTCGGCGGTGGTCAGCCTGTGCGAATCCATCCGCGAGCACGGCGGGCACGTCATCGTGCCGGACAAGGATAAGATCAACGACAAGCATTGGCTGCCGGAGCTTGCGAAGGCGCTGGAACGGCATCTCGAAGAATTCAGCGGGTACTGCGACAGGTTCCGCGCACTCAAGGACGCCGTAGACCAGGGTCCCGCGGCGCAGCCAACAGCTAACCTGATCGCCGCGGCTCATGACTTGCTGCAAGCCGAAACGCGCCTGCATCAGGCCCAGCACGACTTCGTCATGACCCAGGGCGCGCACGAACGGCAATGGATGGGCAATCGCTGGCAGGCCGTCCCGCGTATCCTGCGGTCGCCATTGGCCAGCAGCCTGGGCCTGCTCAGCAAGACCGGTGCAATGCGGGCGCTGTCGCCGACCGCGCAGACCGTCGGCGCCCTGCTGATGACTGCTGTGCAGCATGTGGCTGCCGGCTTCGACGAACAGGCAAAGCAGGATTACAACAACAAGCTCAATCTGCTGTACGCCGATGTGTTGACGGACAAGGGCAAGGCGAAACTTGCACGCGGTGAACCAGTGGCGGCAGAGGAGATCGATCAGGGCAAATTGCGCAAACTGATTCAATCACCTACGCAGGCACTGGTGAAACGCGTGACCAGCGGACTGGCGGCGATGGAAAAGGCACTCAAGGCGGAACTGGCCGCGTCGCCCTCGCCGCAGGCCACGCCAGCCGACGACGACCTGGATCTGGAAGCGGGCCACGGCGCCGGCCCGGCGAAGGCGCTGAAATTGCTGAGCCAGGATCTGCAAGCCTTGCGTGAAGGCAGGCTGGACGAACTCGATCAGGATGGCGTCGCAGCAAACCTGCTGCGCGGCGCAGAGAAGTCTGTGATCTCGGACCAACTGATCGGCGATATCGTCAACAAGTACACCTCGCGTGAGTTTTCGGCACAGACCGCACAACGCATTGGCCAGATGTTTCATCTCCTCGTGCTGGGCAGCGCGGCGTCCTCGGTGATCGGCAAGGCCAGCTCCGCGGCGCAAGGCGGAACACGCAAGGTGCCGATCCCGCAGACATTGGGAATTGCCGCCCTGTCAGGAGGCATGGCTGCGGTCGGCGCGTTGAATCAGCACACCGCCATCACCGTCAAGAACAACCGCCGCGAGGGCGAGACAGACATCGGATTGAAGCAGCAAGTATGGCGCGGCGTAATGGGGGGCGCCAACGAAGCGCTGTCCCAACGGCGGGCAGCCAGGGCAAGTCGAGCGATCAATGCGCAGGTGCAACGCAGCGATGTGGAAGACCTGTTGAGTCAGGCCAAAGCGCTCACCCAGCGATCCGGGGCCACGTCATCTGCGACGCATGCCTCGCGCTCGCTGACCCTGCCAGAAGCGGTGGAACAGCTGCGTCCAGGCATGGCGTCCACCTCGCAGTCGCACGAGGTCATCGTGCAGATCGGAGAGGATCGGGCACCGCCGCGGGCGTGATGCGGCGCCGCCTGCATCGATACATCAAAACGCCTCAATGAAAACGGGATGGCCGCAGGGCCATCTCGTTTTGGATCATCGCCGATATTCGCGTGCGTGATGCACGCAGGCGTCTCAGTCGGTCAATCCACGGTTTTCCAGCAACGCCTTGACGCTGGGATCCTTGCCACGGAAATCCCGGTACAAGGTGGCCAAGTCGACGCTGTTGCCGCGAGAGAGGATCTTGGCACGGAAGATGTCGCCGTTCTTGCGCGACAGGCCGCCGTTCTCCTTGAACCACTGGAACGCATCGTCGTCGAGCACTTCGGCCCAGAAGTAGGCGTAGTAGCCAGCCGGGTAGCCGCCGCCCCAGATGTGGTCGAAGTAGGTGGTGTGATAGCGCGGCGGTACTTGCGCCAGATCCACCTTGTACTTCTTCAGCGCGTCGGCTTCGAACTTGTCCACGTCCTGCAGCGGCGCGTCGGCCGGCAGCGTGTGCCAGGCCAGGTCCAGCAGTGCGGCCGACAGGTACTCGGTGGTGGCATAACCCTGGTTGAAGGTCCGCGCCTTCTTGATTTTCTCGACCAGCTCGGCCGGCATCGCTTCACCGGTCTGGTAGTGCTTGGCGTAATGCGCGAACACCTTCGGGTCCGAAGCCCAGTGTTCGTTGAACTGCGAGGGGAACTCGACGAAATCGGGCGCAGTGCTGGTGCCGGCGAGCGAGGGATACTTCACCGCCGAGAGCATGCCGTGCAGCGCATGACCGAACTCGTGGAACATGGTGGTGACGTCGTCGAAGCTCAGCAGCGCCGGCTGGCCCGGCGCAGGCTTGGTGAAGTTGCAGACGTTGTAGACCACCGGCTTGGCGCCGGTCAGGCCATTCTGGACGACCAATTGATCCATCCAAGCACCGCCGGACTTGCTGTCGCGCTTGAAGTAGTCGGTGTAGAACAGCGCCATCGACTTGCCATCTTGGTCGAACACCTCGTAGACCTTCATGCCGTCGTGGTAGGTCGGGATGTCGGTGCGTTCCTTGAAGGTGATGCCATACAGCTCGGTGGCGGCGTAGAACACGCCGTTCTTGAGCACGTTGTCCAGTTCGAAGTACGGCTTGATCTGCGCTTCGTCGATATCGTACTTGGCCTTGCGCACCTGCTCGGCGTAGAAATCCCAGTCGGCGGCGGTGAGCTTGAAGCCGCTCTTCTGCGCATCGATCACCTTCTGGATTTCGGCACTCTCGCTGCGCGCCTTGGCGGTGGCGGCAGGCACCGTGTCGGTGAGCAGCTTCAGCGCCGCGTCCGGAGTTTTGGCCATGAAGTCGCTGAGGTTGTAGGCGGCATAGCTGTCGAAACCGAGCAGCTTGGCTTTCTGCGCGCGCAACTGGGCCAGGCGTTGGATGGTCTGGCGGGTGTCGTTGGCGTCGCCTTTCTCGGCGCGCGACTGCGAGGCCGCCATGACCTGCAGGCGCAGGTCGCGGTTCTTGAGCGAGGCCAGCACCGGCTGTTGGGTGGTGTTCTGCAGGGCCAGCAGGTATTTGCCATCGAGCTTACGCGCGCTGGCGTCCTGCGCGGCCGAGGCGATGTCGCCATCGGACAGACCATCGAGCTTGGCCTTGTCCTCCACCACCACCGCGCCGGCAGCGGTGGCCGCGACCAACTTGTTGTGGAACTGGATGGACAGCGAGGTTTCCTCGACGTTGAGCTTGCGCAGCGTCGCTTTGTCGCTATCGGACAGTTGCGCGCCGGCGTGCACGAATTCGTCGTAATCATGCTCGACCAGATGCTTTTGCACCGGGTCCAGATTTAGCGTGTCGCGTTGTTCGTAGAGGCTTTTGATCCGCGCGAACAATTTCGGATCCAGGCTGATCTCATCCTGGTGCGCAGCCAGTTTGGGCGCCACGGTTTCCTGGATCTTCTGCCGCGCCTCGTTGGTATCGGCATGGACCAAGCCGAAGAAAATGTGCGACACGCGTTGCAAGGTCTCGCCGCTGCGTTCCATCGCCTCGATGGTGTTGGCGAAGGTGGCAGGCTCGGGGTTGTCGGCGATCTTACGAATTTCGGCCAGTTGCTGTTTCATGCCCTCTTCGAACGCCGGCAGGTAGTCGGCATCCTTGATCTTGTCGAACGGCGGCGCCTGGAACGGCAGCGTGCTGGCGGTCAGCAAGGGCTTGGATGCAGCATCCGCGGCCGGGGCCGGGGCGGTTTTCTCGGGCACGGTGGTGGACTCCTGGCCGGACGACTCTTTTCCAGAACAAGCAGCCAGTGCCAGGGTGATGGCAGCGGCAAGAACGACGGTACGCGACATGGCGTGTGATTCCTGAGTGGGTAGTACAGCCGGCCACACTAGCGGGTTTTGCGACCGCCGGCATGTGCCGTTGGCTGGGCATCGATGAATGGCGATGTGCGGGACAGAGGCGGCGGCGGTACGTGGCCCTCATCCGCCCTTCGGGCACCTTCTCCCGCCTGCGGGAGAAGGCAATGACCCACGCGGGCGTCCTCAGAGCGTCTCGTCCTTGAAAATCGCCACGTGCGGGTTGCCGTCGGCACCGATCCAGCCGCGGTACATGCCCTGCATATTGAAGGGGAAGGCGATATTGCCCTGCGCGTCCAGCGCAATGGCCCCGCCGTCGCCGCCGGCGGTGGGAATCTCCTGGTCGATCACCGTCTCGGCCGCCTGTTGCAACGACTGGCCGGCGTATTTCATGCGTGCGCAGATATCGTAGGCGGCCACGGCGCGGATGTGGAACTCGCCCCAGCCGTTGCCGGAGACGGCGCACTGGGCATTGGCATAGGTACCGGCGCCGATGACGGGCGCATCGCCCACGCGGCCATAGCGCTTGTTGGTCATGCCGCCGGTGGAGGTACCGGCGGCCAGATGGCCGTCGCGATCCAGCGCCAGCGCGCCGACGGTGCCGAAGTGCTTGGCCGTTTCCAGATCGAGCGCGGCCTGCGCCTTGCGGTCACCGGCTTCGGCCTTGAGCGCTTTCTGCAATTGCTGCCAGCGCTTGTCGGTGCGGAAATAGCTCGGGTCCACTAGGGTGGTGCCTTGCTCGCGTGCGAATTGTTCGGCGCCATCGCCGACCAGCATCACGTGTTGGGAGCGGTCCATCATGCTGCGCGCCAGCTGGATCGGGTTCTTGACCGTGTGCACGCCGGCAATCGCCCCGGCCTTGCCGCTGGCGCCATCCATGATGGCCGCATCCAGTTCGTTCTTGCCGTCATGGGTGAACACCGCACCACGGGCCGCGTTGAACTGCGGCGCGTCCTCCAGCACGGTGGGTGATGGTGGCGGCCACCGCATCCACTGCACTGCCACCACGTTGCAGCACCGCGTGCCCGGCGCGCAGCGCGCGTTGCATCGCCTCGCGCGCCTGGGCTTGTTCGTCGGGCGAGAGGCTGGATTTCTCCACGCCCGCGCCACCGTGGATCACCAGCATCGGCGCGGCTGCGAGCGCCGGGCCGGCGATGAGCAGCAAGGAGAGCGACAGACACACTGCGCGTGCGGATAAAGCGATCATGGTGTTCCTCGATGGAGTGATGTTCCACGACAGACGCACCGCACTCACCAACCACAGGGCAGCGATCCGTCAGCGGCGCGCCGAAGGCATCACAACGTATCGCGATGCTTGCCGCGCCACGGCCGGTACCAGGTGCGGATGGCAGCGATGTCGGCAGCCATGTCGTTACCGGTCCAGAACGGCTCGCCGATGCCCATGGTCTTGCTGGGGTAGTCGAAGTACACCGGCAGGATCGGCACCTTGGCATCGGAGGCGATCTTCCAGAAGCCGGCCTTCCACTGCTCCACGCGTTTGCGCGTGCCTTCCGGGGTGATCACGTACCACATCTGCTCGGAGTTGCGGATCAGCCGCACCGCCTGGCCGATGGTGCCCTGCGGCGAGCTGCGGTCCAGCGGGATGCCGCCGAGCTTGCGCAGCAACGGGCCCAGCGGCCACCAGAATAGCTGCGCCTTGCCCAGCACGCGCACTTCGAAGCCCAGCGCGAACTTGGCCGCAAAGCCGAGGAAGCCGTCCCAATTGGACGAATGCGGGGCCACGATCATGACCAGCTTGGGCTCGTCGGGCAGCCGCCCGAGCAAGCGCCAGCCGGTCACGCGCAAGACGGTACGGCCCAGCCAGCGGATGAAGCGGCCATGGGCGCGCGGCATCCGGGGCGGAGGTGGCTGCAGCAGGATGTTGGCCTGTGTTACCGGTGGCAACGACGGGTCGGTGTGACTCACGCTTACTCCCAGTGGGACGCAGAGCGTCCACGCTTGATGTGACTGCGTTCCCGCTTGGCATCCAGCCGCCGCAGCTTGGCACCATGACTCGGTTTGGTGGCGACCCGGCGCTTGGGCACCGACAGGCACGCACTGATGATGTCGACCAGCCGCTCGCGCGCATCGTCGCGGTTGCGCTCCTGGGTGCGGAAGCGCTGCGCGTCGATCACCAGCACGCCCTCGGCGGTCATGCGGCGGTCGCGCCGCGACAGCAGCCGCGCCCGCAACGGCTCGGGCAGTGACGGCGACCCAGCCACGTCGAAACGCAGCTCCACCGCAGTGGACACCTTGTTGACGTTCTGCCCGCCCGCGCCGCTGGCGCGCACGAAGCGTTCGACGAGTTCGCTGGGCGGAATCGTCAGGCTGGGGGTGATCTGGATCGGGTCGCTGGCCATATGTGCCGATTGTATCGGCAGCGGCGTGGACGCGCGCGCGAACGCCGGCTTCCCGTATGCTGCGGCCGGTCCCCCGTTTGCCGGATGCTCCGATGACACCTCCTTCTTCGCTCACTGCCACGCGCCGCCTCGCGCGCCGACTGCTGCTGTCGGCCCTGCTGGCCGTGGCCGCCCCGGCGGCGCTGGCGCAGGCGCCCAGCGATGCCGACATCAACCGTCTGCTGGCCGCCTCCCGCGCGCAGACCATGCTGGACACGATGCTGCCGCAGATCGAAGCCATGCAGCAGCAACAATTCGCCCAGCTCACCGCGCAGCGCCAGCTCGACCCCGACCAACAGGCGCAGTTGCAACGCATCCAGGAAAGGACCCGTCAGACCGTGCGCAAGGCGCTGTCGTGGTCGGAACTGCGCCCGATGTATGTGGATATCTACAAGCGCTCGTTCTCGCGCGAGGACGTACTGGCCATGGCCGAGTTCTACGAGAGCTCGGCCGGCCAAAGCCTGCTCGACAAGACCCCCGCCCTGACCCAGAACCTGATGGGCGCCATCCAGCAAAGGATGCTGCCGCTGTTTGCGGACCTGCAGAAGGATCTGGAGACCATCGTCAACGAGCCGGCGCCGGCGAAGAAGCCCTGAGGGGCCGGGATTCGGGATTCGTAATTGGGGATTTGTAAGAGCGCGGCTTTAGCCCCTCTCCCTGCGGGGCGAGAAGGCACCGCTTGCGCGCCATTGGCGCGCGTGCCTTGGAGCGCCCGCGCTGCTAGCGCGGGCAGGGGC
>NZ_JFAQ01000250.1 GCF_001304695.1 Xanthomonas axonopodis
GGACGGGGGGACGTCGCATGCTGAATGCGACCGGTTCCCAGTCAAAGTGGTCTTTTTGCTGTTACGCAAACAAAAAGGCCCCCGTGCTGACACACGGAGGCCCCTTTTTGGCAAAATTATGTCCGCTTACGACAAACGCACCAGCCAACCGTGGCGGTCCGGCACGTGTCCGTACTGGATATCGGTCAGCTCCTGCCGCAGCGACATGGTCACCTCGCCCGCTGGCGCGGACAGGTCGCCCACCGCGAACCCTTCGCCCTTCAGCTCGCCGATGGGGGTTACCACCGCCGCGGTACCGCAGGCGAACACCTCGGTGATTTCGCCAGAGGCCACGCCCTGCTTCCACTCGTCGATCGCGACCTTGCGCTCGATCACCTGCATGCCACGGTCGCGGGCCAGTTGCAGGATGCTGTCGCGGGTGATGCCTTCCAGGATGCTGCCGGACAGTTCCGGGGTCACCAACGTGCCGTCCTTGTAGACCAGGAACACGTTCATGCCGCCGAGTTCTTCGATGTACTTGCCTTCCACCGGGTCCAGGAACAACACCTGCGAGCAGCCCTGAGCATAAGCATTCTGCTGCGGCAACAGCGACGCGGCGTAATTGCCGCCGCACTTGGCCGCACCGGTGCCGCCCTTGGCCGCACGTGCGTACTCGGTGGACAACCAGATCGACACCGGCGCCACGCCCTTGGCGAAATACGGGCCGGCCGGGCTGGCGATCACGTAATACGAGGCCTTGTGCGCCGCACGCACGCCCAGGAAGGCCTCATCGGCAATCATGAACGGGCGGAAATACAGGCTGGTCTCCGGCGCCGACGGCACCCAACCGCTATCCACCGCCACCAGCTGGCGCAGCGATTCGACGAACAGGTCCACCGGCAATTCCGGCAGCGCCAAACGGCGCGCCGACCGCTGCAGGCGCTCGCCGTTGGCTTGTGGACGGAAGGTGCAGATCGAGCCGTCGGCGTGCCGGTAGGCCTTGATGCCTTCGAAGATTTCCTGGCCGTAATGCAGCACCGACGCTGCCGGATCCAGCTGCAGCGGGCCGTACGCGCGCACTTGCGCGTCGTGCCAGCCCTGCTCGTTGTTCCAGGAGATGGCGACCATGTGGTCGGTGAAATGCAGCCCGAAACCGGGCGCAGCCAGGATTACGGACAATTCGTCGGCGCTGCGCGGCGACGGGGAACGGGTGGAAGCGAAGGACACGGACACCGGGAGATTCCTGTATGGCGGGCGAAAGGACGCGGGGCCACATCGTGGACATGGCGCGTGACGATCAGAGCATGCCGGTCTCGAGACGGGCCGCTTCGGACATCATATGCCGGCCCCACGGCGGGTCGAATACCAGCTCGACATCGGCTTCGGCGATGGTCGGGATCATTTCGACCTTGCTGCGCACATCGTCGACCAGGATCTCGCCCATGCCGCAACCGGGCGCGGTCAGCGTCATCTTGACGTCGACCCGGCGCTGGTCGTCTTCTTCGCGGTGGCTGACCACCGCCTCGTAGACCAAGCCCAGATCGACGATATTGAACGGTATTTCAGGGTCGAAACAGGTGCGCAACTGCTGCCACACCAGGGCTTCCACCTCTTCGTCGCTGGCATTGGCGGGCAATTCCAGCCCCGGCGGGGCCTCCTTGCCGATCGCATCGCCGTCCTTGCCGGCAATGCGGAACAGATTGCCTTCGACGAAGACCGTGTAGCTGCCACCCAGCGCCTGGGTGATGTAGCCATAACTGCCTGCGGGCAGGGTCACCGAATCGCCCTGCGGCACCATGACGGCATCGCAATCGCGTTCGAACTGGACGGGTTCGCTGCTACGGGAATACATGGGCTGGATATGGGACCGCGCAGGTCGCGCGCAAGTCGGCCATTCTAGCCGACCGCGACGGCATCGCCGCCGGCACCGCGCCCAGCCGGGAACGACGCTGCATTCCATCAACCGCACGGTCAAGGCACGGCATGCCTCGCAAAGGCCGGCGCGCGCTCTATCATGTGCGCACTGTCAGGAGCTCCAATGCCGCCCACCACCGCGTCCGCCAGAACTGCCCACTGGCTCTGGCCCCCGCTCCTGTTGCTGGGATGCGCCACCGCCCTCATCGCCTGGCTGCTCATCGCCCTGGCCCTGGGCAACCAGGCCGGCTGGATGGCGGTGGTCGCCGCGCTGGAGATCGTCTGGATGCTGCGCCTGGGCACCCTGCATGCCGGCCGCTTGCGCATCGGCGTGGCCATCATGGCGACGGCGCTGATCATCGTGGGCGCCAACTGGGGCATCGCCTCTGCCCAACTGGGCGGACCGCTGGGCCTGGACCCGTGGACCTCGGCACAGAAGATGGGCGCCGGCCTGGCCTGGACCCTGCTGCAACTGGCCAACAACGGCTTCGACCTGCTGTGCTACGCCACCGCGCTGGTGCTGGCGTGGTGGGCGGCGCGCTGAGTCGGCGCGTGTCCGGGCTGGGCGACAGCCGGCGCGCTGGTGCCGGCAGCTCGCGCGCACTGTCGCCCTCGGGCACGACCGCCGCGGTGCGCTGGCGCGGCAGACGCGAACTGGTATAGCCGTCCGGATGCATCGACTGCCAGCGCCAGGTATCGCGGCACATGCGGTCCAGGCCGTATTCGGCGGTCCAGCCCAGCAGCCGGTTGGCCAGCGCGGTACTGGCGAAGTACACCGCCACGTCCCCATCGCGGCGCGGCGCGATGCTCAGCGGAATGCGCCTGCCACTGGCGCGCGAACGCGGCGGCCACCTCGCGCACGTTGTAGCCGCGCCCGGTGCCCAGATTGCCCACCAAGCCCTTGCGCTCGCGCTGCAGGTAATCGATGGCATCCCCATGCGCGCGCGCCAGATCCATCACATGCAGATAGTCGCGCACGCCGCTGCCGTCGTCGGTGGGGTAGTCGTCGCCGAACACTTGCAGGGCCTCGCGACGTCCCACTGCCACCTATGCGATGTAGGGCATCAGGTTGTTCGGCACCCCTCTTGGGTCTTCGCCAAGATACCCGCTTGGGTGCGCACCCACCGGGTTGAAGTAGCGCAGCAACGCCGCGTTGAAGTCCGGCCACGCGGCGCTGAGGTCGCCGATCATTTCTTCCATCATCACCTTGGTGCGCCCGTAGGGGTTGACCACCTTCAATGGCGCGCTTTCGT
>NZ_JFAQ01000251.1 GCF_001304695.1 Xanthomonas axonopodis
GGACGGGGGGACGTCGCATGCACCATGATCGGCTGACCCAGGTTTCCGAGGCTTGGGGATGGCTGGCTGAAGCAAAGGTGCTACTCCGGCGACTGACTGCTTGATTATGTAAACACCCTCTTAGTGCGATACCCATCGCCAAGGCCGGCCACTTCCAATAGCGCCCTTGAAGGAACTCGACGGGGATAAATGTAGCGAGCAGGCTCGGCGGAATAAGCCCGAGCATCACGAAGACAGAGGCAACCTTCTTCAAGGCGAACAGCTTTGGTCTCACCGAACTGATCCTTCAGGGGAATGCACAGATGCGCAGGCTACGCAGCGGCCAGCAAACGCTGGAGGGCGGGACCAAACAGCCCTCTTCTAAACATGCAAATTTGAAGATGACGCATGCATTGCAAGCAGCAATGCATGGAGATCAATCTCGAGCACCTGAATGTTGGCAGCGTGAGGACTGTAAGAATTATTCCTGAGAGCAACACGCCACCACCAGGCCTACAGCGCCCGATGCTTTGCCTCACCAAAGAACGGTGTGTGGTGCGCGCAGTCGTTGAGGCGCACCACTTCGAGATGCTCGACGTCATCACCTTCGAGCAGGTTCAGGGTGGTCGGGGCCTGGCGGAAGCTCCATAGCCTGGACAACGGCAGACCCAGGATCTTGCACAGGATCACGCGATTGACCGCATCGTGCGCAACCACCAGCAAGGTGTCGTCGGCGCCCAACCCATCGGCGGCGCGCACCAGGCCGCGCCAGCTGCGATCGAGCACCTGACGCAGCGATTCGCCACCTGGCATCAACACGGTATCGGGCTCTTCGCGCCAGGCGCGCAGACGTGCTGGATCTTTGTCGTTGATCTCGCTGGCCAGCAGGCCTTCCCATTCGCCGTGCGCAATTTCCTGCAGGTCGGCATCGGTCTGCAGCAGGGCTTGGCGCGCAGCGCCCAACGCGGCTTTGGCAGTGGCCTGCGCGCGCGACAACGGCGATGCCACTGCACGGTCGATCTGCAGCGAGTGCAGCCGTTCGCCCAATGCGCGCGCCTGGCCTTCGCCGACCGGCGAAAGCGGAATATCGATCTGGCCCTGGTAACGGCCTTCGGCGTTC
The DNA here is from genome assembly GCF_001304695.1 of Xanthomonas axonopodis. Classification (GTDB taxonomy): domain Bacteria; phylum Pseudomonadota; class Gammaproteobacteria; order Xanthomonadales; family Xanthomonadaceae; genus Xanthomonas; species Xanthomonas axonopodis. The sequence continues at coordinate 1,100 of NZ_JFAQ01000251.1, forward strand.
CACGGCGTCTCGCCGTGACGAGCAAGCAGGATGCGCATGCGCTGGGAGTTCCTTGGGGGAGGGGCCCGCTCGCCGCAGCGAAAACGGGACCGCATGATAACCCCTGCCGCCCCCGCGCCGGCCGCCGGCGTCAGCGCACGCCGAGCTCCTTCAACAGCTGTGGCGCCGGAGCGACCTCGGTCATGATCCAACGCAGATAGCGGCTGTCCACGGCAATCATGCGGGTCATTGCCGGGTCGAAGATCCAGTTGCTGCTTACCGACTCCCAATTTCCATCGAACGCCAGGCCGACCAGCTTGCCCTGCGCGCCCATCACCGGCGAACCGGAGTTGCCGCCGGTGATGTCCAGGTCCGACAGGAAGTTGACCGGCACCGAGCCCAGGCGTTTATCCTCCAGGCCAGCGTAGCGCTTGGCCTTGACCGCGTCCAGCAGGGCCTTGGGCGAATCGAACGGATCGGCGCCGGCCTCCTTGGCGGTCACGCGGCCGACTAAGATCAAGTGCAACACGCTTGCACTGCATCCCGTGATTCCCTCAGCGCGCCTGTTCTCGCGGTCGACTCTAAGAGCGGCTAACAAAACCCAGGAAGCATGCGTAAGCAAATGATGGAGCATGCAAGCGAGAGCCGACGTCCCCCCGTCCTG
>NZ_JFAQ01000252.1 GCF_001304695.1 Xanthomonas axonopodis
GCCGGGACTGAACACCTAGCACCTGGCCATCGTCGGAGATGGCGCCATCGGTACGCCCATCGTCCAGCTGCAGCAACGGCCGTGCCAGCGCGGCGCCGCTGCTGATGCCGCAATGAATTTCATATCCGCTGACACTGGCATCGCCCAGCAGCAGGCGCCCGCGCACGCGATGCGATTACTTGTGCGGCTGCAGCGTGGTTTGCAGCGACACCCAAGGCCGGCGCTGCTGCCCGCTGGGCCTTCGATCCCATCCGGGTCGTGGAGATGGGTGCCCAGCATCTGCAGTCCACCGCAGATGCCAAGCAGTTTTCCGCCGTAGCGCAGGTGACGGGCAATGGCGGCGTCCCACCCATGCGTGCGCAGCCACTGCAGATCGTGCCGGGTGGATTTGCTGCCCGGCAGCAGGATCAGATCGCACGGCGGTGGCGCCTGCCCGGGACCGATCAGGTGCACATCCACTTGTGGGTGCGCCAGCAACGCGTCGATGTCGGTGTGATTGCTGATACGCGGCAGCACCGGCACCACCACGCGCAATTGCGACTGCGGTTTCTGCGGCGCGTTACGCGGCACCACATCTTCGGCATCCAGCTGCAGGCCGTGCAGATATGGCAAGACGCCGAGCACCGGCTTGCCTGTTTCGCGCTCCAGCCACTCCAGGCCGGGCTGCAGTAGCGCCAGATCGCCGCGAAACCGATTGATTACAAAGCCGGCAACGCGTGCGCACTCGCTGGCCGAGAGCAACGCCAACGTGCCGACCAGATGGGCGAACACGCCGCCGCGGTCGATGTCGGCCACCAGAACGACGGCGCAATCCACCGCTTCGGCATAGCCCATGTTGGCGATGTCGTTGGCGCGCAGATTGATCTCGGCCGGGCTGCCGGCACCTTCCACCAGCACCACAGCGAAGCGCTCGACCAGGCGCGCGTGCGAGGCCAACACCGCTTTGAATGCAGGCGTCTTGTAGGCGTGATACACCACCGCATCCAGCGTGGCGACCGGATGCCCGTGCACGATCACCTGCGCACCGGTATCGCTGTTGGGCTTGAGCAACACCGGGTTGAAATCGGTCTGCGGCTCCAGCCCGCATGCCTGTGCCTGCAATGCCTGCGCGCGGCCGATTTCGCCACCGTCCACCGTCACCGCCGAATTCAACGCCATGTTCTGCGGCTTGAATGGCGCCACCGCAATGCCCTGGCGATGCAGCCAGCGGCACAGCGCGGCCACCAGCGTGCTCTTGCCCGCATCGGAGGTAAAGCCCTGCACCATCAGCACGCGCGCGCTCATACCAGCACCTGGCGCAGTGCCACATCCAGACGCGCTTTGCCCGCGGCATCGGGTGGAAGACCGAAGCGCAAACTGGACGGTGTGTCCAATCGCCGGGTCAAGATGACGCGTTGCGCCAGCGCGACGTGCAGGGCGGCCGCGTCGTCGCGCTGGCACCACTGAAAGAACGCCGTGCCTGCGGTAGGTACGATCGAATGCGCATGCAACAGCTGCGCAAGCCGCTGCGATGCCGCGTGCAGGCGCGCACGTGCATGAACCTGCCACGGCGTATCGGCCAATGCCTGATGCACGGCCCACCGCGCCGGGCCGCTGAGCGTCCATGGCCCCAGGCGTTCGCGCACGCATCCAGCATTGCGCGATCTGCGCAGACAAAGCCCGCACGTGCGCCTGCCATGCCGAAGAACTTGCCCACCGAGCGCAACACCACCAGACCGGGCCGCTGTGTGTATCCACACACGCTATGTTGTGGCGTTGCATCCATGAAGGCCTCGTCGATCACCAACCACCCACCACGTGACGCAAGACGTGCATGCAGCTGCAGCAACTTGTCGGGATCGAAGCGGTCGGCGCATGGATTATTGGGATGGATCAGCACGGCCACATCCAGCGTCTCACCTGCGTGCAGCAATTGCGCGGCGCTCATCGGCACGACCTGATGTCCGGCACGCTGCCATGCCTGCGCATGCTCGGCGTAGCCAGGCGTGAGCACGCCGACGCGGCTGGGCGCGCGCAGCAACGGCAAGGCCTGAATCGCCGCCTGCGAGCCGGCCACCGGCAGTACCTGCGGCGCGCCGTAATAGGCAGCCGCGCAGTCGGCCAGGTCATCGTCGTCTTCCGGCAAGCGCTGCCACACGTGCTCCGGGATGGCAGGCACTGGCCATGCGAACGGGCTCACCCCGGTGGACAGGTCCAACCAGTGTGCAAGCGGTATGGTGTAAGCCTGCGCAGCGCGGCGCAGGCGCCCGCCGTGTTCAAGGATCGCGTGCCCCCGGTGCTGGAGCGACGCCACCTGCGCCGTCGTGAACGGTGAGCTGGTGCATGCTGGTCAAGCGCCAGACCATCCGCATGCCGATCATCACATCGCCAGCGCGGTGGCCGGCACGCACCAGCCGCAACGCGCGTTGCACGCTGTTTGCGCTTGCTGCCGCACCCTCGCCCAGCGCGGGGCGTCCCTGCCAATGGCCGTGGTACGGCGCAGGCCCACCCAGTTGGACATGCAGCACGCCTGCGCCCGCCGCCATCACGGGGCCGGCATTGGGGCTCTTCCAGCCGCGTCCCTGCCGCCACGCGCAGCGCATGCCCGCGCGGGTGCGACCCAGCACGGCGTAGGTCGCTGCGGTCAGCCGCGCCGGCAGCCAGTTCAACGCATCGTCGATGCGCGCCGAAGCCCAGCCGAAGTTGACGTAGCGCGGCGTGCGATAGCCCCACATGGCATCCAGCGTATTGGACAGCCGGTACAACACCGCTCCTGGTGCGCCCAGCGCGACGCCCCAGAACAGCGCGGCGAACACGGCGTCGCTGCCGTTTTCCAAGACCGACTCGGTCGCTGCGGCAGCGACTTGGGTCGCGTCCCTTGCGGCCGTATCGCGGCTGACGATACGGCCCACTGCAGCGCGAGCGGCAGGCAGATCAGTCGCTCGCAGTGCATCGATCACCGCTTGCGGGTGTTCGCCCAGGCTACGCAGACCCAGCGCCAGATACAGCGTGATCGCGGCAAACCCTGCCGCCGCCCGGGGCGACACGCACCACAGCCCCCATTGCAGCACTGCAGCGACACAGGTCAACGGCAACACGCTCACGCACCACACCAGGACGCCGGCGCTGCGACGGTCGCGGTGCAAGCGCGCTTCAACACGTTGCACCCAGTTGCCGAACAGCACCAGCGGATGGCCGCGCCGCGGCTCGCCCAGCAGCAGGTCCAGGAACACGGCAGCGGTGGCAATCACCAGCAGCATGGCGTGCGGTCCCGGCGCATGCCAGCACACATGCCGAGCCAAACAGAGCATTGCACGCGTTCGCTCACGGCTATAGCTCGATGCCGAGTTGCGCCTTGATGCCGGCATTGAAGGCGTGCTTGACCAGGCGCATCTCGGTCACGGTGTCGGCGACCTCGATCAACCCGGCCGGCGCGCCGCGCCCGGTAATCACCACATGCTGGCCGGGCGGCCGCGCGGCCACGGCAGCAAGCACCTCGTCCAGCGCGATGTAGTCTTTCAGCATGGCGATGTTGAGTTCGTCCAGCAGCACGAAGTCGTAGCGCGCGCGGTCCTGGGTTTCCCAGGTGAAGCCTTCGCCCATGACGTGGTAATCGAGCAGATCCGGAAAACGACGAAAAAACGCTTCTTCTCCGGTGGAAAACGTGCCCTTGATGAATTGCACCACGCCGCAATACAGGCCATGCCCAAGCGAGCGCACCAGCATGCCGAAGCCGGACGAGCTCTTGCCCTTGCCATTGCCGGTATTGACCAGCAGCACACCGCGGTCGATCACCGCACGTGCGATGCGCCGGTCGACCAACTCCTTCTTGCGCTGTGCACGTTCGCGGTAGTGCGCTTCATCGTGCTCGGGGATGGTTATGCGCGTGTTCCGATGAGTAGACGTGCACCAGCGGCGCGTTGTGTAGCCAACAGGGCGAAGGCCAGGCCGACGTAGCCGGCCAAGGTCCCGAGCGCGCGTGGGCAATCCAACGGCAGGCGCGCAATAAATTCGGCCAACGTGGCGTGCGGATAGCGACCGGACAGAAAATAGAAACCGCCTTCAGAGATGAGATACGCGGCGCTGCCGCTGATCAGCAACGCCAACAGCGGCCCGGTGACACCACACCGGGCTTGGCGCTGTACCTGCAGCGCAGACAGCCGCCCGCCACACCACAATACGGCGTACGCCAGCGCCAAGGCCCAGTACGCAGGCGACATACACCAGTCGCTGCTGCTGCCCGATGCCAGGCCGATCAGATCCAGCAGCGATACGATCCCGAACAGCAGCGGCAACATCCACAGCGGGCGTAGCAACGCACCGGCCAGAAAAAATACCGCCCATGAGGCCGTGGGCAAGGCATCCACATTCGCGAAATGCTCGCCGCACGCACAGACCATCAGGACGGCAAGCGCGATGCCGCACGCTCTGGCCACTGTGCCGTGTAACGGCAACGGCGCTGCAGCAGCGCGCCGCGCCACCATCACGACACTTCCGATGGCGTGGAGAACGCCGTTGCGGCACGCAAATGACGCCAGCGCAGCACGCACCTTGCCACAGCCAACACAATCGCCAGATACAGCGCGGTCGGGCGCACGAACAGCGGCCCCCACTGCCAGGCGCGCTGCAGATACTGCGCCCAGTGCGGGTCGGTGTAGCGCCCGCCCCACCAGTAGAACGCGCCATTGGAGATCAAGAACGACAGCACGGCGGCCAAGGTACCCAGACCCCAGGCGATGCTCAACGACGCGGCACTCGGGCGCACACGTGCGTGATACGCGCGCCCGGCGTACCACAGCACGCCATAGGCCACCGGCAATGCCGCGTACGCCGCGGTGATGCAGAAGTCGCTGACGCCGGCCAAACGCACCGCAGCCCAATCGATCGCCACCGACAACCCCAGCAAGGCAACGAATAACCGTGCCGCCGCAATGCCAGGCCGCCGAGAAAGAACACGGCCATGGATGCATCCGGCAGGTGCAGCCAGTCACTGACATGATGGAAGCGGGTCGCGGTCATCAGCAGCATCGAAGCGATGAACACCAGGCGTTCGGAAAAGCGGGACAACGGCGGCATCGATGGTCTCCTTCAGGTTTTCGATCGCCACCCGGATGGCGCAGCTGTAATACCGGTTTCTGCTCAGGTCATCCGGTTAATGTAGCGGCACAGGCCGCGTCCGGGGTCATCCTCTTCAGCGCCTGGTGAGGGCGCTGTTGGTTGTAGAAGGCGATCCAGTCAGCAATCACTCGCAGCGCGTGGGTTTGGCTCTCAGAGCGATGCCGGTGCACGCACTGTTCCTTCAAGGTCCGGATCACACGCTCCACCATCCCGTTCTGCTGTGGGCAATGCGGGGTGATGAACGCCTGCGTCAGCCCATAGCTGCGCACCAGTCGGGTGTAGTTGCGGCTGGTGAACACCAGGCCATTGTCCGAGCGAAGCAGAAATGGCTCCTGCACTCGGCCCAGCGTGCCATAGCGCGTGATGAGCGCCTGC
>NZ_JFAQ01000253.1 GCF_001304695.1 Xanthomonas axonopodis
GCGTTGATCAGACCTTTCCTAACCCGTATAGCAGCCACTTGCTGAACAACGACTTCGTCGCCTGGAACAGCAGGCACATGATGAACAATGGACCGAAGCCCACAAACAGCGCCATCCCAATCTTGCTCAACAGAAGCAGTGAGCCACCCACCACGCCGGGGCCGGCCATCCCTACCCCAGTGAACCAGCGCGCACGGGTCTTCTCGTCGTCGCGCTGTTGGTTGCCTGCTGTCTGGATCTGATCGATGATCATCATCGCAATCTGCATCAGACCCAGATTCTTGTCGATCGCATCGTAGGGACTTTTCGAATCCCCCGTCACCACTTGGGTAATGGACTGGCTCACACCATCGGTCAGCGTCCAGTAAAGCTTCGACGAAGCTTCCACCATGCTCGTCGCCAGGCCGATGATAAGCGAGGCGCGCAGCGCCGTCACCACCAAGCCCATGGCCGCCTCGCGGGACTGGCCGGTCACGATGCGGCGCCCCTGAATAAAGATCTAGAGTGTCAGATCACAACATTCGGCGCGTAGGACCGAGGCTATTTAGCTGGCCTCGGTAAGAACGCAATTCCGCTTAAAAAATCACCATTCGTTACATCGACATCGCAGGCGAAGCAGCTTGTTGGGTCTGCACCTGCGATTGCATCTGTGCTGTCTGGCGCTGATTTGATACGCCCAGGCCGACGTCCCCCCGTCCTGA
>NZ_JFAQ01000254.1 GCF_001304695.1 Xanthomonas axonopodis
ACACCCTACACCCTACACCCTGTGAGGTGTTGCACTTGAAGGTTGAGTCTGCCCCGTGCTGCAGCGCACCGCCTTTACAGCGATTCTGTCTGAATGCCGGACATAAAAAGCCCCGCAGACCAGGGGGAGGTCGGCGGGGCCAGGGAACGGAAACTTGGGGAGGAGTTTCCGCTCCGAGATCTGCTCCGGGGATGGGAGAGATCTGACGACAGGCGTTGCGCCCGTCGAGGGATATAACAACATTTTCTACATTGATGGATCCTGAAGATAACTGTTAAAAAAAAGTAGAATTTAGGGGGTATTCATTCCATTAACTCGGCTGAATCCACATTATGTTTGGAACGTTTATTGCTGATCTGCGTATTCAGCATATCGCCCCGTTCACCGCATCAATGCGCTTGGTCCCAATTGTCACCAACGCCCGAATCGACCACCAGCGGCACGCGTAATTCGGCTGCGGCCGCCATGCGCGTGGTGACCTCGCTCAGTAGCGTGTCGACGAAATCGACGTCGGCTTCGAACACCAGTTCGTCGTGCACCTGCAAGATCATCTTCGCGCGTTGCGCGTGGTCGGCGATCCAGCCATCCACGTTGACCATCGCGCGCTTGATGATGTCCGCGGCAGTGCCCTGCATCGGCGCGTTGATGGCGGCGCGTTCGGCACCGGCGCGCTGGCCCTGGCTGCCGGCATTGATGAAATCCAGGTACAGCCGGCGGCCGAACACGGTTTCCACGTAGCCCTTGTCGCGCGCCTGCTGGCGGGTGGTTTCCATGAAGTCGCGCACGCCCGGATAACGGCTGAAGTACAGCGCAATGTAATCCTGCGCCTCGCCGCGGCCGATACCAAGCTGGCGGGCCAGGCCGAAGGCGCTCATGCCATACATCAGGCCGAAGTTGATCGCCTTGGCAGCGCGGCGCTCATCGCCGCTGACGGTGTCGCGGGTGCGGCCGAACACCTCGGCGGCAGTGGCGCGATGCACGTCGGCGCCGGACTCGAACGCGCCCACCAGCCCGGGGTCGCCGGACAGGTGCGCCATGATGCGCAGCTCGATCTGCGAATAGTCGCAGGCGATCAGCTTGCGCCCGGGCGGTGCGACGAAAGCGCAGCGGATGCGGCGGCCGTCTTCGGTGCGGATCGGGATGTTCTGCAGGTTGGGGTCAGACGAAGACAGCCGCCCGGTGGCAGCGCCGGCCTGGTGGTAGCTGGTGTGCACGCGCCCGGACTGCGGGTGGATCATCTCCGGCAGCTTGTCGGTGTAGGTGCTGCGCAGCTTGGCCAGGCCGCGGTACTCCAGGATGACCCGCGGCAGCTCGTGCTGGTCGGCGATGGCTTCCAGCGCTTCTTCATTCGTCGAGGGCTGGCCCTTGGGCGTCTTGACCACTGCGGGGAGCTTGAGCTCGTCGAACAGCAGCGCCTGCAGCTGCTTGGGCGAATCCAAGTTGAAGGTGCGTCCGGCCAGCTCGGTGGCTTTCTGCTGGGCGGCGAGCATGCGCTTGGACAAGTCCGCGCTCTGGCGGCGCAGTTCGGCCGCATCCACGCACACGCCGTTGGCTTCGATCCGTGCCAGCACGCCTACCAGCGGCATCTCGATCTCACGATAGACGCGCTCGAGGCTGGGCTCGGCGGCCAGGCGCTTGCCCAGCACCTGGTGCAGGCGCAGGGTGATGTCGGCATCTTCGGCGGCGTAGCGGGTGGCGTCTTCCAGGCTGATCTGGGCGAACGGAATCTGCTTGGCGCCCTTGCCGCAGACATCTTCGTACTTGACGGTGTCGTAGCCGAGATAGCGTTTGGCCAGGCTGTCCATGTCGTGGCGGGCGCTGCCGGAATTGAGCACGAAGCTCTCCAGCAGGGTGTCGTCGGCGTAGCCGGCCAGCTCCACGCCATGCCGGCGCATCACGTGCAAGTCGTACTTGCCATGCTGGCCAAGCGTGCGCACGGCCGGGTCGGTGAGCAGTGGCGCCAGGTGCGCCAACGCCTGGGTGCGGTCGAGTTGGACCGGGGCGCCGGGGAAGTGATGGCCGAACGGCAGGTACGCCGCCTGGCCGGGCTCGGCCGCCACGCTCAGGCCGATCAAATCGGCTTGCAGCGGGTCCAGGCTGTCGGTTTCGGTATCGAAGGCGAACTGACCGGCGGCACGCAGGCGCGCGATCCAGCTGTCGAGCTGCACCTGGGTCAGGATGGTTTCGTACTGGCCGGGCGCCGACAGCGACGGATCCAGATCCACCGCTGCGTTGACCGGGCCGGAGACGAAGCCGGTGCCGCGCGCGCGGCCCGGCTCAGTGCGCGCAGTGGCAGCAGCAGCGCCAAGCGCCACCGGCTCAGCCAGCAGGCCCGCCTGGGCGGCGGCCGCACCACCAAGTTCGCGCAGCGCCTGGGTAAAACCGTAGCGGGCGTACAGCACCGCCAGCGCCTCGGCGTTGGGCTCGCGCAGGTCCAGCGCGCGCGGGCCGCTGGCAAGGGTGACATCGGTCTTGATGGTGACCAGCGCGCGGTTGAGCGGCAGGCGTGGCAACGCGGCGCGCAGGTTGTCGCCGATCTTGCCCTTGATCTTGTCGGCGTTGGCGATGACGCCATCGAGCGAGTCGTATTCGGCCAGCCATTTGGCGGCGGTCTTGGGGCCGCACTTTTCCACGCCGGGCACGTTGTCGACGGTGTCGCCCATCAGCGCCAGCAGGTCGACGATCTGGTCGGGCCGCACGCCGAACTTGGCGATCACCGCCGCGTCCGAATCCATGCGGCTGCCGCTCATGGTGTTGACCAGTTCGATGCCCGGGCGCACCAGCTGGGCGAAGTCCTTGTCGCCGGTAGAGATGGTGACGCTCAACCCGTCGGCGGCGCCCTGCAGCGCCAGCGTGCCGATCACATCGTCGGCTTCCACGCCGTCGATGCGCAGGATGTCGATGCCCAGCGCATGCACGATGTCGCACATCGGCTGCACCTGCGCGCGCAGGTCGTCGGGCATCGACGGACGGTTGGCCTTGTAGTCGGCATACAAGTCATCGCGGAACGTTTTGCCGGGCGCATCCACCACGAAGGCGATGTAGGCCGGGCGCTCCTTTAAGGTGGCGCGCAGCATGTTGACCACGCCGAACAAGGCGCCGGTGGGCTCGCCCTGCGCATTGGTCAGCGGCGGAAGCGCGTGGAACGCGCGATACAGGTAACTGGACCCGTCGATCAGGACTAATCTGCTCATGACCCAATTCTACGCTGCACGCTCAGGGCACACCGCGCCAGCGCATACTGGTTGGCGATCAACACGGATAACGACAATGAACAAAGGACGTCTCTTGCTGCTGCCGTTACTGCTGCTCGGCGGCTGTGCCACCAGCGGCGGCGACCGCGCCGGTGGCGATATCCCGACTGGCGCCGATGTCACCAGCAAGACCATGGCCAACGGCGACAAGGTCGACGAATACCGCGTCAACGGTCAGCTGGAGATGGTGCGGGTGACGCCGACGCGTGGGGCACCTTACTTCCTGTACGACCGCGACCACGACGGGCATACCGACGCGGAGAAGGACAAGGTCAATAAGGTGTATTGGCAGCTTTATAGCTGGTGATTGGGGAGTCGGGATTCGGGATTCTTAGGGCAAGCGTCGGGCGATAGGACGCCCGGTGGCGTTGCGTTTTTTTGACCTCCGCTACGTTGCCTTGGCCGTGTCTGCAGAGATGCCGCGCGTGCGCGCAGCACGCCGCAAACCGGCGTGGTGCGCCTGCGGCAGCGCTGATGATGGCTGCCGGCATGCAGCAGTGCCCAGCGCTCTTTCACACGACTGGGCGCTGCTCGACCGTGTTTACGACTGCTGAGCGCACCGCTCAGCGTGCTGCTCGTCCGGCGCAGCAGCTGCACGGCTTTCCCTGCCCGGCGGGACACCAGCTGCTCAGGTGTGTCTGCCTGGCGATGCGTCTTTGGCGGCTCAGCTCTCTTCCAGCGGGCCAGTGACGCGTTGCAGTTCGTCGATGCCGGCCGGGGCCAGTTCTTTCATCAGGGCCAGGAAATCGCAGCCGACCAGGCGTTGCGCGCGGCGCAGCAGCATCGGCACCGGGCTGGATGGTTCGTGCCGGGCGTAATAGGCGCAGATCTCTTCCAGCCGCCGCTTCACATCATCGGGGCCGGCGATCTCGTAGTTGCGGCGCGTGGCGCCGGTTGCCGTGGCGGTGGCGGCGTGGCCTTCGCCGGCAGCCAGCCCGCCGTCTTCAGTGAGCGCCGAGACGCCCTGCCGCGCTTGCCAGTGCGGCAGCACGAAGCGTTCCAGATCGCGCAGGTCGGTGAGCAGCGGGCGCAGGTCCAGGGCAGCGGTGCCGACACGCTCGCTCAGCAGCGCATCGATCGCGCGCGCCTGCACCAGCGCCTCGGCGATGGCCTGGGCGGAGGTGGCCAGCGTTTCTGGCGCGCAGTCCTGGCAGCAGGCTTCGATTTCGGCCAGGCCGGGGCCGCTCTGGCCGTCGGGCAGCTTGATGCTGCCGTCGGCCACGCGCAGATCGCGCAGGCTGAAGCGGCCCAGCCGCGGCGACTGCACGAACGCGGTGGTGCGCAGCGCGCCGAGCAGGCCCATCGGGTCGCTGAGGCCGACCAGCGCATTGATGCGAGAGGTCGGGTCGTTGTCGTCGTCGGCGTCCAGCTGCGGATGCACGCTGTCCCATTGGCGCTCTAGCAAGCCATGGATCAGCGTCAGCGCATCGGCTCAGCCGGGCAGGCCGCGCAGGCGCAGCCAGGCGGCGCCGAGCTTGCTGGCCACGCGCAGATCGCGGCTACGCCGGCACAGGTCCAGTGCCTGCACCTTGTCCCAGTCCGGTTCTTCGGCGGCGATGACGCTCTCGCCCAGCGCGCGCTCGGCGCGGACCGCCGATTCGCGCTCCAGGCGCAGGAACTCCGGGTCGTATTCCAGATCCGGTCCGACCGGGGCGTCGTCGCCGAGCGGCGCCAGCAGGGTCTCAAGGGAACGGTCGTCTTGCATGGCGCGGCCTCCATCGGGGGAGCCGCCGCGGTGAGGCGGCGGCAGGCAGGTCACTCGGGGGTGCAAACGGCATCCGGGTCGCCGGCATCGCAGGCCGGCTGCTGGTCGTCGGGCAGACGCAGGCCGGGGCGGACCAGGCCGAAGGCGCGGTACGGGTGCCGCTGGCCGACAGGTCCACGAAGGCCACGGTGCGGCTGGCCGAACTCTGCGCACGGCCGGCAAACGCCGAGGCCGGCACAGTGAAGCCGGAGCCGCCAGCCAGGTCGAGCAGGCTGCCGTCGACTGTGATGGCGTTGAAATACGCCGGCGGCGGACCAATCGCCGCCACGGTCTGGGTGCCGGTGCCGATCACATAGATCGGGTTCTGCTGCGTCCCGATCTGGCCGGTGGCGGCAAAGGTGCCGGTGCGTTGCGCAGCGGCGCGCGGCCATCCTGGGACAGATTGCCGCGTACCGACAGGAACATCGCGCTGTTGCCGGCATCCACGCTGTAGCTGCCGCCATTGGCGAGCACCCGCAACAGATCGCCGCCGTTGGTGAAGCTGAAACCATCGCTGGCGGTGAAATCGCTCAGGCGCACGACCCGGTTGTCGATGAAGCCGGCCGCATCGCCCAGCACCACCGCTCCGCCGGCGCCACCGCTGAGCAGGCCGGAGGTGATCGAACTGCCGGCGCGCTGGCGGATGCCGGCGACGGCCTGCAACCAGCTGGCGGCACCGCTGAGCTGGCCGCTCAGCTGCAGGTCGCCGCCGCTGCGCAGGCGCAGCGAGGGGCCACCGTCGACGCGGCCGCTGACCAGCAGCGAGCGGTTGCTGACCAGATCCAGGCCTTGCGCGCTGAAGTCGCCGAGCGTGTCGATGGCGTTGCCGCTGCCGGTGAGCATGACCGCCCCGGCGGCGTTGACGCTGAGCTGGCCGGCGCGCAGGCTGCCGGCGTTCTGGGTGATCGCCCCGCCGCCGCTCAAGGCCACGCTGGCGGCCGCAACGTCGTGACCGAGTACGACGCCGGTGCCGCCGCGCAGGGCGATGGTGTTGGCGCTGAGCGTGCCGGCGGTAGTGAGCTGGCCACCGGCCTGCAGACGCAAGGCATCGCTGGCTTGCGCAGTCGCCGCCAGATCGTTGCGATCGACGATGGCGATGCTGCTGCCGCGCGCATGCACGGTGCCCTGAAAATCGTTACCGGTCGCATCCAGCACGATCATGCCGGTGCCGGTGAGACTGATGCCAGCGCCAAAACGGTTGCTGCCGCTGTTGAGCACGATGCCGGCACTACCGGCATCGACGGTGCTGGCGCCCACCACGCCGAGCGCGCCGGTGTTCTGGACGATGGCGGCATTGGTGCTGCTCAGGGCGAGCGTGTTGGCGGTGACGCCATGGCCGAGCGTCAGGCCGTCGCGTCCGAACAGCGTCACGTTGTTGCCACCCAGGTCTGCGGCCGTGCTCAGTGCGCCACCGTTCGATGCCAGGGTCAGGTTGCTGTTGCCGACCGTCAGCGTCTGCGACGGCAGGCTCAAGGTGCCGGCGGCCGTCACGACGACCGCGCCATGGCCGGTGCTGGTCAGTGCGGCGAGGCTGAGGTTGTCGCCGTCGGTCACACCAATGCCGTTGCCGGTCAGGCTCACGCTGTTGAAGTTGTTTCCGACTTGCAGCAACGAAATCGCACCGGTGCCCGCATCGACCGTGGTGGCGCCGCTGACCAGCAGTGCGCCGCCGCTTTGCGTGATTGGCATTGGTGCTGGCCAGCGACAACGTGCGCGCTGTGATGTTCTGGCCCAAGCTCAAGCCGCTGTTGGCGTGCAGGCTCACTGCGTCGCCAAGCAACGCCGCAGACAGGCTGAGGCTGTTGGCGATCAGATTGATGTCGCCACTGCCGTTGTTCAACGTCGTGCCTGGCAGGATCAGGTTGCCGCCCGCGGTCAGCGCGATCGTGCCGCCGTTGTTGCTGGTCAGTGCCGAGAGCGTGAGATCGTTGCTGTCGCGCACCGCGATAACGGCGCCGGTCAGGCCTATGCTGCCCTGGAAATCGTTGTTGCTCTCGGTCAGCGCAATGGCGCCGCTGCCGGCGTTGAGTGTGGCGCTGCCATCGACGATGAGTCCGCCGGCCTGGCCGATGGCGCCATTGCCGCTGGTCGCAGCAAGCGTGCCGGCGACGCGGCCGCTACCCAGGTTCAATGCGCCGTTGCTGGCAGCGGTGAGGTTGCCGGTGTTCAGCGTGCCCAGCGTCAAGGCGCCGCTGTCGCGGATCGACACGCCGTTGCCGGTCAGGCTCACTGCACCGGCGAAGTGATTGCCTGCACCGCCCAACGCGATCGCACCGGTGCCGGCGTCGAAGCTGGAGGTCGTCGCGATGCGCAAGGTGCCTGCGGTCTGATTGATCGCGCTGTTGCTGATGGACACCGACAATGTGCTGCTGTCGATGCTGGTCGCCAGCGAGAGTGCGCTGGGGCTGAACAGCGAGACGGCGTTGCCGACGAGATTGCCGCCCAATGCGAGGGTGCCGTTGTCTGCGCGCAGCCTCAGGTTGTCGGTGCTGGTCAATCCGCTGGCAGGCAGCGTGAGCGAGTTGCCTGCGGTGAGTGCAATGGCGCCGGCGCCACCGTTGTTGAGCGAGACCACGCTGAGATCGTTCGCATCGACTACCGCAATGTTGCGGCCGGTCAGTGCAATGCCGTTCTTGAAGTCGTTATCGCCTGTAAGCGAAATGGCGCCGGTGCCGGCATCGACGGTGGCAAGACCGCCGACGTCGAGCACGCCCGCATTCTGAGCAATCGCGGCATTGGTGGCCGTCAAGCCCACGATGCCACTGGCGGTGACGTTGTGATTGAGGACGATGCCATCGCGCCCGCTCAGGCTGACGTTGCCGCCATTCAAGCTGCCATTGGTGCTCACTGCACCGCCATTGGCGATCAGGCTGAGCGCACCGGTGCCGGTGCTGAGGTTCTGGGCAGGCAGCGTGAGTGCGCCGCCCGCTGTCAGGGCGATGCCGCCATTGGTGCCGTTGCTGATCGTGGAGATGCGCAGATCGTCACGATCGACCACACTGATGCCGGTGCCGGTCAGACTCACGTCGCTGCGGAAATTGTTATTGCCGTCGGTCAGCGCAATGGCGCCGCTGCCGGCGTTGCGGGTGGCGGTGCCATCGACGATCAGTCCGGCGCTCTGACCGATGGCGCCATTGCCACTGGCTGCATCCAGGTTGCCGCGGACGCTGCCGCTTCCCAGGTTCAACGCACCGTTGCTGGTGGCGGTGAGGTTACCGGTAGTCAGCGCACCCAGCGTCAGCGCGCCAGTGTTGGCGATGCGTGGCGCCGCCGGTCAGCGTCACGACGCCCGGGAAATTGTTGGTCGTTTCATCCAGCGTGATGGCGCCGGTTCCGGCACTGATCGTGCTGGTGCCGGTAGCGGCCACGCTGCCGGCGGTCTGGGTGATCGCGTTGTTGGTGGCGGTCAATCTCAGCGTGCCGCTTGCAGTCACGTCATGCGCCAGCGCGATGCCGCCACTACCGGTGAGGTCCACGTTCGTGCCCGCCAACGCGACGCGCGTGTTGAGGCTGCCACCGCTGAACAGGGTGAGGTTGGCGCTGCCGGTATCGATCGCCGTTGTCGGCAGGGTCAATGCACCGGTGGCACGCAGCGACAGCGCGCTGTTGCTACCGAGGGTCAACGTGCCGATCGAGAGATTGCCTGCCGCGTTCACGGCAATACCGTTGCCGCTGGCGCTGAACAGGCCACCGAAGCTATTACCGCCGTTGGTCAACGACAGCGCACTGCCGGACTGCAGGAATTGGCTGGTGCGCTTCAACGCCAGCGAACCGGATTGGGACAATGCGACGGTGTTGCTCAGGCTGAGGTTGCCGCCCACGTCCAGGTTGCCGAGGCCGCTGATCTTGTTGGCCCCGCTGAAGCTGGCGTTGCCACCGATAAAGCCACCCAGGCTGCCGGCGGTGTAGATGCCGGTCTGCTGCACGCCGCGACCGGTGCTTAGGGTGATCGCACCGGTGCCGGCATCGATGCTGCCGCCGCCAGCGACATCGAAGCTGCCACTGCCAGAGGCGATGAGCGACACGCTGCCGTCGGGGCCATTGGACAGCGACGACGCACGAAGGGTGCCGCTGTTGTTGATGAGTCGATCAAAGAGGCCTTGCGCCGCACGCGCCTGCAGCTGGATCGCGCCGCCTGGCGCACTCATGGTGCCGGAATTGTCCACCGCTTCGGTCGCCAGACTCAGCTGCAGCGGCTTGTCGATCAACACGCCGAAGCCGCCGCTTTCGAACGTGAGCGTGGCCGCGTCGGCACCGGCCAGGGTGATGTTGCCGGCGGTGGCGGTGATGGTGCCGCTATTGATGGCCTGCGCCACGGTCGTGCCGCCGACATCCAGGCTGTAGTGGCCGTTCATGAACTTGGACGCGGTGGTGCCCAGCGAACTGACCACCAGGCCGCCGACATTGATGTTGGCCGTACTTCCGATCAACACACCGTTGCTGTTGAGCAGGAACACCTGCCCATTGGCAGTGAGGTTGCCGTAGATCTGTGTCGCGTCGCTGCTCTGCACCAGGTTGAGCACCACCGAACTGGTGCTGGGCTGGTTGAAGATCATCGTCGCCGACGAGCCGATGTCGAACGCCGACCAGGTCAGCGCCATGCGCGCGGAGGTCTGGTCGACGGTCCGGCTGCTGCCGTTGACGGCATTGATGGTGCCGGTGCCGCCGGCGATGCTGCCGCCGGTGGGCAGCTGGTTGGCCACCACCTGGGCCAGGCCGCTGACCGGCATGGCCAGTAGGGCAGTTGCCAGCGCAATGGCCAGCGGGCAATGGCGCAACGGGAGCATGCGCGGCGAGGTCGCGGGATGGATGGTGGCGTGCATGCGCAGATCCCTCAGAAAGTGAAGCCGAAACGCGTGTAGAGGCGGGCGTCGTCGCGTCCGTCGGAGGCAGCGCGCGCACCGGTCAGAAGCGCGGCGCTGATGTGCCATTCGAAATTGGCGCGCGCCGGCGATGCCATCGACAAATTGGGCGTGATTTACCGCAAGGATTAAGCGACCGGTTGTACCACTGCGGACACCAGGACAGCACGGCATGCACAACGCCGTGCTGTCCTTGCCGCGCATGCACGTGCCAGGCGGCGGCAAGCCGTGCATTTGACGCATCGCCAGCAGGACGTGCCCGGCGTCACGTCCTGCTGGCGCAACGAAGGAATCGTTGCGTCTTTGCAAGACGGGCACCAATCCATGCAGTCGTGCCGACACACCGCACGATACAAGCAGCCATCCGCTGGCCGCGTTGACGTAGTGACGCGCACCTCCGCATGCCGCCGTTCGCTCGCGTTGCATTCGCCGCAGCGCGCATCCATTCGCGTCCCGGCCCCTGGTCTGCCTGCGTGCATGCTGAAGTGTCGGCAGATGGGCATCGCCCGCCTACGCAATGCTTGCCGCCAGCTGCAGCGACGCAGGTGCGTACCACCTTGGACCTCGGCAGCGATGTCTTTGGCAGTGCCATACGAGCGGCGACGTGGTAGCTGCGCTGTTGCGATAGAGCGCCCGGATTTCGCTCGCTTGGTAGTGGGCGCGTCGGCACGCCGTTCCATCGAACCCTTTGCGCAGGAGTGATTGCATGGCTACACCTGGCAGCTCAATCGCCTTCATCGGCTTCGGCGAAGCGGCCTGCGCGTTTCTCGAAGGCTGGGCCGTGCACGATCCTGCGCGCATCACCGCGTACGACATCAAGACCGATCAGGCAGATACACGCCAGACCTTGCTCGAGCGCTATCGACAGCGCGGCGTCACCGGGTGCGACACGGCCGCTGCGGTAGTAGCGAAAGCCGATGTCGTCTTCAGCCTGGTGACCGCCGACTGCGCACATGCCGCGGCGCGTAGCGCGGCGCCGTCGCTGCGTGCCGGCGCGCTGTGGTTCGATTGCAACTCCTGCGCACCGGACACCAAGAAGGCCGCAGCCGCCGATATCGAAGCGGCCAACGCGCGCTACGTCGATATCGCCGTGATGGCGCCTGTGCTGCCTCAACGGCATCGTGTGCCCCTGCTGGTTAGCGGCCCGCATACCGACGACGCGCTTGCCGTGCTGCAAGCGCTCGGCATGCGCCCGCAACCAGCCGGCGATACCGTCGGACAGGCCTCGTCCATCAAGATGCTGCGCTCGGTGATGGTCAAGGGTATCGAAGCGCTCTGCGCTGAATGCCTGATCGCCGCACGCCGCGCCGGCGTCGAAGATCAGGTGATCGCCTCGCTCAATGCATCCGCCACGCAGCGCGATGTCGGTGCCCAGGCGAGCTACAACATGGAGCGCATGATCGTGCACGGCATTCGCCGCGCTGCAGAAATGCGCGAAGTGGCCGTCACCGTTGCCGCGCTCGGACTGCCTGCCGACATGGCAACGGCCACCGCCGCATGGCAAGACCGCATCGGCCAGCTCGGCCTTGACGCGGGTAATGATGATTTGATTCCGCGACTTGACCATCTCTCCGCGATGCTGCGGCGCTTGCCGTCCACACAGTGACTGCGCTGCTGGCAACCGCCCCTTACTTCGGCAACAGCCCGCTTGCTTGATAACTTTCGATCAACATATCGAAGAGCTTGATGTCGGCTCGACCACGGGCCATCAACTGCGCGCCGCCGATTGCGGCAAAGATGGCGCGAGCGCGCTTCTTGGCGTCCTTGGCACCGGCAACCTCTGCCGCAACCAGCATCCTGGAAAGCCATGCGATGTTTACATCGGTAAAGGCCTGCACCTCGTGTTTCACAACCTCCGGCAGGTCGTCGTACTCGGCGGCCATGAAGCTGCACAGACACATGCGGTTTCCGTTCTCGAGCGAGCGACGGAAGGTCTCCGGGTAGCGGCGCAATGCCTTCATCGGGTCTTTCGTTTCGGCTGACAAGGCTTCCAGCGTCGCAGCCGAATCTTCCCAATAGCGCTTGGCAACCGCTGCAGCAAGATCGGCCTTGCTCGGGAAGTGATGATAGAGGCTGGCCGCCTTGATGCCCACGTCATCGGCAAGGCTGCGCACGTTCAAGCCGCCGTAGCCATGCGCCTGCGCGATCCTGGTGGCCGCCGTCAGGATCTTGTCGCTGGAATTAGGACTTTCCTGCTTTTTCACACATCCGCCTTCGACAGGTTTTGACAGCGGGAAGTATACCGCGCATCGTTTGCATAACAAACGTTAGGTAGATATCTCAACCCCTCGTTTGCCATCCAACTTCCCTTTGAGAGGCAACCATGCGCAGCGAACTTTTCTATCAAGACGCCACCAAGCTGGCAGAACTGATCCGCACCAAGGACATCTCCCCGGTCGAGGTCGTGCGGTAATCCCCCCGCTTTTAGCGTTCGCCAAAAGTGGAGCT
>NZ_JFAQ01000255.1 GCF_001304695.1 Xanthomonas axonopodis
CGTGAGCGCGCTCACGCGCGCGGGAATCGGGAATCGGGAAATGGGAATCGGGAAATGGGAAATCGTAGGAGCCGGGCGGTCATGCGGTCGTTGTCGTGCAGGAGCTCGCTTGCGTACTGATGCACATCACGCGCAGGCATGCTCAGGCTGATCTGCGTGTTGGCCCAGGTGTTGGGGACCTCGGGAGACAGCATCCCATCTGAGCCACTCCCATCGTCACGGCGCAGCGTCTACCCTGTGGCGCTTATCGTCATTCGTGTCTGACCCATGACTTCGATCGTTTCCATCCAGGGCTTGAGCAAGACCTACGCCGGCGGTTTTCAGGCGCTCAAACAGGTGGATCTTGAGATCCGGCGCGGTGAGATCTTCGCGCTGCTCGGCCCCAACGGCGCCGGCAAGACCACCTTGATCAGCATCATCTGCGGCTTGATCAACCCCAGCACCGGCACCGTGCTGGCCGATGGGCACGATATCGTGCGCGACTACCGCGCCGCGCGTGCCAGCATCGGCCTGGTACCGCAGGAACTGGCTACCGACGCGTTCGAAACGGTGTGGGCCACGGTGCGTTTCAGCCGCGGCCTGTTCGGCAAGCCGGCCAATCCGCAGTCTCTGGAAACCATCCTGCGCGAGCTGTCGCTGTGGGACAAACGCAACAACAAGATTTCCACGCTCTCCGGCGGCATGAAGCGGCGTGTGCTGATCGCCAAGGCGCTCGCCCACGAGCCGCGCATCCTGTTCCTGGACGAGCCCACGGCCGGTGTGGACGTGGAGCTGCGTCACGACATGTGGCAGATGGTGCGGCGGCTGCGCGAGCAGGGCACCACCATCATCCTGACCACCCATTACATCGAAGAGGCCGAAGACATGGCCGACCGCGTCGGCGTCATCAACCGCGGCGAGCTGGTGCTGGTGGAAGACAAGCACACCCTGATGCGCAAGCTCGGCAAGAAGCAGCTGACGCTGAGCCTGCAATCGCCATTGCAAGCATTGCCTGCCACGCTGGCTGACCTGCCGCTGGAACTGTCGGCCGATGGCAACAGCCTGATCTACACCTTCGACACCCAGGCCGAGCAGACCGGCATCGGTGCCCTATTGCGCCGACTCAACGAACAGGGCATCGACTTCAAGGACCTGCATTCCAGCGAGAGTTCGCTGGAAGAGATCTTCGTCAACCTGGTGCACGGCGCACGTCAGCAGGAGGTGCGCGCATGAATCTGCATGCGATTGCGGCGATCTACCGTTTCGAAATGGCGCGCTCCTTCCGCACGCTCACCCAGTCGATCGCCTCGCCGGTGTTGTCGACCTCGCTGTACTTCGTGGTATTCGGGGCGGCGATCGGTTCGCGCATGGGCGATATCGACGGCATCAGCTACGGCGCTTTCATCATTCCCGGCCTGGTGATGCTGTCCTTGCTCAACGAAAGCATTTCCAACGCCTCGTTCGGCATCTACATGCCACGCTGGGCCGGCACCATCTACGAGGTGCTGTCCGCGCCGGTGGCGTGGTGGGAAATCGTGATCGGCTACGTGGGCGCGGCGGCGACCAAGTCGGTGATGCTGGGCTTGTTGATCCTGCTGACCGCGCGGCTGTTCGTGCCGTACGAGATCGCGCATCCGGTGTGGATGCTGGGCTTTCTGGTGCTCACCGCACTGACCTTCAGCCTGTTCGGTTTCATCATCGGCATCTGGGCCGATGGTTTCGAAAAACTGCAGGTGATTCCGCTGATGGTGGTGACGCCGCTGACCTTCCTGGGCGGCAGCTTCTATTCGATCAACATGCTGCCGCCGTTGTGGCAGAAGGTCACGCTGTTCAACCCGGTGGTGTACCTGATCAGCGGCTTCCGCTGGAGCTTCTATGGCAAGGCCGATGTGCATATCGCGGTGAGCACCGGCATGACGTTCCTGTTCCTGCTGGTGTGCCTGGGCGTGGTGGCGGCGATCTTCCGCAGCGGCTACCGGCTCAAGGCGTGAGTGGTGTGTGCAGTGGTGTTGTCGGAAGTCCAGGTCAAACGCTGAGTGGGTCGCGTGCGCGCTGCCCCTCATCGCTCGCGAGACACGCCGTGAACCCGTCCCTGGGGGCTCGTTGGCGGCATCCATGCCGCCAACGGTCCCGCAAGCGCTGAGGACACCGCACCAGACAGTCTGCTGATGGCTTTGTTCAACGCCATGAACGCCGACCATCGTGACCGTTCCCTGTCCCGCCCACCTTCGCGCGACCTGCAGCGGCATGGATGCCGCTTAGAGCTACAAGGACGTACCTGCAGTGTTCCCACGATGCTGGGCGAGCAATGGCCCTGCAGCCAGGGCACAGCTCAGCTGGCCTGCAGCAGCCTGGCGCGAGGTGGTCTTGTCGGCCGTTTCACTCGGCAGCCGGTTTGGCGCCGTCTTTGGTGTCCAGGTAATAGGCCACCACCTCGCCCTTGATCTTCATCGTCATCGGGTTGCCACGACGGTCGCGCGCCTTGCCGACCTGCACCTTGATCCAGCCTTCGCTGACCGAGTATTCCTCCACGTTGTCGCGTTCGATACCGTTGAAGCGCACGCCGACGCCGCGGTTGAGGGCATCGGCATTGTGGAACGGGCTGCGCGCGTCGATGGCCAGGTGATCGGGAGGGGTATCGCTCATGGGAAAGGCGTCATGGCGGCCGGGATAGCCGTCTTCGGCCGCACAGGATACGGGCCTGCGCCGGGAAGACCAGCCCCGGCGAGGCGGCGACGTGCGCCAATCGGTTTGCATGCGCGCCGTCAGGCCTCACACTTCTGCCCCTGCACTCCAGCAAACGAGACCGCAATGCCTGACAACAGTGCCGACTACGAAGACGACGAAGGCCTGCAGCCCGAGGGCGACGAAGACGATGTGGACGACCAGCCGGCGCGGGTGTGGAACCTGCTGGTGCTGATCAACCCCGGCGACGAAGACACCGCGCTGGCCCAGTTCGACGCCTGGCGCGAAACGCAGGCCGGCACCGATGCCGACGAAGGCGACGACGCCTGGTTGTGGGCGCTGAAGGACGCGATCGACTGGCGCTCGGGCTTCTATGTGGACTGGAAGGACACCGATGCGTTCATCGCCGCCATCGACGAACTCAGTGCGCGCTGGAACCTGCGCATCGACTGGGGTGGCGATCTGGACGACGAAGACTTCGCCGGCAACCTGGAGGTCCCCGATTTGATGGCGGTGGCCTTCGATCGCCTGCGCGAGCACGGCTACTCGCTGTGGAACTGGAACACCGGTGGCGATGCCTACGCCGGCTGGGTGGCGCTCAGCCGCGACGACGACGCCATGCTGGCACTGACCTCGTTGCTGGGGGTGGAAGTGCGGCTGGGGAATGAGGCGTTCTGAGGGCTGGGATTGGGGATTTGGCATTCGGGATTCGCAGGGGCGGTCCCGTGCTTGCTGTTGCGTGAGTCGATCTTTGCGCGCTGCAGTGGTACGAAGGTAAAGCCGCGCTCATCAGGCTGTGCGGACGCCCGAGCGAGTGCGGCTGTTGCTCGCAATCCGTGGACCACCGCGGCGTTCGCATCCGCCTGACGACTGCTCACAACGGTTTGTTCGCCACGCTGATGCGCACACTGGCTGGTCGGAAAGTTTGGGCAAGCGGGCAGCAAGGCAGATGCACTGCTTGGTTGGGAGCACGCTTGCAGGCATGACGCGCGATAGAAACGGCCTTGCGCGTGTGTTGCGCGTGGGTTCACATCAGGCCTCCCGATGTGCTTATGCGCACTTAACCGGTGCAATCGGCCGGCGCTTGCGAATCCCGAATCTCCACTCCCCAATCCCGGTTCTCACGGTACCTCGCCCCGCGCCTGCGCCCGTGCTTTGGCGATCAAGGCCTTGAGCAGCGCGCGGTCGGTGTGGCGGGAGATCGGAATGGCGCCCAGGGCAATGGCCTCAAGGCGGAGCGGTGCGGGCACGTCGTAGTGCGCACCGCTGAGTTTGTTCTGGAAGGCGCGGCGGGGAATGCCCAGCCGCGCCGCCATGGCATGCAGCTCGTCCAGCGTATCGCCGAGCAGGTGCGCCCAGCGCTGGTCGCGCCACAGGTGCACCGCATCGTCGACGTAGACGGCCATCGGCCGGGTCAGGCCTTCTTGGACTTCTTCGGCTCCTTGTCGGCGCTGTCGCCGTCGGGCGCGTCCGCCGCAGTGTCGGAAGCCTCGTCGCTGGCGTCTGCAGCACTGTCGGTGGCGCTGGCGGTGTCGCCGTCAGCCGCAGCGTCGTCGGCAACGGCCTCCGTGCCGGCGTCCTGGGCTGTGTCTTCCGCGTCGCCGTCTTCATCGGCATCGGCATCGGCATCGGCGTTCTGGAACTCGGAGACCAGCTTGGTCAGGTATTCCTCGGCGGTCTGGCCTTCGTCGGCAGCCAAGTCGTCGATCATCTGCTGCAGCTGGGTCGAATATTTCAGCGAGATGGTATTGCCTTCGGCTTCCTGCAGGTTGGCCAGGTGCTTGAGCATGGCCAGCATCGGGACCGGGTTGTCGGCGCTGCCCATGGTCTGGCCGCCGATCGACAGCATCCACTCGCTGCCAACCTGCAGGCCGATCGCGGCCACGACGCGCCCTTCGGCGTCCTGCAGCACGGCATGATTGATGACCTGGGGCGCTTGGCCCAGACGGACGAACGGGCGCTTGGGCTGTTGCTTCTTGCGCTTGTCGCGCTTGGCCTTGGAATTGCGGGACACGGTGTTCTCGACGCTGGGAATGGCCGGCTATTCTAGAGCGTGCGCCGCACGATGCGATGCGTCGCGGAGTTGGCTCCTGGAGGCGACCGCGCCGCCGGGGGTGCATCGTCTTCGCAGGCACCGACTTAAGAGCCGCCACCAGGACGTCCCAAGCCCGAACCGCCGCAGGCCGGGATTTTCTGGATTCGCCAGGAAATCGCCAGCGGGAGATGGCCTGCGG
>NZ_JFAQ01000256.1 GCF_001304695.1 Xanthomonas axonopodis
TGGGCTCGGCGGCGGTGTTCGTGCTGCTGATCAATGTGCTGTTGTGCTGGGGATTGATCCTGCTGCCGCGGCTGTGGTGACGCGCGGTGGGCCTGGCGAACCGCTCAGGGTGGTGTGCATGCGGGCTTGACTTGGCACGTGGCATGCTCGGGCTCTCTTCCAACGGAATCGCCTGCATGCCTGCCCTGATTCGCGCCCTGGTGTTGCTGATCCTGACCGCGTCGCTGTCCGGTTGCGGCTATAACGCGATCCAGCAGAAGGAAGAGGGTGTCAAGGCCGGTTGGTCGGAGGTGCTCAATCAATATCAGCGCCGCGCCGATCTGATTCCCAACCTGGTACGCACCGTGCAGGGCTATGCCCAGCAGGAACGCCAGGTCCTGACCGAAGTGACCAATGCACGTGCTCGCGTAGGCCAGATCCAGGTCAACGCCGATGACGAAGCGTCGTTGAAGCAGTTCCAGCAGGCGCAAGGCGAGTTGGGTAGCGCGCTGTCGCGCTTGCTGGTGGTCAGCGAAAACTATCCTCAGCTCAAGTCGGACCAGTCGTTTCGCGATCTGCAGGTGCAGCTGGAAGGCACCGAAAACCGCATCACCGTGGCGCGTGGCCGCTATATCCAAACCGTGCAGGACTACAACACCTACATCCGCTCGTTCCCGCAGGTGATCACGGCCAAGATGTTCGGATACCAGTCCAAGCCCAATTTCAGCGTGGAAAACGAAGCGCAGATCTCGCGCGCTCCGCAGGTGGATTTCGGTAATCAGCAGACGCCGCAGCAACAGCCCGCGCAGTAATCAGCTGCTGTGCGTGTACGGTGCCTGTGCAGTCGTCGCTAGCAAGCGTAGTACGCGCTGGTCGAACTACGCACAAGCACACGCCAAGGCAACGCATGCCGAGCAGCACATCAGTCCGAATCTGCAGACCAAACCAACAAAGGCGAGAGCTAGCCTCTCGCCCATCGGGGGAGGGGTTGAGGTGACGGGGCGGCGCCAGACCTCGCAGTCGTTCCGACCACCCGTGGCTTCGCTTCGGGCGCACCCTCTCTCTGCAAGAGGCAATGTCCTGCAGGGCGAAGGAATCGCAAAACCCAGCGCTGATCAAGGATCGGCGCGCATCAGCTAGGAGTCGGCAATGCGGCGAACGTGTTTGCGAGTGGTGTGGATGATGGCGTTGTTGCTGCTGCCGGCGTCGCTGCTGGCGCAGGAGTTGGCTGCCATTCCGCCGCTGCGCTCGCCAGTCGTCGATGTCACCGGCACCCTGGATGCGGCGCAGATCCAGCAACTTGAA
>NZ_JFAQ01000257.1 GCF_001304695.1 Xanthomonas axonopodis
TCAGGACGGGGGGACGTCGGACGCACCGCCAGCCCAACCGCCCGCGTTGCGGGCAATGGCGTACTGAACCTCCGACTGCGCCGCCCTGGCGTTGCCTTGCTCCAGCAACTCGGCCGAGTGGCGGGCAGTTACCACCGCATCCGCGCCGGTCGCCAGCAAGCCGCCCGAGCGCACCAAGGTGCCGGCGGAAGCTTCGCCAAGGAGCAGTTGCATGGACGCGGCACCGCGTTGGCCGCGAGGAACGCGCAGGGTGTGTGCGGCTTCTTCGCCGAGGGTGTGCTCGACGACGCGGATGCTGTTTTCGGACAACACTACGCGCCCGTCGTGGTGAGCGTTGGAAATGGCGAGGGACAAGCCACTGCGCTGAAGCTCATTGTTTCCGCCGCGCGTGATGGGCGTGCTGCTGACTTGGATGTGGTTGAGCGTGGTGACGATACCCGACTCGGAGTGCGCGACGGCACCCCAGCCGTGGTCCACGCCAGTGAAGTTCTTCAACGCTTCGATTTGTTGGGCGTGGATTTGGTAATAGGTTGGGGTGTTACGGAAAAACTCCCGAACTCGGGCGTTCGTTTGCGCTGGCGTTTCGCCAATCGGCGTGTTGGTGTTCAAGTCGCCGTTGATCAGGCCGACTTTGACCGTATCGCGCAGCTGCTCGACGCGCCTAGCAACTCGATCCATTGCATCCGTGTCGCCTCTCAAAGCGGCCTGACCATCTCTCATTGATTGAATCCGTTCCAAACGTTCGAGCATTCCGTCCTGGTACTCGCCGAGGGGACCACCACTATGCGGCGTCACTCCCAGAGCTTCCGCCAGCTCAGGGCTGGCCGGGAGGAACACTAGGTTTTCAGGAGCATGGATATGGAACTTCGCTGCCCCTTGCAACTTCGCGAGCAACTCGCTGTTCTTCAGTGTCTGCTGTTCGATGTTGTGGTAGTTTTGAAACAGCGTCCGATAACTAGGCATCGCTTAGGGCAACGCTGATC
>NZ_JFAQ01000258.1 GCF_001304695.1 Xanthomonas axonopodis
GAGGAACGCGCAGGGTGTGTGTGGCTTCTTCGCCGAGGGTGTTTTCGACGACGGCCACACCCGTTGGCGACAGGGTCAAGCGTCCGCTGTGGTAGGCGTTGGAGATGGCCTGGGAGAGGCCATGACGCTGAAGTTCCACCGCACCGCCCCGGGTCAGGGGATTGGAGATCGTTTGAATATGCTGAAGCGTGCTGACGATGCGGCCTTCGGTATGCGTCACCGCCGCCCAGCCGTGATCGACCGGCGCATAGCTCTTCAGGGACTGCAGTTGGGCTGCATGGGCCTGACCATACGCGACTTCGTTATGAAAGAAGTTCTGAATACCAGGACGGACATCGTCCGGACGAAGGCCAAACGGCGAATTGGTATGCAAGTCTCCGTTGATGAGGCCCACGCGTACCGTATCGCGGAGGGCTTCTACGCGCACTGCGACTCTACCTAATGCGTCAGGATTGCCTGATAGGGCGTTTGTGCCGTCGAGGGTTTGCTGAAGCCTCTCCAGGCGATCAGTTAGAGCCGATAACAAA
>NZ_JFAQ01000259.1 GCF_001304695.1 Xanthomonas axonopodis
GGCAGGTCGAGCGGATGAACCGGACCATCAAGGAAGCCACTGTCAAACGCTTCCATTACGACGATCACGCACAACTGCAACAGCATTTAGCCAACTTCATCGACGCCTACAACTACGGTCGCAGGCTCAAAGCTCTGAAGGGTCTGACACCGTACGAATTCATCTGCAAGCAGTGGACATCCGAACCCGAGCGATTCAAAGTGAATCCGATCCATCTAATGCCGGGACTGAACAGTGAACGGAATCACGTAGATCACCCGGCGCAGCCCATGTGCCATGGCATGGTCCAGGGCGAATGCCAGTGAGGCTAGCGTCTTGCCGCCGCCGGTGGGTACGGTGAGCGAGAACAGACCAGGACGCGCCGGCCTTGGCACGGATTTCGCGCAGGATCTGCGCGCGCAAGGGATTGATGCCGTCCTCGGTGGGCAACGTGGCTAGGTGCGCATCCAGGCGTTGCCGCAACTCTGGCAGGGCCGGACGCGTGCCTGTTTCCTGCGCACGCGACAGCCGGCCTTCCTGGCGGCGATAGAAATCGTCGGTATCGGTGAAGTCGGCATCGACCAGGCAGGAAAAGATCATTCGCGCCAGGACCGTGAGCTGGAAAGGGCGACGCTCCTGGCGCGGATGACCAGTAAAGCCTTCCGGTAACGCCAGCTTGGCCGGCAGTGACAACTCCCGTTCCCAGTCCGACAGCAGCGGTGGCAGTTCCCGTTCGCGGTAGTCCTCCGACAGGCGCTCGTGTAGCGAAGGGCGCGACTGCGCTACGTTTCCTGGTCGTCCATCGGCCAGGCCGGCGTGATGGCCGGCGATGCCGTAAGCCAGCAGGGTGCCGGCGGTGCCATAGCGCTCGCAGGCGATCCGAGCGCCCCAGGTCGCATGGTCGACACGGGCCGGGTCACCATCCAGCCGGCGCTGAAATCGCTGCGTGTACTTGCCGAGGTCGTGCAGTTGCCCCGCCAGACTGGCAAGAAGTTGACCTCCAAACGGTGCGGCATTCTCGGCGGCGCGTTCGCCGACGGCGAGCAGGTGATCGGCCAGCCGTTGCCAGTCGCTGCGATCCTGGCGCTCGGTCGAATGCGCAAAGAATTCCATGACTTTGTCCCGTTTGGGTCCTTGTGAGAACAAGCCGAAGCAGCCTGCCATTGCAGCGAAGCGTATGCGGCACGCGTCTGCGTCACCTCGCCGCTGCGCATCAGCTAGTGATGCGCTTTGTTGAACCTGCCGCGAACTGCTTGTCCAACAGTTCGATGAACGTGCGTTTGGCGCGGTAGCGCTGGCGCAGGCGGGCAAGTTCGGCCTCGAATGCGGCATGACCCTGTTTACCCTGCTGCTGGTAAAGGCGCTGCAATGTGGGGAGCAGGCTGATCGCCGCCATATAGCCTTGGCGATCGGTCCGTTCCACGTGTGCGTCGATCACGGTATGGCAGATCCGCAACGCAGCGACAGGGTCGCAGTTCTCGGCCGCCGGCAGCAGGTGCTCCCAGGTGCGTAATGGGAGCTTACGTGTCTGGTCGGCTGCCAGTGCGAGCGCGTGCTCGGTCTGGCCCTCGGCAAGCAGCAGGCGGATGCGGGTGTCATGCGCGTCGATGTAGCGCGGCACCAATTTGGTGTCGAGCGCTTGCAAGGCGCGCTCGCGCCAGGGCTCCCAAGCGCCCAGCAGCAATGCGACCTCGCGCAAAGCCAGATAGCGATTCTCCGAGGGGCCGAGCAGATAAATCTTCCAGCGCAGCTGCAGAGCATCTTCGGGAAAGCCATCGCGCAGATAGGCCTGTGCAAGCTCCTTCAGCAGGCGGGTGTCCTGTGGATCGATCTTGATGCCGCGTTCCAGCCAGTCCAATGCCTGACGCTCGCGTCCGTGCTCGATGCAGCGACGGGCCATTTCCAGATGCTCCCAGGCGCTGGTGCAGTTGCGGGCAAAAAAATCCAGCATGGCGTCCACGCTGCCGCCGCAGCGTGCGGTGTCTTCGAGCAGCAGTTCAGCCAGCCGTTGTCGCGTACGGTCGGTGCCCTCGGTCTGCAAGACCTTGATTGCCGCATGTTCCAGCCGCGCGATGTCGGCAGTGCTCAGCAATGGGGCGTAGTCCCGCAACGGACGCAGCAATCCCCACGCATCCAGCAGGCGTAGCTCGAACAGACGGTTGCCAAGGGTGTCGGTGCCGGCTGCGTGTGTGGCATCCAGATGCGCATGTGCCAGCGTGCTCAGGCGCTTACCCAGATCGCCACGCGAATCGTCAACGTCCTCGTAGATCGTCAGCAGCCTTTTCAGCGCGTACTCGTGCAGATCCAGCGCCGCCAACGGATCGCGTTGACGGGCCTGCCCCAGCAGCACAGGCAATGCCGCCAGCTGTTTGCTGTAGGCGATGGTGGTACTCCAGTCCATAAAACGCTTGCGGCCCAGCAGGCTCGAGATCGCCTTGCGCCAGTCTTGCGGCGGTGCGATTGCCAGTTGCGCCTGGCTCAACAGGCGCTTGCGTAGCTGGGTGTCGTTGTCGGCCAGCTCCAGGATCAGCACCTGCAAGGCGTGTTGTGACTGCGCAGACAGCCATTGTTGCAGCACCTGCTCGGGCGAGTCGTTGGCCGGGGCAGCGGCCGCACCGCGCTTGCTGCGTTTGGGAGCAGGAGCGGCGGCGGTGCGGGCCCAAATGATTGCAACTGCAACCTGATGTTTGCAGAAGTCCCCGCACTGACCGATGGGACAATCGCACTGTCCATGCAACGCACCATCGCGCCAGACCAGCTCCACGGTGTAGTCCTCGCTGCCGCTGACCTGCGCGGTGACACGCCGGGATTCCACCGCTTCTAGCGTCACCCGCCCCTGATCGGCGTAGACCAGACCGCGTGCGTAGTAAGTGGGCGTGGTGATACGCAGCAGGCACGTCTGGTCGAGATCGGCGGCAGAAAAGAGGGTCGTCATGCCACTAGTGTGCCGAAAATCAACGCATGCCGAGAATCCCTGAGTGGTGGGCATGACGGACTTTTGCCAGAACACCGCAGACACGCGACAATCTGCGGCCCGACGCATCGGAGGCGATTCCGGTGCAGCCCCGATTTCGCCTGCCACGTGTCCTGCCGGACGGCGGCTGGCTATTTCGTTTCCCCGAGGTCATTTCGCGCCCATGTCCAAGACACCCAAGATCCTCTACACGCTCACCGACGAAGCACCTTACCTCGCCACGCAGTCGCTGCTGCCGATCATCGATGCCTACACCGATACCGCCGGCATCGTGGTCGAAACGCGCGATATTTCGCTGGCCGGCCGCATTCTGGCGCTGTTTCCCGAGCATTTGAGCGGCACGCAGAAGATCGCCGACGACTTGGCCGAACTGGGTGAGCTGGCCACCACGCCGGAGGCCAATATCATCAAGCTGCCCAACATCAGCGCCTCGGTGCCGCAACTCAAGGCCGCGATCAAGGAGCTGCAAGGCCAGGGCTATGCGCTGCCGACGTATCCGGACGAGCCCAAGGATGCTGCGGAAAAAGACATCAAGGCGCGCTATGACAAGGTCAAGGGTAGCGCGGTGAATCCGGTGCTGCGCGAAGGCAATTCCGACCGCCGCGCACCGCTGTCGGTGAAAAACTATGCGCGCAAGCATCCGCACCGCATGGGCAAGTGGAGCAGCGATTCCAAGTCGCACGTGTCGCACATGGCGTCTGGTGATTTCTTCGGCAGCGAGCAGTCCACCACGCTGGCCGATGCCGGCGCGCTGAAGATCGAATTCATTGGCAACGATGGCAGCAGCGCCGTGCTGAAAGACAAGGTGGCGGTGAAGGCGGGCGAAATCGTCGACGCTGCCGTATTGAGCAAGCGCGCGCTGGCCAGCTTCATCGACGCGCAGATTGCCGATGCCAAGGCCAAGGGCGTGCTGTTTTCGGTGCATCTGAAAGCCACCATGATGAAGGTCTCCGATCCGGTGCTGTTCGGCGTGGTGGTCGGCGAGTTCTACAAGGACACGCTGAGCAAGCATGCCGATGTGCTCAAGTCGGTCGGCTTCGATCCCAACAACGGCATCGGTGATCTGTACGCGCGCATCGGCAGCCTGCCGGAAGAACAGCAGGCGCAGATCACCGCCGATATCCAGGCCGAATACGCACAACGCCCCGGCCTGGCGATGGTCAATTCCGACAAGGGCATCACCAACCTGCATGTGCCCAGCGACGTGATCGTCGATGCTTCCATGCCGGCGATGATCCGCGACTCCGGCCAGATGTGGAATGCGCAAGGCAAGTTGCAGGACACCAAGGCGGTGATCCCGGATCGTTGCTACGCCGGCGTGTATCAGGCGGTGATCGACGACTGCAAGGCGCATGGTGCGTTCGATCCGGCCACCATGGGCTCGGTACCAAACGTCGGGCTGATGGCGCAGAAGGCCGAAGAATATGGCTCGCACGACAAGACGTTCCAGATGGCCGCTGCCGGCACCGTCAAGGTCACCGATGGCAACGGCAAGACGGTATTCGAACACGCGGTGGAGGCCGGCGATCTGTGGCGCATGTGCCAGGTCAAGGACGCGCCGATCCAGGACTGGGTGAAGCTGGCCGTGGAGCGCGCCCGCCTGAGCGATACGCCGGCGGTGTTCTGGCTGGACAAGGCGCGCGCGCACGATGCGCAGGTGATTGCCAAGGTCGAGCAGTATCTGAAGGATCACGACACCAACGGACTGGATATCCGCATCCTGCCGCCGGTGGAAGCGACGACCTTCTCGCTGCAGCGCATTCGCAAGGGCCAGGACACCATCTCGGTCACCGGTAACGTGCTGCGCGATTACCTTACCGACCTGTTCCCGATCATGGAACTGGGCACCAGTGCCAAGATGCTCTCCATCGTGCCGCTGATGGCCGGCGGCGGCCTGTTCGAAACCGGTGCCGGTGGTTCGGCACCCAAGCATGTGCAGCAGTTCGTCGAAGAGAACTGCCTGCGCTGGGATTCGCTGGGTGAATTCCTGGCCCTGGCCGCCTCGCTCGAACACTTGGGCAACCATTACGAAAACTCCTCGGCCACCGTGCTGGCCAAGGCGCTGGATGTCGCCAACGGTCAGTTCCTGGACAACAACAAGTCGCCTGCGCGCAAGGTCGGCGAGCTCGACAACCGCGGCAGCCATTTCTATCTGGCGATGTACTGGGCGCAGGCCCTGGCCGCGCAGACCGAAGACACGGCATTGCAGGCCAAGTTCGCACCGCTGTCCAAGGCCCTGACCGAGAACGAAGCCACGATCGTGGCCGAGCTCAACGGCGCGCAGGGCAAGCCGGTGGAGATCGGTGGTTACTACCATCCCGACCTGGCCAAGGTCAGCCAGGCGATGCGCCCCAGCAAGACCTTCAACGACATCCTGGCCACGCTGAAGGCCTGAGTCGCCGCACCGCGTGCGCTCTAGACGCACGTCGTCCCCAAGGCCCGTCTCGCAGGAGACGGGCCTTGTCGTTTCAGCGAAACGGCGACAATGCCGTCACGTCACGCAGCAGGCGTCGGCTGAGCCGCGCCATGCGTCGCTCGCGCCGGGTTTGCGAAGGCTGGTCGGTTATCGTTTGTGCGCTTTGCTGTGGAGTCGCGATAGATTCCGGTGCTTCCATTGAGGTCTACCGTTGCATCGGGTCCGCCGCCGTGTCCGGTTCCGCCAGGCGCTGGGCCAGTGCCACATCGGCAATGTGGCCGTGCTGAAACAACAGTTAGCTAAAGATGCGCATGACCCACCTCCACTTGAGTGGAATCCACAGTAGGCGCAGGCTAGGGGACGTGAAAGCGAGGCTTTTACAAGTGAATATTGAATTCCATTCAAGGGTTGGCCATGTCGCGTCCGCCGCTTCACGCATTGCAAGGCTTCGTCAGTGCGGTACGTCTGCGCAACCTGTCGCGCGCTGCTGGCGCGATGCATCTGACTGTCAGCGCACTTAGAGTGGCTAACAAAACGTAGCGAGCGGTCGTCAGGTGGGCGTGGACGGCGCACAGGAACCGGAGTGTACGAGGGGTACATGAGGATTCTGAGCACCGGCCGCGCCCGCCTGGCGGCTGCGCAGTAGTTTTGTTAGCCGCTCTTAGTCATCCGACTCACCACGGGTTACTGCATCACACTCAGCGCATGCCGCTGTTGCTGGCAGCGCCTTCTGCACGCAAGGGAATCAGGAGGATTTCGACGCGACGGTTCTTGGCGCGGCCGGCATCGGTGGTGTTGTCGGCAATCGGATAACGCTTGCACGCACCCATAGTT
>NZ_JFAQ01000026.1 GCF_001304695.1 Xanthomonas axonopodis
TTCTCGAACAGCTGCTCGGCCAGCAGCTTCTTCAGGCGCGTGTTCTCGGCCTCCAACTCCTTGAGCCGCTTGGCATCGGGCACGCTCATCCCACCGAACTTGCTGCGCCATAGGTAATACGAGGCTTCGCTGAAGCCATGTCGCCGGCACAGATCTTTGATCGCCACGCCGCTTTCGGCCTCGCGCAAAAAGCCAATGATTTGTTCCTCGGTAAAACGCTTCTTCACGTCCAATCTCCTTCAGGTAGGGAATTGGACTCCAAACTGGCGTGCTACTCAAAATCGGGGGGACGTCGCGTCTACGGCAGCAGCATTGGGCAGCGGCAGCGGCTTCGTCCCTGCGGCGCTGGTGGTCGGCGATGCGCTGTTGATGAGCAAGGCCTTCGACAAGGGCGCAACCTGTTGGACAACCGCGCCATTTATCACCAGATCGACGAGGCTCGGGTGGAGTGGCAGTTCAACGGACGGGATTGGCAGCGCCAAGGCGCTTTCGCGCGTGGTGCGGATGGGCACGACGCCCCTAGCCAGGCTCCGGTGCGGGCCAGCTACGCCAAGTCACAAGAGCTGGGCGCCATGGCAAATGCCAAGGCAATCGAATTGGCGCTGGGCAAGGTGCCGCCGCCGCAGGATCCATTCAACCTACCGGCCAAGCCTGGCGACCAGACGGGTCTGGACAATCAGAACTGGCAGCGCAATCCGACCACCGAGTCGTGGGAGCGTCAGGTCAAGACCGGTGTGGCAGGCGCCAATGACCAAGGCGTCTATGCACCGCAGACCGCTACCCAGAGCAGACGCACGGGCGTATGCGGTGATGGTGCGAGCGGCGTGAAACTCGGGTTTAATTCGAGCGTCCCTGTCCTGGTAGGCAATGAGGGCGATAGACTCTACTCAGAAGAGGGAGATTCCATATGCAATTTGATACGCCCAGGGTTCCGTAGACACTCAAGACCCTCGTTGCGCGTAGCGCCGTTCAAACTCTACAGGGGACAGGTCCTCCGTTGAACCATGACGGCGTTTAGGGTTGTAGAACATCTCGATGTAGTCGAACACCTCGGCGCGTGCGGCGTCCTTGGTGGGGTAGACCCGCCGCCTGATCCGCTCGCGTTTGAGCAGGCCGAAGAAGCTCTCTACCGGGGCGTTATCGTGGCAGTTGCCGCGCCGACTCATGCTGCATACCAAGCCATGGGAGGCCAGGAAACTCTGCCAGTCATCGCTGGTGTAGACCGACCCTTGGTCCGAGTGAACCAAGCCGCCCGATGCGGGTTTGCGCCGACGTCCCCC
>NZ_JFAQ01000260.1 GCF_001304695.1 Xanthomonas axonopodis
GCCTTGCCGCGGCAAGGCGCGGAGCCAGGCTGCAGGGTTGATCAACTCACTCTCCCTGGCCAGCCTTTCCAGTAGGGCGACGGCTGTGCGCGTCGTGCACCTTCAGATCTTCCTGGCCCGGGCGCTGCTTGGCGGCATCGTCGTGCTTGCGGTCTTGCTGGCTCTCGATCACGCCGTGCGCATCGTCGGCGACGTCGTCGGGTTGTTGATCTTTCTTGCTCATGGTGGAGGTCCGTTGTGGAGTGAAGCCGGACGTTAGCGCGCGCGATGTGATCCCCACGCCACGGCGACCGGCCGAGCCTGCACCGCAGTTCGCCCCCAGCCCCTCAAAACGCACAAGCCCCGGAAACATGACATCTCCAGGGCTCGTGCGTTTGACTCGATGGTGGAGCGGAAGGGGATCGAACCCTCGACCTTCGCGATGCGAACGCGACGCTCTCCCAGCTGAGCTACCGCCCCACGTGCTTCGATTCTACCCACAAGCCGCGTGGTTCGCCAAGCCAAGGACGCGGCCGACCGTGCGGCGCGGCACCGTCCTGCGGGCTTCCGCCTTACTCGCGAACCAGCGGAAACTTGAGGTCCGGGTTCTTGGCCTTCCATTCCTTGTACGACACCGAACCTTCCCAGGCAGCGAAAGCCTTCGGCGTACGGCCACGACCGGACCAGGTTTCACCGGTGTGCGGCAGTTCGTACTTGGGCTTCACTTCGCTGCGGCCGCTCTTGGTCACTTCCTTGCGCGCGGCAGTGGTGCCCAGGTAAGCGGCAATGTCGTTGCGCTGCTTGGTGTTGAAGTGACCGGCGAACTGCTCGAGCAGCGAAACGATGGTGGCATGCGCAGAGGATGCCTCGCTCGCGCGCTCGGTTTTCTCCTGTTCTTCCAGCTTCTGCAATTCGTCCAGCAGCTTGGCTTTGGCTTGCGCGATGGAATCCAGTTTCGAAGAGGTATTGCTCACAGAGGTATGGCCTCGGAATAAGAGTGGACAGGCCGCCCGAAGGGCGCGCGGCATTATGGCATGGGGCCCGGGAGCGGCCGTTGTGAAACAGGGGCTTGCACATGGCGTGAACAGGCCTTTCACTACGCCTGTTCGAACGCTTTCGCATTGTCGTCAAGGGTGCTGCTGGGCCGAAGACTCACGTTAGCAGACCCGACCACGGCGATACAGGAGCATGTCATGAGTGACGATAAACGCAACGTCGGTTCGCCGGACTGCGACCGCATCAACGTCAATGAAGCCTATGAGCTGCAGTACTGGACCAAGACCCTGGGCGTCAGTGCCGATGAACTGAAAGCGGCTGTGCAGAAGGTGGGGCCAATGGCTGCCAGCGTTCGCCAACACCTGGGTAAATAAGCGGGAAGGTCTGCCATGAGCCTGAGCGAATACCGCCGCAAGCGCAGCTTCGACAAGACCCGCGAGCCGGAGCCGGGCAAGGCCTTGCCGCCAGGGCAGCGTGCGATCTTCGTGGTACAGCTGCACCACGCCAGCCGCCGCCACTACGACTTCCGTCTGCAGGTAGGCGATGCGCTCAAGAGCTGGGCGGTACCCAAGGGGCCGAGTTACGACCCCAAGGTCAAGCGCATGGCAGTGGAGGTGGAAGACCACCCGGTCGATTACGCCAGCTTCGAGGGCGAGATTCCCAAGGGCGAATACGGCGGCGGGCACGTGGCGCAGTTCGACCATGGCGTGTGGGCCACCGCGTGCGACCCCGAAGCGCAGTTGGCCAAGGGGCATCTGCGCTTTGAGTTGTTCGGCAACAAGCTCAAGGGCGGCTGGCATTTGGTGCGTTCGGGCAAGCCGGCGCGGCAGCCGCAGTGGCTGTTGTTCAAAGAGGACGACGCCTACGCCGGCACCTTTGAGGCCGATGACCTACTGGCCGACGTCGCTGCCGCGCCTACCGACGATGTACGCAGCGCAGGCGGCGGCAAGACTCAGCGCAAGGCGCTGACGACCGTGCCGCCGCCTTCGGCGAAAAAGCGTGGGACTTGGGCGAAACAGGCGCTGGCGCTGAGCAACGCACGTCGCGCCGAGATGGAGGATGCCGCGTTCGCGCCGCAGCTGGCCAAGCTGGGGCAGTCCCCGCCCGAAGGCGCGCAGTGGCTGCATGAAATCAAATGGGACGGTTACCGCATCCTGGCCACGGTCACCGACGGCAAGGTAAGGCTGTGGTCGCGCAATGCATTGGAGTGGACCGACAAAACACCGGAAATTGCCGATGCCATCCAGTCGCTGGGCCTGCGCAGCGCGCAGATCGATGGCGAATTGATCGCCGGGCGCGGCACCAAGCAAGACTTCAACCTGCTGCAGGCCACCTTGTCCGGCGAGCGCCAGGTGCCACTGGCGTTGGCGGTGTTCGATCTACTGCATGTGGACGGGGTGGACATCAGCGAGGCGCCGCTGCGCGAGCGCAAGCAGCTGTTGCAGCAGGTGCTGGAGGCTGCACCCAACACGCATCTGGCTTATAGCTCGCACGTCGAAGGCGATGGCACCGAGGCGTTCCGGTTAGCCGGCGAACAGCACTTCGAAGGCATCATTTCCAAACGTGCGGATCGCCCGTATCGCGGTGGGCGCAGCGACGATTGGCGCAAGACCAAGCAACTGGCCAGCCAGGAATATGCGGTGGTCGGCTACACTGCGCCCAAGGGCAGCCGCAGTGGTTTTGGTTCGCTGTTGCTGGCCACGCCTGACCCGGTGCATGGTTGGTTGTACGTCGGCCGTGTGGGCTCCGGTTTCTCCGATGCCTTGATGCGCGAGGTCACCCGGCAACTGGAAGGCGGCGGGCGCAAACCTACCGCGCATATTCCCACCGAAGACACCGACCTGCGCGGCGCCACCTGGTTTGCGCCGCGCTTTGTGGTGGAGGTGTTCTATCGCGGCATTGGTGGGCAACAGTTATTGCGCCAGGCATCGTTCAAGGCGCTGCGCCCGGACAAACGCATTGCCGATCTGGCCGACAGCGATGCCGGAAACGGCCCGGCTGCATCGTCGTCTGCCAAGCGCTCGGCAAAGACCCGTGCTGCCAAAAACGCGGTCACCCAGGCGCCCAAACGTGCAGCGACGCGGGCAACAGCACCAGCGCGCAAATCCGCGGTTGCCACACCGTCCTCGACTGCGCTGCCGTCGCTGTCCAGCCCGACCAAGCTGATCTACCCGGATATCCGTGCGACCAAGGGCGATGTCTGGGACTACTACGGGGCGGTGATGGATCACCTGTTGCCGCAGATCGTAGGACGGCCACTGTCCATCATCCGCTGCCCCAGTGGCGTGGAAAAACCGTGTTTTTTCCAGAAGCACCACACCGCCGGCCTCGAGCGTGTGAGCTCGGTTAAGCTGGTCGAAGAGACCGGTACCAATGCGTATTACCTGGTGGTCGAAGACGCGCCCGGCTTGCTGGAACTGGTGCAATTCAATGCGCTGGAATTCCATCCCTGGGGCTCGCATGCCGACCGCCCGGATGTTGCCGACCGGGTGGTCTTCGATCTCGATCCGGGCCCGGACGTGCCGTTTGCCGAGGTCAAACGGGCGGCCACCGATATCCGTAAGCTGCTGGCGCAACTGGAGCTGGAATCGTTCCTGCGTGTCTCCGGCGGCAAGGGGCTGCACGTGGTGGTGCCCTTGAACCCCGGCTGCGACTGGTAGGTGACCAAGCGTTTCGCCAAGGGATTTGCCGATGCCTTGGCGCAGGCTGAGCCGCAGCGGTTCATCGCCACTGTCACCAAGCGGCTGCGTAACAAGCGCATCTTCGTCGACTACCTGCGCAACGGCCGTGGCGCCACTGCAGTCGCGTCCTATTCGTTGCGCGGCCGCCCGGGAGCGCCAGTCGCGTTGCCGCTGGCGTGGTCAGACCTGTCCAAGCTGCAGCGCGCCGATGCGTTCACCTTGCGCGATGTCCCGGAGAAGCTGCGCCGTCGGCGCAAGGACCCCTGGGCAGACATGGACCGCATCCGGCAGAACCTGGCGCGGTGGGCAGAGCAGGACGAGGACTGATGCGGTGCGACGGAGAGAATGCCGGCATCGCCGCTGCGCGGGCGCGGCCGGCAGTGAATCGCCATGCGACCCAGGCGCTTCGCCTCTTTCTCACGCACTGCGCCACTGCGTGCGAGGCGGCATGAGCCGGTTCTCGGCCGCTCGCCAGCACCTGACGAGGAGCCCGCATCGCTGCAGGCTCTGGGACCATAAACGCCGCAATCCTACTCTGCAGTGTTTTCCAGCAGCGGCATCAACTGTGCTTCCAGCAGGGCGCGGCGCCACTGGCCCAGCGCCGCAGGCCAGCTG
This sequence comes from Xanthomonas axonopodis, assembly GCF_001304695.1. Lineage (GTDB taxonomy): Bacteria > Pseudomonadota > Gammaproteobacteria > Xanthomonadales > Xanthomonadaceae > Xanthomonas > Xanthomonas axonopodis. Next base: position 4,272 of record NZ_JFAQ01000260.1, read on the forward strand.
CGCTGTTCCATCAAGGTCTCCAGATGGCGGCGCGAGGCCAGCAGGCCGTCCGGCAGGCCGAGTTCGCGGCTGCGCTGCGCCACGGTGTCCTGCAGGCGTTTGAGTACGGCCTTGTTGCCGTCGGTGGCGGCTTGCGCCAGCGGCGCATGCTCTTCGTCCGGCAGCGGGGTGTTGAGTGTCTCCCACACCGCATTGGCGAGCTTGCGCGGCGCGTTGGGGAATTTATCGAACTGGCGTAGCAAGGCCTCAAGATCGGCAGGCGGAAACCGCGCCAGCTGGCTGGCCAGTTCGTTGTCCAGGATCCAGCTGCGGGGGCGATCGCTCTGCCGCGCCTGCAGGTCGCGCCAACGCAGCAGGCGTAGTAGCCGTCGTTGCGCCGCCGGTTCCAGAAATTTTGCGGCGCGCAGGCTCACATGCGGCCAGCGCTCGCCATCGTCGTGCTCCACCGTGGCGAGCAGGCGGTCGGCATCTTCGGCCAGCCACTCCAGGCGGCCCTGCTCGGCGAGGCGGCGGCTGAGCGCATCGTGGATCGCAAACAGATAGCGCACGTCATCGGCGGCATAGTCCAGCTGCGACGGCGACAACGGGCGACGCATCCAGTCCGAGCGTGTTTCGCCCTTGGTCAGCAAGGTGCCGGTCACTTCCTGCACCAGTTTCTGGTAGCCCATGCCGCCGCCGACACCGGCCAGCGCTGCGGCAATCTGCGTGTCGAACACCGGCCGCGGCAAGGCGCCACATGCGCATTTGAACGTGACCAGGTCTTCGCTGGCGCTATGCATCACCTTGACGATGTCGGTGGCGGTCAACCACTCCTTGAGCGCCGCGTTCATGCCGGGGATCAGCGGGTCGATCAGCAGGATCTCCTCGCCGATGGCCATCTGCACCAGCGCCAGCTGCGGCCAGTAGGTGCGTTCGCGAATGAATTCGGTATCCAGGCCGATGCGCGATGGTCGCGCTGCCTGCAGGCGGTCAGTCAGCTCGGAGGGTTGGGTGATCCAATGGGGCACGTGATTTCCGTCAGCGGCAAGGGTTTGCGCAGAGCGCGCAGAATAGCCTAACGTCGCGATCGCCTGTCGTGCGGCAGAGCATTGGAAGGAGCAGGTGGTGGGTGAGTGCGGTGACCGGATGGCAGCGTGGGCAGTGGTCGCGCTGGGAGCGACTGGCGAAACGCCGGCGCAGCCAGCAGGCGGGCGCGGCCGGTGCGTGGAATCGGCAGCTAGCATGCGGACTCCCCGGTTCCTGCGCACCGGCCACACCCGCCTAAGGGCTGCTCGCTACGTCTTGCTGGCCGCTCTAAACGTGTGCGGCTGTTCGCGCACACCGACGCTCGCGCCTGCGGTCGCGCCGCAACCGGCGCCTGCCGCCGTGCCGAGCAAGCCGAACGTTTCCATCGGTGGTGAAGAATCAGCCGAAACCGTGGCGCAATGGCAAGCGCCGGCGGTGGAGCTGGGCGACGAGCCCCTCGCGCAGGTGCGTAAGCGCGCCGACCAGGCATTGCGGGAAGATCGCCTGTATCGCGATGCCGGCGATGCGATCCCGTTGTATCTGGCGATCCAGCAGCGCGCCGGTGACAAGGATGCAGCCAGCCGGCGCGGCCTGGAGCAGGCGCGTGGCCGGTTGCTCGAACGCGGCGCGGCGCTGATCGAACAAACCGAGCGCCAGGACAACGCGTTGGAGCAGGCGCGCGAAGTGGCTTTCGTCGCGCTCGCCCTTGCGCCACAGGACCCGAAGGTGCGCGCACTGCAGCGCGAGGTGGAAACCGCGCAGCGCGTGCTCGCGTTCAATCGCGCCGGCGAAGAGGACCTGCGCGGCGGGCGGCTGGGCGAAGACGGCAATGGCGCGCTGGTGAATTTTCGCGATGCCGCGCAATTGGATCCCGACAACCCGCGCACCCGGCAAGGCCTGGCCGCCGTGGAAAGCGGCCTGCTGGAGCGCGCCGAACAGGCGGCGCAGGCAAGCGACTTCATCGGTGCCCATTACTGGCTGCAGATGGCGGGGCAGGTACGCGATCGTGCGCCTACCATCGCCGATGCGCGCGCGCGGGTGGAACGCGTGCGCCGGGCGCAGATCGCTGCGTTGCACGACGCCGGTCTGCACGATCTGACCTCGCCGCGCGGGCTCAAGGCAGCCGGCGAGAAACTTGCCGAAGTGCTGCGCATCGCCGACCCCGGCGATGCGGTGGCCGGCGATCTGCGCCGGCGGCTGGAGCTTGCCACGCATTACGGCAGCTTCCGTCCCGGGCAGGTATTCACCGACGGGCTCAAGGTGGGCGGGCGCGGGCCGCAGATGATCGTGGTGCCGCATGGCGCATTCCAGATGGGCGCCGGCGATGCCGAACCGGGCGCTTCCGACAACGAGCGCCCGGCCCATTACGTGCGCTTCGCACGCGGCTTTGCGTTGTCGATCACCGAGGTCACGGTTGCCGAGTTCCGCCAATTCGTCGAAGCCACCGGCGCGCGCCCGCGTGCCACCCGGCGTGGGCATTCGGTGGTCTACGACGAGCGCAGCGGCAACTTCATCCGCCGCAGCGGCGTGGATTGGCAGTCCGACTACAACGGCGCCCAGGCCGCGCCCAACAGCCCGGTGATGCACGTCAGCATTCGCGACGCCGAAGCGTATGCGTCCTGGCTGTCGGAACAGACCGGCCGCCATTACCACGTGCCCAGCGAGGCCGAGTTCGAGTATGCGGTGCGTGCCGGCACCACCGGGCGGTATCCGTGGGGCAACGCGGGCTCGCCGCCGGCCGATGCCGGCAACTTCACCGGCGGCAACGACGTTTCGCGCAGCGGCCGGCACTGGAACAACGGCTTCGTCGGCTACGGCGATGGCTTTTGGGGCCCGGCGCCGGTCGGCAGTTTTCGCGCCAACGCCTGGGGTCTGCATGACATGGGCGGCAACCTGAGCGAATGGGTGGCCGACTGCTGGCACGCCAGCTACCGCCGTGCACCGGCCGATGGCGCTGCCTGGTACAACCCGGGCTGCCGGCAACGCATGATTCGTGGCGGCAGCTGGGCCAATTCGCCGCAACAGACGCGCGCGGCCTGGCGGCAGTCGCAGGACTCGGACACCACCAGTGCGCGTATCGGCTTTCGCGTGGCACGCGGAATCTAGCGACCAAATGAGGAGCGGAAGTTTACGGGGCGTCGGTTCCCGGTCCTTAGCGTGCAGTGGACGCGGGCAGGCCACGCGCTGCGCTGACCAGGCGCCATGCGCAACAGCTGGGATTCAGTTGGCTTAACAACAACGAACACCGCGTGCACTGGCGATGAAACCGGTCGTGTCTGCTGTGGTCAAATTGCAGCCGCTATCAAGCGACTGCCGTGATGGGCATGGGGATCAAAATGTTTCGTTGGGTGATTGCGATCTTGCTGATCGGCGGCAGTGGCTATGCCGTGGCGCGGCATCTGCAGCACAGTAATACCGCTGGGCATTACGGCTCGGTCGAAGTGTTTCGCCCGGAAGGTACGCCCAAGGCGATGGTGATCCTGCTGTCCGACAGCGATCATCCGCAAAACAGCCAGCAGCTGGCCGACATGCTGAGCAACGATGGCGCACTGGTGGCAGTGGTCGACACCGCCAATTACCGCGAACGCGTGCGCTCGCATCAAGCCGCCTGTAGCTCGCTGGCCGACGATGCCGAGCGACTGGGCAAGAAATTGTTGCGCGCCGAGCATGTCGATGCGTTTCTGCCGCCGGTGTTGGTGGGGCAGGGCGACGGCGCGGTGCTGGTGCGCCAGGCAGTGGCCTCGGCCGCGCCCGACGTGCTGGGAGGCGCGGTGGTTGCCGACGCCGGCACCAAGGATCCAGGCCTGGCCTGCTCGCGCGATCTGCCCAATGCCAGCCAAGGCTTCCTGGACGATCTGGCCGACGCATCCAGCCCGATGCAGATCGCAGCGGCCACACGCGGGCACTTCCTGGCGGCGCAGTCGCAAGGTCTGGGCGACCTGCCGCTCGTGGAACTGCACGCACCCGGCAGCGACCGTCTGGTGGTGATGCTGTCCGGCGATGGCGGCTGGCGCGAGCTGGATAAAGGCATTGCCGCGCAATTGCAGCAACAGGGCGTGTCGGTGGTGGGCTGGAACAGCCTGCGCTACTTCTGGGGCAGCCGCACGCCGCAGCAGGTGGGCGCGGATCTGGATCGGGTGATCGCGAGCTATCGCCAGCGTTGGCACATCCAGCACGTCGCCCTGGTGGGGTATTCGTTCGGTGCCGATGTATTGCCGTTCGCCTATCCAGAACTCTCGCCCCAGCAACGCGCCTCGGTGCAGTTCGTCAGCCTGCTCGGCCTGGGCCACGAGGCTGACTTCAAGGTGCGTGTCGGTGGCTGGCTGGGCTGGCATAACGATGCCGAGCGCGATGTGGAGCCGGCCATCCGGGCGCTGGATCCGCACCGCCTGCAATGCATCTACGGAGACGAAGAAAAAGACACGCTGTGCCCGGAGCTGCGCGCACGTGGCGTGCAGGTGCTGGCACGTCCGGGGGGGCATCACTTCGATCACGACCCGGTGGTGCTGGCCAATCTGTTGATGGAGGGCTGGCAGCATGCAGCGCAGACGCCGATCGCGGAAACAGCAAGTCGCTCCTAAGGCAACGCTGATCAAGTTCCAAAGATGCGAGGATAAGTGCTTCGCAGCGATGGTGGTGCAAGCCGAT